>CANPZF010000004.1 GCA_947589015.1 uncultured Clostridia bacterium
ATGGTTTGATATTCAGGAAATACTTGGTCAAGAACACAAATGACTTTACGTTTTAAATCGCCAGCAGATTGAATAAGGTAATTACGCATACGACAAATATTTCTAAGAGAATATAAATCTTCATTAGAAAGAGACGTTTCAACAAAATCACCATATCGAATCAAATCAGCAATTAAAACAGAGTCAATAGTATCATTCTTACGTTTACGAATTTCAGTGCCTTTACGCCAACTATCAGTTTGAATAGGATTAATAACATGAATACAGTGAAAATTGTAATCGTAAAGAAATGAATAAATTGAAAGCCAATAATGACCAGTAGCTTCCATACCTACTGTAACATTAGTAAAATCAGAATATTTCTTGATTATTTCAAGGAGAGACTTACCACCTTCAGTAGTATTAGAAAAAGAAAAACCTTTAAAAATAGTTTTACCTTTTTCATCCATTAAAGAAGCTACGTGAGTATTCTTAGCAATATCAATACCTAAATAAAACATAATAAAACACCTCAAAAATAAATTTTAGATAGTGTAAATCCTCTACTCTTAAAAGCGATACAACCTTGTTATATATACGGAGAAAATCCTAAAAAGGAAGTCAACATCCAACTCATTCATATACAGCCAATAAGAAAGAGGCGCTAGTCTTTCAAGCACGAAGATAAACTTCAAGGATTGTTGAGCGACACTCTATCTAAGTTGCTATAAGTATATAAAAATATTCTTATAGTGGCAATAGGTTTATAGGTAAATCCTTTATTAAAAACCTAAATATATTATACAAGGATTGTTTTTATATGCAAAATTTGCCACTTTTTATAAAATATATATTTACTACTATACTTGGAGCTACACCAATTATAGAATTACGATATGCTGCTATTATTTCTCAATATTTGTTTGGACTTACTCCATTACAATCATTTATATGTGGACTTATAGGTAATATAATACCTGTATATTTTATTGTGAAATACATCAGACCTTTATTTGATTTTTTTGGCAAATGGAAACCTTTTAAAATAATAATAGATTGGGCATCTGAAAAAGCTACAAAAAAGATAGCAGAAAGTACAAAATTGCAAAATTTTGCTGCATTGGGATTATTTTTATTTGTAGCAGTACCAATCCCAACCACAGGTGCATGGGTAGGTTCACTAATTGCAAACTTTTTAAATATGCCACCTAAAAAAGCAGTTCCACCTATAATTTTAGGTATTATAGTAGCTGGAATAATAACCATCTTTGCAAATGGTGGAATTCAATATTTATTGCAAAATTAAATTGTTAAAAAAGTACCTAGAATGCATAAATCCCTAAGTAATAAAAAGACTATATATTTTCAATAATATATAGCCTTTTTATATTAAACTTCTATTTGTTTTATTTTCTTTTTCCTATTTTTATATTCTATAAAATCTTCTACTAGTATTTTCACTACTGCACTAGCTGGAACAGCTAAAAACATTCCCAATATTCCAAAATATGCTCCACCTACAGTTACAGAAAATAATACTAAAAGCGGACTAACTTTTAAAGATTGCCCTACTATTTTAGGATTAATAATATTAGCATCAATTTGTTGTAATATAATGACTACTATTAACATCCAAATAGCATTTCCTAATCCACCTGTAATCAATGTAATTATTGCTGATATTCCAACTGCTATAATTGCTCCTATATATGGAATCATATTAAATAATCCTATAAAAAATCCTAATAATGGTGCATATTTAACTTTCATAATAGTCATAGCTATTGTAACTAATATTCCTACTACTATAGCATCTATAAATTGGCTAGCTATAAATTTAAAAAATATCTGATTTGTATCGTCAAAATATCTATTAATATTATTATATGTTTTGTCTTTAAATATTGCATTTGCTAACCTTTTAAAAAACGTTAGTATCTCTTTTCTTCCTGCTAATACATATACTGAAACTATAAATGCAACAAATATATCAAATATACTTGTAACAGCATTTACTGCTCCCAAAATATATTCTAATATTCTATCTAGTTTAAAATATTGTTTTATGTCAATATTTTGGATGTTTTGTATTGCCTCTTTAACAGCACTACTCTTTAATATTGAATCTTCAGGTAAAGTATTATAACTGTTTATTGCTGCTTCATAATATCCCTGTATATTATTTATTAAGTCTACTATACTATTAATTATTACCGGCAAAATAAAATTAATTAAAATTATTAATATTAATATTGCAATTATGTATACTGTCAATATACTTAATGTCCTTGATTTCTTTACTATTACTTTTACTTTTGATTTTTTGTACAAACTTTCTAAACTTCTACATGGCATATATAATAAATATGCTATAAAAACACCTGCTAAAAATGGTCCTATTATATTAAAAAACCTATGTATTCCTTCCATTATGTTTGGGAAATTATCTAATATTTTATACACTGCAATAATTGCTATCCCCAACCCAAACCAATATAACCAACTTCTCCATCTATGTTTTGGATTATTCATATTTTTATTTTATGTTAGTATTTCTAACACTTCCTCCTTCTATAATTATTATAATATCTCTATACAATAGTTACTCATGTTTACAAATTTATCTCTAGTCCTACTGGACAATGATCACTTCCCATAATTTGTGAGTATATTGTTGCCTCTTTTATTTGCTGTTCTACTTGTTTAGATACAATAAAATAATCTATTCTCCACCCTACATTTTTTTCTCTTGCGTGCCCCATATATGACCACCATGTATATGCTTGTTCTTTTTGAGGATATAAATATCTAAAAGAATCTGTAAATCCTGCTTGTAGTAACTGTGTCATTTTATTTCTTTCTTCATCTGTAAATCCTGCATTTCTTCTATTGTTTTTCGGATTTTTCAAATCTATTTCTTTATGTGCTACATTTAAATCGCCACACATAATTACTGGCTTTTTTTCATTTAAATGTAGCAAATATTCTCGTATTTCATCTTCCCATTGTTGTCTATATTCTAGTCTTTCTAGTTCTCTTTTTGAGTTCGGTGTATAATTATTTACTAAGTAAAATTTTTCGTATTCTAAAGTTATTATTCTTCCTTCTGTATCATGCTCTGGTTTTCCAATACCATATGTTACAGAAATTGGCTCAATTTTTGTGAATATTGCTGTTCCAGAATATCCTTTTTTCTGAGCACTATTCCAATAACTTTTATATCCTTTAAATTCTAATTCTATTTGCCCTTCTTGACATTTGGTTTCTTGTATACAAAATATATCTGCATCTACTTCTTTAAAAAAATTTTCAAATCCTTTATTTATACAAGCTCTTATGCCATTAACATTCCATGATATTAGCCTCATTTTTAACTGTTTCCTTTCAATTTAATATTAAATTCGTCTTGTATATTCATTTACTTATAATTCAAACAAGTCCGCTCAACAGATTATAAATTCTGTTAAGCGAACTTCTTTTTATCATAAATAAAATTATTACATTGGGTTAAAATATACATTACCACCTATATATTCACCTGAATGAGTTCCTGCTGCTCTAAATGATAAATAATTATGATTTCTAGCTCCATTCAACGCATCTATAACTGCTTGTTTAACATAACTTGGATAATTGCCATTCAATTTATTTTTCCAATGATTATCTATTGAATAACAAAATTGTCCTTTTGCTTTATATTGTGTTAAAGGATCTGATCCTTTAGTTTGTGCTCTGTTACATGCAGTTGTAATAACAGCTAATGCTCCTGTATAACTAGATCCACATTCTTGTGCTGTAATTGCACAAAGTAAATCTATATCACCACTTGAATATGACCATTTTCCACCTGAATAACTAGCTGTTGTTCTTGTTGTTGTACTGGCCCTTGATGTTGCAATTTTTTGTACTTGTACTATCTTATTTACAGGCTCTTGAATTACCTTTTCACTCAATACTGTTCTTTCTATTTCTACATCATTTTGGTATTTTATTTTATATGTTACTTCTTTTAGTCCATCTTTTCCATTTTGTATAACAGTATCTTTTGTTCCTGTTGTAGTTCCTGTAGTATTTTTAGTTATTGTTTCAAAAGGTATAGCCACTTGCTCTACTACTATTTTTTCTGTAATAGGTGCATAATTTTCTAATAGTTGATCTAAAGAGGTCT
This sequence comes from uncultured Clostridia bacterium, assembly GCA_947589015.1. GTDB lineage: Bacteria > Bacillota > Clostridia > TANB77 > CAG-508 > CAG-269. Next base: position 4,148 of record CANPZF010000004.1, read on the forward strand.
GTACACCTTCTTCAGAAATTTTTGCTATTTGAACTTCATTATATGACATATCCACAATTTTTATTGTTGCACCATCTGATATGTCTCCTTCAACCTCTGGAATTGTTTTTTGGTTTTCTTCTAATATAATATTGTTTTCTCTTAAAATGTCTGCTACTTTAGTTTTTGAAGTTACAGTTGACATTTCATATCCATTTTGTAGAATTATTTTTACGTCATTTAAATCAGTATTAAATGCCATTACTCCTATACCAGATATTAGTATTAGTATAACTGTAACACATAGAATTTTCATTATAGAAACTGAAGCTTTTTCTTCTTTTTTCATATAATTTATTACCTCCTTTTGGCAACATTAATATTATAACATCTCATGCATTTTTTGTCAAATTTTAGTTTCACTTCCATATTATTCTTATAATATACGGATTTAATGACATTTTGTCCTATTCAATGTTATTTTTTATATTATATTATATGCAAGAAAAATTACCAATATAACTATAATTCTAAAAATTTGACTATTATACAGTAACAATTTTTGACAATATTTTCACAAAATTATTGTATAAAAAACATTAATATGTTATTATTTTAAGTATATAATATATTAAGAGGAGGAGAAAAAATGAGTATATTTACAATCGTCATCATAGTTTTGATTTTAGCAATAATTTTAGCAGTAATCATACTATATAATGGTCTAGTAAAAGCAAAAATAAAAGTTGACAATGCATGGAGTCAAATAGATGTACAACTTCAAAGAAGATTTGATTTAATTCCAAACTTTGTTGAAACAGTAAAAGGATATATGCAACATGAATCTGAAACATTTGAAGAAATAGCTAGATTAAGGACTTCTTGGGCAAATGCAGGAACTGTATCTGAAAAAGCTAACTTAGATAATCAATTATCTACAGCATTAAAAACAATTATGGCTGTTTCAGAAAACTATCCAGAGCTAAAAGCCAATCAAAACTTTTCTGATTTGTCTGAAGAATTAAGAAACACAGAAAATAAAATTTCTTTTTCTAGACAATTTTATAACGATACTGTAACAATGTATAATACTAAATTACAAGTATTTCCTTCTAATATTATTGCTGGAATGTTTAACTTTACTGCACGTGATTTATTTAAAGCCGAAAGCGATGAAGCTAGAAGAAATGTAAAAGTAGATTTTGGAACTAAAAATTAAAACATTAAAAGGGCGTGTTTGTGTTAATTATATATTTTAACCAATCACGTCTTTTTTTTAGAAAAGAGGTTATAAAAAATGTTCGAAATGAGTAAAAAAAATAAAATGCAATCTGCATTTATTATAGGTTTATTTATGCTTATAATTACTTTAATTGTATATTATATTTGTTATGCTTTAAACTTAGGTACAATGTCAATTATTATTGCTTTAGTGTTTTCTATAGTAACTAGTTGGAGTTCATATTATTACAGTGATAAAATCGTACTTGCTTTAAATAAGGCTAGACCTGCTACTAAAGAAGAAGATTTGAAAATAGTAAATATTCTAGACTCATTAATGGTACCTTCTGGACTTACTTCAAAACCAAGGTTATATGTTGTAGAAGACCCTCAGCCAAATGCATTTGCAACAGGTAGAAATCCTGAAAATGCAATCATATGTGTTACTACAGGTCTTCTAGAAAAACTTGATTATTATGAACTAGAAGGAGTTATAGCCCATGAATTAAGTCATATAAAAAATTATGATATTCGTCTAAGTTGTGTTGTATCTGTCATGGTAGGATTTATTGTCATGTTATCCGATATGTTTTCTAGAATGTTGTTTTGGGGTGGAACAAGGCACAATAATAAAGATAACGAAAATAATGGAAATGCAATTTTAATGGTATTAGGTCTTATATGTTTAATATTAGCGCCTATATTTGGTACTCTAATGAAATTAGCTTTATCAAGAAAAAGAGAATTTTTAGCTGATAGTACAGCAGTTGAATTTACACGTAATCCAGATGGTTTAATATCAGCTCTTCAAAAATTAGAAAATGATCAAAATGAATTAAAAACAGCAAATAAAGCTACTGAAAATATGTATATTGTAAACCCATTTAAAAGTAATAAAAAGAAAAAATCTTCTAGTGTTTGGTCTACTCATCCAAGCACAGAAGATCGAATTGAAGCATTAAGAAATATTAAATAACTTCATAGCATTAGCATATGTTATATTTGCAATCTCTTCTATAGATTGCATTTTAACATCTGCTATTTTTTTAGCAACTAATTTAACATTAATTGGTGTATTCCTTGTTCCCCTAAGTGGTTCTGGAGATAAATATGGACTATCTGTTTCTATCAACATTCTATTTTCAGGAACCATTTTTATAATTTCATTTGCATTTTTAGAATTTTTAAAAGTTACTGGTCCAGCAAAAGAAACATAAAACTGCAATTTTAATGCGTCTTTTACTAAATCTACACTTTTTAGTGGACAACAATGAAAAACACCTTTGTTTTTAACTTCATTATTTTTCAAAATTTCTATAGTATCTGATGCTGCTTCTCTAGTGTGAATAACTATTGGCAAATTATATTTATTTGCTAATTTTATTTGTTCTATAAATGCTAATTTTTGTAGTTCCTTATTTTCTTTATTCCAATAATAGTCTAATCCAATTTCACCCACAGCCACAATTTTGCTTTTTTGTTGTAACAAATTTTCAATTTCTTGCAGAGTTTTCCACAGTTCTTGCTCAGATTGTGGAATATCATTAGGCGATATCCCACATGTTGAATAAATAAAATTATATTTTTCACTCAAATTTATAGCTTTTTTAGAAGATTCTAGATTATAACCAGCAGAAATAATTTTTGTAACATTTTGTTTTCTTATTTCCTTTATTAATTCTTCTCTATCTTCATCAAATTTTTCATCATCTAAATGACAATGATTATCAAAAAATTCCATAATCAACCTCCATTAAATTGTCGAAAATGGTTGCCGATGGGTTGCCAAAGTTGCCAATAGGGACGTTCTTAAATGGCAACTTATGCTAAGTTGCCATTTAAGAACGTCCCTATTGGCAACCCTTTGGCAAGCCGTCGGCAACCCATTTGCAAGTTAGTTCCAACAAATAACCACATTGGCTGTCGCATATGATTTGCAATGCGATATACTAATATCAATATAGCTAATCTTACTAGTATCAACACCTACAACATTAACTTCTGGTCTTCCCTGCTCATTATTTATAACTTCCACATCTTTCCAACAAATAGAATATTTGTCTTTCAGTTGAACAGAAATTGCTTTAAAAACTGCTTCTTTAGCAGCAAACCTAGCAGCGTAATGTTGATATTTTTGAATATGCTTACTTTCGCAATACTGTTGCTCTATTTTTGTGTACACTCGATTCAAAAATTTATCTCCTACTGTTTCAATACTTTCTTTTATTCTATCTATTTCTACAATATCTGTACCACATGTAACTTTCATAAAAATCCCCCATAAATTACTTTGTATTTAATTTATTATGTAATTAGTTGAATATAATTTAATATATTAAATATTAGAGATACTAATATTATAACTACTATAGCATACATAATCTTCCTATTATTCTCTATGTTTAACGATTTATATAAAATATCATATTCACTTTTTATATTATAATATAGCTTTTCTATCTCTAAAGTTTCTCTTATTTCATGGTTTAATTTAGTTCCAGTTTCATCTTCTGTAACCTCTTCTATCCACAATTTTTTAGTAAAGTCAATAAATTTTTTTCTAGTTTTATCTATCTTTAGAGCACTTTTAAATTCATTTCCTAATTTTTTCAAATAAATCTTTTTATATAAATTTATAATATATGTGTAAAAATAATACCCTTCATATTCCTCTGGTAATATTGTATAATTATTCATATCTATTGATGATGCCATAAGTGTAATTCCTTGTTTAGTAATCCCCATTTGTGCATATTTCCATTTTGAAAAAGTTCTTATTTCATCGCCAGTTAAATTTGCCATATTGTCTGCTGGTAATATATTTGCATATTTAACAAAATAATGCTTGATCTCATCAAAATTTTTATTTATATTCCATTGTTCCTGATCTATACATACATATGAATATGTTAAAAATCTTTCTGTGTCTATATCTAATTTAATATTTTGTATATCAGAACCAGTTATTCTTTTTATAAAATCTGTAAATTTGCTCATATTTTCAAAGCTATCTGTTTGCAGATGGATGTTGTCATAATTATTTAAATATTTACCTTCCTGTTTTATGTCTCTGAATTTATAATTAAAATTCAAAATATCTGAAAATGTTTTACTATCTTCCACATTGGTTTTTATACATAGAAAACATATTCCTGTTTTAAAACATATTACATCTATTTTATGTATCTTGAAGAATATTCCTTCATGATTATTTTCTGTTTTCCCTTGAATATCTTTTTCCCAATTACATTCAAATATAGTGCATGAATTTTTAGCAAGCATAGCTGCTCTTGTGTCCATTGGTAATTGTTCTAAACTTTTCAATTTGTCATTTGTATAACTAAAACCTGAAAATAAAAATTTCCTAATATTCGGTAAAAAATATTGATATAGTTTTAAATCCTTTTCTTTATTAAATATTTTCAAACTACTATTTTTATCTTTTAACATTTTTAACAAAAATTTTTGATATTTACTTTCCTTTATTACAAAAGGATGTATAAAATAGCTATATTGATAGTTCGTCTTTAGTTCCATTTTTTACTAATTAATGTTAGTTTTTTATCTAACATATTTCCTTTCTTTCTTATATATTTGTTCACATTTTACATTATATGCTATTAATTTTGTTGGTCATTGTAATAATTCATATTTTTATCTTTTCCTAGATGCCATTTTCCAATAAAGTCAATTATTAAATAATCATCTAAATTATATGTTGGTTCTATTACAACTTCTCCTTTATTGTTAATACTTCCCCATTTGCCATCTTTTTTAATTCCCACAAATCCATATTCATTTTGCTCAGTTGCATCATCATACTGATAATCTACTACAACTTCTCCTTGTTTGTTTACAAATCCATATTTACCTTCCTTTTTGCTTAAAAATAATGTATTAGAAGATAATATATCTGTCTCGCTTTTCTCTTCAAATTTAAAATTATAATACTTATATTCCTCATCTTGTCTTAATTCAAAATATCCTTTTTCAGAATTAAATTCTATTAAAATTCCTTTTTGCTTTATTTCAAAATTATTATTCATTATGTTACTATTAAATTCAGTGTCTTCAGCAATATATATATCTGCTGATTCTTGATACATAATATCTTCATATTGATATGGTACTTTTTCGTTTTGGGCATTATCTATTATCCCTACTTTTCCATCCTTTTTTGCTATATATACTCCTTGTTTAACTTCTTTTAAATCATCATAAACTGGTTCGATTTGAACTTCTCCTGAGAAATTCATTACTCCACATTTACTATTTTTTACATATATAAGTCCTGCATTTTGTTGCTTTAATATATGTTTTACTTCATCAAATCCTTGTGCTAATACAACTTCTCCATTTTTTCTAACTATTTCTTTTTTACCATTTTCAGTAACAACATATAAATCATTTCCATAAACTCTATCAATTTTATCATATTTTGTTTCTAAAATTTGTTGTCCAAAATAATCTAAAATGCCATATAAATTGTTTTCACCTTTTACTATATATCCTTCTTTGTATTCTTTTCCTAAATTAGTTATTTCTGCATAGGTAGTTTCAATCACTTCTTTTCCTTCATTATTGATCAAACCATACTTGCCATCTTTTTTTATTGTTAAAACACCTTCTACACCTAATATTGGTGTGATTTCTTCATATTCTATAGGTAATATTTCTTTTCCTGATAAATCTATAATACCATATTTACCATTATTTTCTACTTTTAATATATTTTCCTCGTACCATAAATTATTATTATCATCTTTATTTGATATTGCTTCTATTTTTTCATATTCTTTAAGTATTTCTTCGTTGCCCTTATTTAATACCTTAGTTTTATATGTGCCTGTGTCATAGTTCACATCATAGGTACATAAGAAGACATCACTTTTACTATTGGGAATTATAATCATTTCTTGATACGATGGTTCTATTACTGTATTTCCGTAAAGAATCTATAACTCCCCATTTGTTGTCTTTCCATACAGTAAAGTAACTTTGACTACTTATCTTCCCTCCCAAATTACTTTCTTTTGTTAATATTCCATTTATCATATATATAGACATCATAATAACTATTAAAGCTACTATTACTGCTACAACCTTTTTTTTGTTTAATTTTTTCGGTTCTTCATATCTTCTTCCCCTACTCATATAAGCCTCCTACTATATATCCTTCTCCATAAATTTGCATACTATAATACTCATATCATCTTTTACTTTTCCAAAGCTATTGTCTATAGCTTCATTTAATACAATATCAGCTATTTTTTTAGTGTTACTTGTTCCTATATCTTCTAATAAATACTTAATCCATAATTCTTTGTTTTTATATTCTACATTTGAATCTAACACTCCGTCTGTGCACATAAATAAAATTTCTCCACTTTGTATATCTCTGTCAAAAACTTCTAAATTGTATTTATTTACAATTCCAACTGGCAAAGAATTTGATTTTATAATTTGAACTTTCTTTTTATTTTTTACATACGTTGGACAAGCTCCACTTTTTATAAACTCTATATTTCCTTTATATAAATCTATAATGGCAACATCTAGTGTTGCAAACATTTCTTCATTTTGATTAATTAATGTTGTTGTAATAATTTCCATGGAACTATTTCTGTCAAATCCTGATAATAGTAAATTTTCTAGCATCTTTAAAACCTGCGTACTACTTTCATTTGCTTGTTTTCCTGACCCCATTCCATCACTTAACGCAACCAAATATTTACCATCTTTTAGTCTTATACAAAGTTTTTCATCTCCAGATATACTATTTTGACTTTTTGTTATCTCTGAAGTTCCTATACCCATTACATATTTATCATCTGATAAATAACTCATTTTATGTCCTACACTATTATCTTGATTAAATACTATTTTCTCCCCTAAAACTTTCGTTAAAATATCCTCTGCAATTTTAGGTTCAAAAATTTGATTTGTATATATTTCTATTAAAAATCTATCTTCTCTTTTTATGCCTATTTCTTCAATAGTTATATCTTTTTGTTTTAATAGTTCTATTATCTGTGCTTCTGGCTTTTGATATTGATTTTCTATTTCTACTTCTTTTTGTATATCTTTTGCTATTCCAGATATTGCTTTAGAAACTCCATTTAATTGTTCTTTCATGTTTTTCTTATTTTCTTGTATTTTTTGCATCCATATAAAATTAGATTTACTAATTCTATATGCTGTGTTTATTGACCTTATCATTTGTGATATATTTTGTTCTAAATATTTACTTACTTCTTTGTCATCAAAACCTACTATGTAACTATTACAATTAGCAAATATTTCTAATAAAGCTTCTCTAGTAATCTCTTGTTTATTTAACAAATAATTAAATATCTCATCTATAATTTTTCCTTCTGTATTTGCTAAATCTTCATATAATATGTTTTCTTTATATGGTTCTATCCAATCTAGTAATTCAGTAACAAATATTTGTTTATTTTTTTCTCTACCTGTATTTGTTTTATATGTTATTTCATTTTCTTGATAATTTTTAGCCATTTGTTTTAATGTATCTGATACATTATTTAATTTATTTACAGTTTCTTTGCTCTTTGTTAGGGTTCTTTCATTTCCTACTGGAAAAAACTTTGCGTTTTTTACAAAGTCCTCTATATCTATTTGAATTGTTTTTGGTATAGCTAATAATGCTATAGATGCAATTAATATTTCTTTAAAGTGTATTAATTCTACTGTATATCCATTTGAAACATATGCCAATACTACATTTCCTATACAAAATCCAAAAATAACTCCTATTTTTCCAAATCTGTTTAATATTCCTGCAATCATACCAGATATTGCATATGCCGCTATCATTATAGGCTCACTACCTGTTATTATTCCTAATGTTACCCCTATTGTAACTCCTGAGGTTGTACCTATTAGAACTCCATTTTTCCAACCTAATACCAATACTATTAATATACTTAAAATGTTTCTAATTGAAAAGTTGAAAACTGAAAAATCAGAAAAGCAACTAACTGCTATTGCTAACAATAGACTTGTTCCTATAACTTCTTCTATTGAAAATGCTCTTTTTTCTCCAATATTTTCTAATACACTTATTGAATTTACAAATATTTTATAAAATACTACGGTAATTATTGCAAATGTTATACTAATTAAAATGTCATATATTGTAAAAGTTGACATTGCACTTTTAGCAAACTGTACTAAAAGTGTAGAAATAAATATATTTTTAGCTACTTTTATTTTTTCATTTTTATCATCTTCATTAATTTTAGGTTTAAACATAAATAATGTTGCCACCATTACTAAAATAGTTAATAAATAATTTAATGCTCCTCCTGTTCCAAATTTTATAGCATTTCCTATAGTTGCAACAATCACTATTCCTAATAGTGGAATTGAATTTGCAAAACTTGCTCCTACTATACTTATACTAAATGGTGATACTTCACCAGTTAATCCTACTGTTGATACCATTAAAGAAATTATGTACAAAAATACATATTTTTTATCAAATATATTTGATAATATATTTATTTTTTTATTTTTTTCAAAGTTTCCTGTGCTATCTATTGTTTGTTCTCCTAAATTTTGAAACATCCTTACCACCTCTTCCTACTTTATTGCACATATTTTACACCTTGTCCTTTGTGGTTTTTGTCTTTTTTGGTAAGTTAATCTTTAAAAGTTTTTTACATTTTTTGATATATATTACTTTTTATTTGTGTTCTATACTATTTTACGCCTTTTATTTTATTACAGAATGTAAAAAAAAGCAATAATATTTGAAAAAAAGAAAGATATGTTTTACATATCTTTCTTTTTTTGAACAATTATTTTCTTAGTACTTTTTTCTTTATTAGTATTATTCCTGTTCCTAAGATAGCTAATGTACTAACTGCTATAGCTATTATTAATGCATAGTTTCTATTTCCACCCATTACTGGTGTAATTATTACTGTTTCTGATGTATCATATAGCTTTAATTCTTCATCATAATTTTTTTGTTTTAAATTAGGTATTGAACCACCATTTTTCTCAATTCTAGTTATTTCTGCTTCATTGTCTAATTCAATTTCATCTGAACTTGCTAACATTTTTGTTGCTTCAAATGTTTCTTCATGCGTTTGTCCTGGTAAAATATCTTTAAACCTATCACTAAATACTATTATTCTATTTGCAAAGTTTTCTGTTCTAGTTTGTTGTGTTTCTTTATACCAATTTGTTCTGGTTTGCTGTTCAGTACTATAAAATTTATACTCTTTCTCAATAGATGTTCCAGAAGGGTCAAGACTATTTACTTTCTTTCTAAATTCTTGTACTGTCATAGGTCCAACTTCTTCTTCATATTCTTCTCTAGTTTTTGTTACCCATCCTGTATTTGTATCTGAAGATGTTAACTCACTATCCAAATAATCATATACACCATTAGCAGATAATGTTACTTCTGGTCCTGTTTGTTCACCATAAGTGTAGAACGCTTCAGAAACAAAATCTTTTTCACTACAATTTTTTACTGCAATTTTATAAGTTATTATTATCCTTGAATTTTGAATTAATTCAGTATCTAATTCTACTTTTATCTTTCCTTCATTATTGTTAACTGGTGCAAGATATACAGCTAATCCTCCTGTTTCACCTACTAATTTTCCATTTGTTTGATCTACATCTGCATCTACCAATGTAGTTGTATCATCTGGAAGTATTATTTTTATATGGCTTACTTTTTTATCAATAGCCATTGCTTGTCTAGCTCTTTCTACAATACCAAAGTCAATATTTTTAACTTCATAAGTATATTTGTCTCCACTAGAAGCTGTTGTTACTGTTTCATATTCTACATTAAATTCCATCTCAGGTGTTGTTGAATTCATTGTTGTAATTTTAGTTTCATTGTCTATCGCTGTGTAATCAACTGTATTATTTGCTATACTTCCATTTTTAGTAAAGCCAATTGAAGGAATTTTACTTGTTTGATCATCAATTTCTTTTCTCGTTGTATAATTATCAATTGCATCAGATAAACGTGTATCTATATTTGTCTTATACCAATATTTATCACCTTGATTTGTATTATATCTATTTCTGTCATTATATATTGTTGCTTTATATTGTTGTACTGGATATTCTACATTTCCCCATGTATACGTTATATCATATTGTCCTGGTATAAATCCTGATATTTTGAAATCTCCATTTGAACCTGTTGTTACAGTATATACTTGATTACTTCCCGTTTTTTCTTTTAGTGTTACTGTTACATTTGCAATTCCACTTTCTCCGTCTTTATATTCACCATCACCTTGTCTTATTTCTCCAGTTTTTATATCTGCTCCGTTTGAAGTTGAATCTTCAAATACTTTTCCTGTTAGCTCTCTTGCATCTGCTAATTCTAATTTTAGATCTGGAGCTCTATCTGTATCATCTTCAAATGTTGTTATATCAGTTGGATCTGCATCCCCTGGTACTGATCTATCATCAAATCCTGCATATATTCCACCTGCACTATCATATGTTGAATATGATAATATTTCTGCAACATTTTTTAATGATTTTTGTCCATTTATTAATCCTAAAACTCTGTCTTTACTTAATTCAAATTTTAAATAATATGTTGGACTTTCTCCTCCGCTACTTATTTTATCTCCAATGTCTAAAACAACTTTAGCATATCCTCCGTTATTATAGTTTGAATCTATATGAATCTTATCTGCAGATAATGCATTTGGTAGATTTCCTTTTTCATCTGGTTCTGATGTACTTACTGAATCTAGTTTAAACTCATTATCATAGTAATCTACAATTTGGTGTACTTGTGATGTTAATTCTTGTGATTCATTTAATACTTTTATTTTATATATCATAAATATTTGTAAATCGGGATTAGCATTTCCTGGTTCTTGATAGGTTATATCAGACTCATAAATTGCTCTTTTATATGTATCTGGTATATATTGACTTTCAAATTTAACACCTACATTGAATCCTCCATTATATCCGTTTACTGCTTCTCTATAACTTTCTTGTGTGTGTGTGGTTCCAAAATCTTCTTCTCCATTTGTATTAACAGCCGCTCTTATTGCTGGAACATCCTTTTGACTATAATAATATGTGTGCCAATATCCATTTATTCCTAAAGTAGTATTATTTAAATCTTTTGTTAATGACATTCTAGGTTGAGCTCTTCTTTGTATTCCAAGATTTATGTATTTTAATTCTTTTATGTATTTTAACTCTTGTTTACCCTTTACACGATTTTCTTCTATATCATATCCTGCTTTCTTTGTATCTGCTGTTATTAACCAATTACTATCATAATTAACTGTTGCTCTATAATTTGGTTTGTCTCTAGTATATGATAATTCATGAGATGCTCCATTATCCTCTATTCTTTGTAGTCCTGTATCATTTGTAGGATTTACATTAGAACCATCTACCTTTGCAAATTTTCTATTAAATATGTCTCTATTTTCACCTTCTATTGCTTTTGAACCATTATCTTTGTCTAAGTGTGGTGTTACATTTGTCCATGTCATTCCATCATATTCAAATTCTATATAGCATTCATCTAATACTGAATCTGCTCTTTCTATATCATCTTCATCATATATGCTAACTTTCTTAAATACATATACCCCTTCATAAATTCCATCTGATGCATAATTATCTAATGCTTGTGTTTGTGTTTCAGCTATTGCTGTTCCATTTCTCATTAATCTAACTGTAACTCCATTTAATAATATATCTTTATTATCAAATTCGTCATCGTGATATAATGCATTTCTTAAAGATTCTTTTCCTGCATTTTCATCTACCCATACATATCCTGATAAATCTATATATATTTGTATATTTACTATTTCTTTAGTTAGTGTACTATCTTTTGATACAGTTATGGTTAATTCATTGTTTTTATCAAATTCATAGTATTCATCGGTTTGAACCTCTATTATATCATATTCTCCTACATATAAATCTTCAAGGAATATTTCACCATTATCATCAGTTGTAAATATCGTTCCTTCTGCATTTTCATCCTCTACATAATCAATTGTTCCATCTGGTTTTCTTTGTACATACCAACCTGTTAACTTATCTCTAAATCTAAATTGAACTCCTTTTAGTTTTATTTCATGATTATCTCTATCTATCTTAATAATTTTTAAGTGTCCTTTTTGTCTTACATTTGGTATTTTATAATCATATGGCGCTGAATCTAAATCTGGTGTTCCATCTTCCTTACGTTGTTTTGCCGTTACTGTAAATGGATCACACACTTGATAATTTGGTGGGGCTTGTATTTCTATTGCTGTATAATCACCAACATATAATGGATGATCGTTAGATACAGTCAATATAGTTATTTTTCCATTTTCATCTGTTACAAATTTTGCTTCTTCTCCGTCATAATTTTCAGTATAATAAATTTCTCCATTTGCTCTTCTATTTACATACCAACCAGTTATATTATCTTTAAATACAAACACTGCTCCTGCAACTGGTGTTTTTCTATCTGCTTCATCTACTTTGTAAATTTCCATGTCACCTACGAATCTTTCGTTATCAATAGTATATGTACCTGGTGTTGGTTCTTCTTTTGTTGCTATAACTATAAAAGGTTCTTCCAATCGTTTATAAAGTGGTGGTGCTTCCACCTCTGTTACTGTATATTCACCACAAGGAATTGGATCAACTTTTATTATTCCATCTTCGCCAGTTACAAAGTATCCCTCATCACTCACAATAGTTTCTTCTTCATAAAGTGTTCCATCTGCTTTTCTATGTACAAATTTTTTAGTAATGTTATCATAAATTGTGAATTTTGCTCCTTTAACTGGTGTAATATGATTTAATTTATCTACTTTATAGAATATTAATTTCCCTGGATATCTTGGTTCATCTACTACATAAGTACGTGGCTCTAAATTTTGTTTTGCTTCAACTTCTAGATTTTCTATAGCTTTATAATAATCATTAGGTGTCTCAACTTCGGTTGCTATATAAGTTCCAACTGGTACATTCTCTATTGATATTCTTCCTTCTGAATCTGTTTCAAATTGAGCTCTAGCTTCTCTCCAATCCGAAGTCACCCCAACTGTGCCATCATTGTCTCTATACAAATACTTACCTGTAATTTTGTCTTTAAATACAAATACAGCTCTTTCTACAGGTGTTTCATGATCTGCAGCATCAACTTTATAAATTTCTAGTTTTCCTGGCTTCCTTGGGTTCTTTGCCGTACAAGTTAAAGTATTACCAGCATTAAGAATAATTGCTTCATTGTCTCTTTTTATATATTTTTTTGCAGGTACTTCAACCGTTTCACCGTGCATCGTTTACAGTTTTATAAGTAGCTCCATCTAATGGTGTTCTCTCTATTATTGTATAATTACCTGCTAATAGATTTTCAACATAAATTTCTCCGTCAGTGCCACCTTCACCCGTAACAAATATTGCATCAGAATTATCAGGATTTTCTTTTCGTGTTCCATCTTTACCAATATACTTTTCAGTCTGGCTATCGTAAATATTAAAACATACACCGTTTATTCTAGTTGAATTATCAGTTTCATCAACTTTAATAATCTTTAAATTAGATAATGGGATGTCATAATTTATATTAAGTTTATCATTTTCAGGAACTGTTCCAGTATCTCTTGCATAGATCAAGTTCTGATAACCACTTATCCCAGCTTTAAACCACCACATGTCAACAGATCTTTTATTTCCTGGAAATGTATTTTCCATATGAACTTTTATTTTTCTGTTATCTGATGTTACTTGGCTTTGAGGAATATATATCCAGAACTTACCTTCACTTGTAACTTGACCCATTTCCCATTGCTCATCTCCTTTTCCAACATAAGCACCAGGAATGACTTCATTAGTTTCTCGATTTCTTATTTCAAAATTCGTAAGCGTTCCATCATAAAATACTTGAAAAGGACCAAATTTCCAATAGTCAGTTCCTTTTCTTTTACATTCAACTTTACTGTAGTCAGTTATATCCTCTATTCCTTCTGAATTATCGTGAAAAGAATTCATATATTCATTTATACTATTCTCAACCTCAGACGGCATACTAACATAATCCCCATCAAAACTAATATATCCAATTCTGCTAAACTGATGACCTGATTCATTATACCAAGTTTTAACATAGTTCCAAATACCTTCCTGACTAGATTGCCAATTTTGATTAGCGTATAACAATATTGCAGCTAATTTAGCATTTGCCTTATTTTTATTACTGGTACCATCACTACTAGTACATTTTTTTCCCTCAATAGTTAGTTTGTCTACCAACGTATAGCTACAATCTCCACCACTATTTCCTTTATTCAAGCAATACAATTTTCCTCTATTACCATTACGCTTATAGCGCATCGTGTCTCCCAATTGATAACTATATATGTTATCTTCAGATGTTTCATCAAATTCTCCCCAGTCTTTTGCAAAAGTTTCTGTGTTAATTCCCAAAATAACCGCTAATGATATTGTTATTACAAGTATTAATTTATTTATCTTATTCATATTTATAACCTCCTTTCTTCAAAATTTAAATCTTTTCTATTTTTTTTTCGTTTTTATTTCTTTGTTTTTTTACTACTATAACGGCAACACTTAATATTGCTATAATACTAAATATAATTATACTATAATATAATATTTTTCCTGTTTTTATACTAATTAGCAAATCTGCTGATGATATATCATTTTCTCCATCTGCTCTATTTGCTGGTGTTGAATTTAAATCTTTCAATCCTAATTCATTATAGTCTTCTGCTATTTCTGCTGTATTACTAACTCGTCCTGTATTATTTTCTGTCATCGCTTTTGTTACAGTTAATGTTATTTCTTTTGTTTGCCCTGCTGATATTTTTTCATTTGCCAACGAAGTATTATATAAACTATTTCCTGATTGATACCAGTCTTTATTCATTTCTGAACTAAATTTGAAGTCTGCTGGTAAATAATCTACTATATTTTTAGCATATCCTTCTACTTCTCCTACATTGCTAACTTTTATTTTATATTCAACTACAACATTTGTATTTTTTAATAATTTTGCATCTATCTCTACTTTTGCTAAATTAGTATTTTCATATTCTCTTACTGTTGTTCCTGAAGTGTTTTGAACTATAACTTTACTTATATATTTTTCAAGTTTTAAATCAAAATCTTTTAATTTTACAAGTCCTATATTTACACCATCTATATTATCATCTTCTATTTGTATTACATCTGTAGCCGCTACTTCCTTTGTTTCTTTTTCTATTACTAATTGGTTCTTTATAACATCTGAATTTTCTCTTTCTGTAACATCTTTTGCTTTATATTCTGTTAATCCATATTGTGTTTTGTCATAATCAAATATTAGCATATACTTACCTTTTCCTATATTATTTAATAAATATGTTCCTGTATCATCTGTCACTGCTTGCACATTTTTTACTAATTGATTCGTTTCTACATTCAATACACTTACTTTTATTCCTTTTAATTTTTCTTCACTTAAATCCTTTTTTCCATTTTCATTTGCATCATACCATGCAACACCTGTTATTGATTTTGTTTGTGTATTTTCTGGATTTGTTGGATTACTTGGGGTATTTGGATTTGTTGGGTTGCTTGGATTATCCGAATCACTTGGATTATTTTGGTTATTTGGATTACTTGGATTTGTTGGATTACTTGGATTGCTTGGATTTGTTGGATTACTTGGGGTATTTGGATTTGTTGGGTTGCTTGGATTATCCGAATCACTTGGATTATTTGGGTTATTTGGATTATTCTGAACACTTGGAGGTGGTACATCATCTGGATTTGTTGGAGCATCTGGATACGTACTATCATCTGGTTCAGGTTCCGCATTTGCCTCTATTACATGTACAATTTTATCTGTTTGCGCAACAGTTTCACTTAAAATTCGTGCTTCTGCTTGATTTTCTATTTGCCTTGGCTCGGTTAATTCCATATTATCTACTTTAGCTAATATTTTTATGTCAGCTTCTTTATTTCCTTCTAAGTCTATACTTAAATTAATAGAGTTTTTAGTTACATTCTTTTCTTCTCCATCTACAGTTATTTTCTGAATAGCTAATTCACTTGGTAATTCATCTATCATTTCTAATGCATATATACTTTCATCTTTATTATTTTTTAGATTAATAGAATATTCTATCATATTTTCTACTTCTATATATTTTTCTTCAACATTAGATGTCATTGTTATATCAACATCATAATTATTTACTACTTGTCTCCATACATTTGAACGATATTCTTCTTCACCATCTTTTACAACAGAATAAACATCTAAACTAGTTGTACTAATTATATTGCCAATTAATATTGAATAGTATAAAATTTTATTTTCTCCTGCATTTAATGAACCTATATTAATTTCTTCACTATATTCTATTTTTTCTTCTTTTGTATTTTCATTCCTTGGTACATCAATATATTTTCCTGTAACTTCATCATCTCGTATATTTTCATCCTTAATGTCTATATCTTCATAACCAGTAAGAATACTTGCACTTTGCACTTTCATTTGTTCTGGTATAAAAGATTTAACTTTAACATCATCTTTCTTGGTTTCTGACATATTTTCTACTATTAAATAATATGAAATTGTTCCTAATGGTTTTATTTCTATTTCTCTATCTGTTACTCTTTTTAAAGAAACTCGTATATCTCCTCGTTCTGCATTTACAGAAATTTTTTCTGACTCTTTTTTTATATCATTATAAGAAACTTTATAACTATACTCAATTGCTTTGTTATCAGCTATGTCTTTTTTTACTCTTACTTCATATTCTGTCTCTACTTTATCTCCAACTTTTAAATCTTGTATTTTAGCTGAATAATTATCCTTCTCTATTTCCTTATAATAACCTGATCCTGTATATTCATAATATGGTTTAGGTTCTACATATACTGTTCCTTCTGGAATAGGTGCTTCTAATACTCCTTCTTTTATATCCTCTGTTCCTACATTTGTTACTGTAAGATGATATTTTATTACTTCACCTGCTCTTACTGTATCTCCATTTTTTAGTTGTGTATTACCTACACTTGCGCTTACTTCAAGTTTTGCACTTGCTCCTTCTCCTGTTGTCATATTAATAACAGATGATTTTGCTTCAGATTGCATATTACTTATTCCATCTGTAAACTCTACATCATAAGCTATATTAGCTCCTTGATTGTAGTCTAATCCTTCTGGAATTTCAGCTTTATAATTTGCTATTACACCTTCTTGATTTTTTAATTCATCTATTGTTATTAAGTATTTCTTAGCTTTGCTTATATCTTGTATATTCTCTTCCCAACCATTTTCTTCATTTGATAGGTTCGTATTTGCTTTTTCATTCTCTGTATAATAAACTTTTACTCCTTCTTTTTCTGGTATTTCTATTCCTCTTGTTAGTTTAATTCCTGCATTATTTTGTGCTCCATCAGTTGGAAAATCTCCAATTACTTTAATATCTTTAATATTATTTTCTTTACTATTTACTATCTCAATTTCTGGCGTAATTTCTTTTTCACCTGTTTGTTTCTCTAAAAATACCTTTTCTTCTTCATTTGGTTCAACTGTTTCTACTTGCAATTCATCTACTGAATAAATAGTTATTAAATCTGTTGGTGCTACTATTTTTATTGGAATTTCTGCATTTCCTTCTTCTAGAGCATTAGCATAGCTTTCTGCATTTTGATTACTATATATCATTGTAATTTTACTATCTTGAGTTGATAGTTTTCTATCTAATACAACATTTGCATTTATAACAATCGTTGCACCTTCTAAAGAACCTTGTGCATACATAGTCTGCTTTCCTTGTAATTCTATTGTTATTACATTTCCTTCTACTACATAGTTTACTATTTTCAACTCTTCATCATATAAAATATTTATATTATTTATTGAAATGTTTTCTACTCCATCTGGTAATATTACTTTTACTACTGGATTTTCATATAAATCATATTTTTCTTCTGCCGTATTTAATACTGCCCTCATTTCAATGTCATTAGCTATAACTGTTGATAAACTTTCTTTATCAGCTTCTAATGTTGCATAAGTAGATGTATCTTGTAATTCTATATCGCTTTGTAATTCAATAGGTTCTAAGTTTTCCAATGTTTGATTATATTTTCCTGAAATTTGTGTTGATATTTTATTAGCTTGTTTTATTATTTCTTTTTCTCTACTTGCTACATTCTTAACATGTGTAAATTCTATTTTTCCTTCTTTTGTTGGGTTTTCAATTATTATTTCAATTGTTTTTACTTTTGATTCTTCATAATTAATTACTATATTTCCTTCTTCATTTGCTTGTGCATTTTTATCTATTGTAGCAATTAGTTTTGAGCCACTATAAATTTTTATTTTTGAATCTTCATTTCCTAACATTTCATCAAATTTTGATTTATTAATATATGTCTGTACATAATATGTATTACTATCAATTAAATTTTCATTTATCTGAGTTTCATAATTTGATGCATTTTCTACTACTCTAACTTCATTAACTGCTTTTACTAAATTGATTTCAACCGTTGTTTTCGTTGCTATTTTACGATTTATTCCTGCATATAGTTTACCTTTGTATATACTTTCCTCAGCATTTTTTGATTGAATTCCAATAATAGAATCTTTTTCTTCATTATTTAAAGTTATCATTACATCATCTGCCTTAACTTCGCTTTTGTCTCCTAATGTTAATTTTTGAGTTAATGTAACTTTACTTTCTTCAACACTTGCATCTTTATCATATATATAACTAATAATAATTTCTTCTTGTCCCTGTTTTTTCCATGAAACTTTTTCATCTTCATTATTTAAATCTATTAAAAGTTTTTGATTTTTAGTTTCATATTTATAATTTTTCATGTTATTTAAATTTGCATTTAAAACAATTTGAGGTTCTTTATCACCTATGTTTGGTATTGAAATCTCTGAATGTATACTTTTAATTGGGTATGTATTATCTAATAAACCTAATTTTACTCTCATTTGGATAACTCTTGCATCTTCATTGTCTACTTTAATAATTCTGTTAGTAATAACATCCATTTCAGATACTACATTTTCTTTATTTATATTGCTTACTAAATTCAATTGTACCTTTTTATTTGCATTAATTTTAATATCTTTTTCTGTACTATCATGATAAGTTCCTTCTAAAGTTATTTCACTTTGCATGTCTAATAAACCTAAATCAAAAATATCTTCTTTTAAAGGTTCTATAGATACTTCTAACTCTATATTTTCACCTTGAGATATTCTATTTAAGTTTATTGTATTTCCATCTACATTATTAACATAAGGGTTTTCTATTTTTGATATTTTGAAATTAGATTTTTCAAGTTTTATATTGCCATTAAAATATCCTTCCCTTTGTACTTGTAACTGCAAATATAACTTCAAATCTGTATCTGTAGGTTGCTTTTCTAGTACAGGTACATGCTCTCCTTTTTCATTTTTAAAATACACTCCAAATTTTACATTGTTATGGTTTGTACTTATATCATCAGCAGCATAACTGAAAAAAGTTTTCCCAACAAAAATAAAATTTGAAATTGTCATACTTAGTATTACTAATACTACTAAACCAATTTTTAATACTTTGTTCTTCATAGGTTTCCTCCTCGCTTATAATGAGTCTCCATTTCAACTCAATATATATAATATATATTACACTTTTTAAAAAATAAATCAATATTCTTTATTTTGTCTTTTGCAAATAGTTATTTTTTCCCTTTACGGAAAGACTATTTAATGAATTTTTACTATAATATGTTTATTTCATTACATTTTTGTAACATACTAACTCTATTATTTATTATACCTTCTTTTTCTATCTTTTTCAATGGTTTTATACAAATTTTTAAAGTTTTTATGTAACTTTTAAAGGTAAATTTATATATGAAACTAAAAAGCTATTATATAATATTAAGATAAATAGTAATTTAGTTGATTATAATTACAAAAAAATAATATAAATCTTTTGTGTGCTAAATATATTTTTCTTTTTTATCTATTGAATAGCAACTTTGAAATTTTCACATATAATAATATATATCCTACATATAATATAAATAGAGGTGATATATATGACTGAAAATTTTAATATTAATGAAAATACAATGAACCAAATAAAAAATATGGTTGATAATGGGAATATTGCTGATGCAATTTCACAAATTTCTCCAGAAATGATTCAAAATTTTTCTAAAATAATTAATAATAATGAACAATCAAAATCAGAGCAAACTACTACAAATTCTTCTAATAATGAAGGTTTTGATTTTTCCAACATAGACATGAATATGGTTATGAAATTAACATCTGCAATGAATAAAATGAATAATAAAAATGATCCTAGAACCAATTTATTGCAATCCTTAAAACCATATTTAAGAGATAGTAAAAAAGAAAAACTAGATCAATATGTGAACTTGCTCAACGTCACTAAGATTGCAGATATTTTGAAAGAAGACAAAAAGGAGAATCAGCATGAATAGATTTCCTTTTCCAGGATATTCTTATAATTATTACAAATATTATCCTAAATACACTAATCCAAATACTTTGTCATCTAAAAATAATACCATAAATACAAATGAAGTAAAAAACGATTCACATAAAAAATCACCTAAATCTAGTCCATTTACCTTTAATTTCGATGGCTTCACATCAAATGATGAAGCTATCGTTACTTTATTTGGTATTAAACTATATTTAGATGACTTAATTATTCTTGGTTTATTATATTTATTATATCAAGAAAAAGTAAAAGATGACATGCTTTTTATTTGTCTATTATTGCTTCTTCTTTCTTAATTTTAGTCTATAATTATTTCATTTTCTACAACATATGCACAAGCCTGCCTATGCATAAATTCTTCATCTCTATTCATTTCTTTTACTATATTAGCTATTCTAATTTGAACAGTATCTATGTTTCCAGCAGCTATTATAGCTTGTCTGTTTCCTTTTGCTCCTGCATGTGCCAAACCTCTTAAGTTACCTAATACTATTATATTATCAGATGCTATTATTTCTGCTCCTGAATTAACATCTCCTATTATTACCAGACTTCCATCTGATTCAATTTTTTGTCCAGAGCGTAAAGAACCTCTATGGAATTCAGTTTCAGATATAGCTATATCTCTATCAAATGTTTTCTTTATACTATGTAGCCCTAAGCTTTTAGGTGTTTCAAATTGTATTTGTACATCTATTTTTTCTTTTATTAATTCCTGTATTTCATCCATTTCTTTATTTTTAAGTACTTTTCCAGAAATTATAATAGGTGTTTTTTCATCTTTATAAAATTTTTTTAATTCAGAAACTTTTTTTCCTAAGCAATCCATTATTTCTTGTTGAGTAGCATTTTCTTCTATTTTTATTATAATTTGGTCATTTTTTAAATACGCCATTATAGTTTTTTTCATTTTTACATCATTCCTTTCCTTTTCGTATTTTATCTCATCATCTGTACTTGTGGAATAGCTGACATATTTTCTTGCACATTTTGCGTATTCATTCCAAAATATTCTGACATAATGTCTCTTACAACCTCTGCTGTATAATTACCATGTCCACCATTTTCTACCATAACCACTATTGCAATTTCAGGATTATCAAATGGTGCAAATCCTACAAACCAAGCATGTACTTTATTATTTGGTGCCTCAGCTGAACCTGTTTTTCCTCCAACTTCTATATTAAAATCTTTAAATCTTACATATGCAGTTCCTCCACTATCTGCTGTAACTGACCTCATTCCTTCTAGTATTGCATTTAAGTTGTTTTGGTTTATATCCATTTCTCCAGTAGTATCTTCTCCTAAACCTAATTTCTGATTTACAAAATTATTTATTTCTTCTTTTGAAACTTGTGAACCATCAGGTCTTTGTATTGATTTTACAATACTAACATCTATTTTTCTACCTCCATTTGCTAACATACTAATATATTTTGCCATCTGCAAAGGTGAAAATTCATTATCGCCCTGTCCAATTGCTGCATTTAACGTATCTCCAGGATTCCAGTTAGAATTATCTGAATGTAATTGTTGTTTACTTTCCCTGCCTGCTAATACTCCTGATGTTTCACTAGGTAACTCTATTCCTGATTTAGTTCCAAGACCAAAATATCTAGCTACTTCAGTCAATTTATCAATTCCCATTCTATCTGCCGTTTCGTAAAAAAAGTAATTACAAGATTTTTCTATTGCCTGAGAAACATTCAGCCAGCCATGTCCTGAACCATAATCTGTAAAATACCAACATTTAGGTGCAATATCTCTATATTTTGTATATACTCCTGTATCATTAATTCTAGTAGATAAATTAATTACTCCTGATTGTAATCCTGCAATGGCTGTTATCATTTTAAATGTTGAACCTGGTGAATAAGAATTTTGCAGTGCTTTATTTACTAATGGTTTTGCTTCATTATCTCTATATGAAGCCCAATTTTGTGTACTAATTCCTCCAACAAAATCTTGTGGATTATAATCTGGATAACTTGCCATTGCTAAAACTTCTCCAGAGTTTACATTCATAACAACACAAGCACCTGCTTTTGTATCAAAGGCTTGTCCAAATCCACCACTAGCAATTTTTTCAATATTTGCTTTTAAAGCATCCTCTGTAATTTTTTGCAAATTAGAATCTATCGTTAAAACTACATCACTTCCAGCTATAGCCTCTTGAGCAATATATTCTGCCGTTATCGTTCCATCAACTGCCATATCTATTTGTTTGACTCCATTTTTTCCCTTTAAATATTCTTCAAATATACTTTCTATTCCAGTTTTTCCTATTATATCATTACTATCATATGTATCTTTTCTAGTTTCATATTCCTCTGAACTAATTTGTGAAGCATATCCTAGAATATGTGAAGCTAAATTTCCTTTTGGATAATTTCTTTGTGGTTCTACTACTATATTTATTCCTGGAAATTTATCTCCATTTTCACTAAATTCTGCTACTGCTTCTCTTGAAATATTATCTGCTATTTTCAAAGATCTTGTACTACTGTAACCATTTGTTGTAATTGCATATCTTATTGCTATTATTTTTCTTGTTTCCTCTATACTCTCATTTGATATTTTATACTTGTTCTTAAATTTATAAAATGCATCTTCTGCTGATATGTTTTCTTCTAAATCATTTGATTTTATCCATTTAGCTAAAGACTCATCTGAAATTGTATATGCAAATGGATTAATACTTATAGGAAAGTCGTCAACATATGTACTTTGATATTTTTCCAATACCTGAATTATATTTAATATTGAAGCATTCAAAACATCGTTATCTATTTTGCTTTTATATAATTCTACTCCAAATCTAGCATTTGAAGATGCTAGAATATTGCCTGTTTTGTCTAAAATTGACCCTCTTGCAGCTTCTAATACACTTTCTCTTGTAAGTCTAGTATTTGATTCTATTCTATATTCTTGTCCATGTACTATTTGTAAATTAAAAAGTTGTATTATTAATATTATTCCAATTACATAAGTTATCACTGTTAATACATTAAATCTTAATTTTATATTAGTTTTATGCTTTTTCAATATTCTATCACCTTCTTTTATATAACTTTTTATACACAATAATTTAATTAAAAATATTTTGTTAATATTTTATTTGTGTTATATATATTTTCTATATAATATCCAAATTTTTTTATTAATGGATAAATTATTATTGATATAATTAAATTATATATTATCTCAATTGCTAATATACGTATAAAATTTACTATTTCTAAATTTATTCCAAATATGACAAAATTTAGTATATACACTATAGTTTCAAATAAAAATGTTGCTCCCATTACCATAAACATAATTGTTGCTCTACTGTCTTTTGAAAAGTTTTTATCAAAAATAGCAGCCAAAAGCCCTATTATTCCATATACAACTGCATATATTCCCAAATTAGTTCCTATTGAGAAATCTAAAATGATTCCCAAAACTATTCCATACAATACTGGCATTGTTGCATTACTAAATAGTCCTATAAATAATATATATATTACAAAGAGATTTGGCATTATCCCTGAAATTGTAAACCAATTGAAAAAATTAGATTGTAAAAAATATATAGCAAACGCTATGACTATCAATTCTATATTAATTACTAACTTTTTCAATTGGTTCACCTCTTTTATTTATTTGTTATCACAAGTACTGTATCTAACTTATTAAAATCTACCGCTGTTTGTATTAACGCATACCTATCTGTCATATTTTGTGTACTAACAACTCTTTGTACAATTCCAATGTGTATACCTTTTGGGTATATTCCTCCTAATCCAGAAGTTTCTATGCTATCACCTTGAATAATATTAGTATCTGTTGGTATATACATTGCCTTTAAAGTTGATTTTTCATCTAGTGTTCCTTTACATACTATTGATTCATTTGTCGTGCTCATTGAACAACTAATTGAGCTTGCTGTATCTACTATAGTTTGTACTTTTGCTGTAGAATCAGTTACTGACACTACATGACCAACAAGTCCTTGGTCGCCTATTACTGTCATGTTTTCTTCTACACCATCTCTTTTTCCTATATTTATAACTATTGTTTTAGAATAATTACTAATGTCTTTATTAATAACATATCCTGGAATTGTTTTATATTCTCCATATTTTTCTGTTAATTGTAAATATTCTTTTAATGTTTCATTTTGTGTTTTTATGTTTTCTAATTCTCTTAAAGATTGTTCTAATTCACTATTTTTTTCTTTTAGTTGTTCATTTTCTTGTTTTAAATTATTTATATCTGTAAAAAATGTATTATTCCCACTAAGTTGATTTTTTAAATATGTTAATCCATTTTGTATTGGCATAACTAAGTTACTTGCAAAGTTTTCAAAAACTGAAGAATTTGCTTCCCCATTAGAAAAAATAACTATTAATACTAATAAAATAATCGTTATTATAATACCAATTAATCCAGCTTTTCCGTTTTTATACATTTTCTATCTTCCTTTTAAAATTATTTTCTTCTTCTAGCATTTATTAAAACCTTTTTAAGTCTTTCCAAATCTTCTAAAGTTTTTCCTGTACCTCTTACTACACAATCTAATGGTTCTTCTGCTACATACACTGGCATACCTGTTTCAATGCTTAATAGCTTGTCCAAATTTTTAATTAAGGCTCCTCCTCCAGCAAGAACAATACCTTTTTCCATAATATCTGAAGCCAATTCTGGTGGAGTTTTCTCCAATGTAAGTTTTACCACATCTACAATTTTTGTAATAGATTCTTTAATAGCTTCTTCTATATGTGTAGAAGATATTTTTATATTTCTAGGTAATCCATCTGTTAAGTCTCTTCCTCTTACTTCAATCCATGTTTCAGTCATCAAAGGCATTGCACACCCAATTTGCATCTTAATTTGTTCTGCCGTAGTTTCTCCTATAGCTAAGTTCATCTCTTTTTTTATATAGTTTACTATGTCTTCATCTAGTTCATCACCAGCTACTCTTAAAGAATGACTTACTACTATTCCTCCTAAAGATATAACAGCAACTTCTGTTGTTCCTCCTCCAATATCTACAATTATGCTTCCACTAGGTTCTCCTACATCTAATGAAGCCCCTATTGCTGCTGCCATAGGTTCTTCTATTAAATATACTTCTTTTGCTCCTGCCTGTATAATTGATTCTTCTACTGCTCTTTCTTCTACTTCTGTTATTCCAGAAGGTACACCTACTACTACTCTTGGTTTTCCTATACTATATCTTTTTCCTACTTTTTCTATTAAATTTTTTAACATTAATTGTGTAGCTGTAAAATCTGCTATAACTCCATCTTTTAATGGTCTTACTGCCTTTATTTGTTCAGGTGTTCTACCGAAGCATATCTTTTGCTTCATTACCTGTTGCTACTATACTTCCTGTCTTTCTATCAATAGCTACTACTGATGGTTCTTTTAGAATTATTCCTTTTCCTTTTAATGTAACCAATATATTGGCTGTTCCTAAATCAATCCCTATATCTTTAGAACCTAATGTAAAAAGTTTCATTTTCTCACTTTTCCTTTCTGTAATTAAATCTTTTTTATTTTTTATATCATTTGTGAGAATATACTAGTATATTCCATATTGCCTATAACAATATGGTCAACTAGTTGTATACCTAATATTGATGAAGCTTCTATTACTTTTTCTGTAAATTCTATATCTGCTCTACTAGGTGTACTATCACCTGATGGATGATTATGTACTATTA
Organism: uncultured Clostridia bacterium; assembly: GCA_947589015.1. Lineage (GTDB taxonomy): Bacteria > Bacillota > Clostridia > TANB77 > CAG-508 > CAG-269. Next base: position 30,609 of record CANPZF010000004.1, read on the forward strand.
TAATTTTAGGAGCTTTCATTTTTATTGGCTCACTTAATAAATCTTTAATAGCTATATTAGCAAAATTTGTACCTCCTATTGCAATATTCATTATCTTTAAAATTTCATTTTTATTGTTTAAAATAACTAATTTTGCAATTTCATTTTTTTCTGTTCTAAGCTCTCCCATTAATATATTAGCTAAATTTTTGGGTTCTTTTATTACAATTTTTTTATAATTAGATGGTCTTGATATTCTAGAAGATAGTTCTATTAAAGCTTTTAGCTGTATTGCTTTTACTTTTCCTATTCCTTTTATTTGCATAAATTCTTCTATTGTAATATCTTTTAAAAAATTCAAGTCATCTACTTTAGTATCATTTAAATTTAAAATTTCTTGTGCCAATTCTATAGATGTTTTTTGTTTTGTTCCAGACTTTAACATTATAGCTAAAAGTTCTGCGTTGGACAAATTGCTTTCTCCATATAGTTCTAATTTTTCATATGGACGTTCCATTTCTGGTAATTCTTTTATCTTGATAGACAAAATACCAATCCTTTCTTTTTATTATTTGCCCCTACTATATTTTTCTATATACTATTAATGCTAGTACTACCCCTATAATACTAGAACAACTTATTTTAAACATTAAAGCAAATGTTACTTTTAATATGCTTAAATCTAAAACTATTGGATTCTCTAATCCAAAACTCTCTCCATAAGATAGCCACCAAAGCCAATCTACTTTGGAAGCTAATTCCCCTAATAGTCCACCTATTACTAGACCTGATAATATAAATATAAGTAGTATCCATATATTTTTGTCTTTTGTTGCCATTTTTATTCCTCCATTTTTTATTTTTTCTTACGGACATTATGTTTTAATTCACATGAGTATTATATATTTATTTATTAAATTTTTCAAGTAAAATACTTTATTTTTTTATTTTTATATGATATATTAATTGAAATTTGAAATAATCTGATTACACACTTAAGTATTTATATATAAAAATACTAGAATATATATTACCAAAATTTGTGCATTTAAATATAATAATAATAGTAGTATAATATAATTAATAGTTTATTTTAGGAGGAGCTAAACTTATATGAAAATTGAAAAATTAACAGAAAATAAAATACGAGTAATAGTAAGTATTAAAGATTTAGAAAAAAGTAATACAGATTTACATAGTATCATGACAAAAGCCTTAGAAGCACAAGGTCTTGTTTTAGAAATATTATCTAAAGCTGAAAAAGAGGTTGGTTTTAATACAGAAGGTTGTAAACTTTTAATTGAAGCTTTTTCTTCTTCTGATGATATGTTTATTTTCACTATTACTAAATACAATGTTCAACAAACTGAAAATAATATTAACAGTCCTTCAACTTTAAATAAAAAATTAACTGTTAAAAGAAAATCTATTAATATAAATAGCACAACAGCCTTTTTTACTTTTGATAGTTTTGATAACTTTTGTAATTTTTGTCACTGTATTTTAAACATACGTGAACTTAATTTAAAAAATATATGTAAAAACACTTCTCTATATTTATATAATAATATCTATTACTTAGTTTTAAATAACATTAATACTAATTATTCTCTATTAAATAGATTTTATTCTACTATATCTGAATTTGGAAAAGTTGTAAATTATTCTAAGCAATTTGAAAATAAGCTTTTAGAACATAGTACAACTATTATAAAAAAGGATGCTATTAATATAGCCTCAAAATATTTTTCTAATAAATAAATGATGAGGGAGTCTATTTCAAACTCCCTCATCATTTATTTTGCATTTTATATTTGTTTTTATTCTAATATAAATAGTTTTGTGGATTATATGCTACTCCATTTACTCTAATTTCTAAGTGTAAATGTGGTCCTGTTGAGTTTCCTGTTGAACCAACTGCTGCAATTTTTTGTCCTTGTGAAACTTGTGTTCCTGCTGATACATATAAGGCATCACAATGTGCATAATATGTTTGTATTCCATTTCCATGTGATATTACAAGCATATTTCCATATGATCCTTTATATCCAGAAAAAGTTACAGTTCCTGAAGCTGCTGCAGCAATAGGTGTACCTCTTGATGTTGCTATATCTAGTCCTGTGTGAGAAGATCTTCTTATACTGCTACCTGCTCCAAATCTAGAAGTTATTGTTCCTGAAATCGGTCTAATTAAAGATATTCCTAAATTTACTTTTCCTGTAGATGTTGTTGTTGCTGTATTAACACTTCCTGTAGCTGCATATTTATTGATTGTTGATTTGTTATTTGCTACTACCACTGGTTTTGGTGGTTCTACGTATAATTTTGCAATTGCATCATCTGAAGAAACTAATTCTTTTAATTCAGTTTCATATTTTTCTACAATTGATATATTGTCTACATTAGTACTTTTCTTTTCTTTTAATGAATTTACTACTTTTTCTGCTTCTTCAAAATTAGAAACATATAATTTTTCTTCTTGATTTTCTAATATTGCATAATATCTATAATATGCAACTCCTTGATCTTTTACTTTATTAAAAATTTCTTCATCATTTGATGTGACATCTTTCTTTAGTAAGCACATCTTATATTCTGGTAAGCTTGTTACCTGCACAAATGCAATATTAGTGTTGTCTCCTTCCCCATTTTCAACATATTGATTGATTTCATATTGTAGTTTTGATTTGTTTTCTGTATATCCCACTTGTTCTCCATCTATAAACACTGCATATGTGGGTTTATACAAAAATGTAACTAAGCCAATAATTAAAAAAGTAGAAATCATAAAAAGAGCTATAAATTTTATACTTCTTTTTGTGTGTACTATTACCTTTTTTAACATTACCCTATCTCCTTTGTATTTTTATATTTATATAATATTTTATGTTCCATTTTTTTGCAACAAGATTTAATGTGTAATTTCCGTAAGTATTTTTGTTTTTTCATTCATATTCTTCTTTTTATTCTCTTTTTCAAAATTTTTCATGTGCTATAAGTACAAACAACTAGCTAGAGTCTTATATAAATGAAAAAAGATTTTAATTAGTTAATACTAACCAAAACCTTTTAATATCTTTACAATTTTTTTATTGCTCTAATTCTGTTTTTACTGTGCTTATTTCTGTTGTAGTTGCTTTTTGAGCTGGTTTATAATATCCTTTCGATTCTGCTATTTTAAATAATTCATATTGAAAGCTTTCATCATTGTTTCTTATTTGTTGAAATGTTTGTCTTAATTGCATATTTTCTGATTCTGATATAGCTGTTTGATATGCTGTTAAATCGGCCTTTACATTTCCTAAAATATCATTTACCATTGTTTTCTCGTCCATTGTCTTTCCTCCTTCTAATTGTTTAAAAAAGTCATTAATTTTTGTTTTGTGTTTAATGCATCTTGAGCTGATTTTGTAAATAATTGCTTAATTTGTGGGTCTACTGCTTGTGAAGAATAAGTATTTAGTTTTTGATATGCTGTTTCATGTGCTCCTATTAAGTGCCTTAAATGTTGTAATTCTACTTGTGTTAAATCTGCCATCTTTCTTAAACCACCCTTTCTTTTTATTCTTATATTATTATTTACAAAATTTATATTTTTATGCATAATTAAAATAAATTATAATATTGTTTATGAGATAATGGAAATGTAGTTTTCTTACAACAAAAAAATGTAGGAAAAACGACATTTTTTTCAAATTCCTACATTTTATATTATTATAACATTTGCAGCAAAGTCACCTCAAAGTGCTAAGCACCGACCAACACCGCACGGAACCCAATTTGGTAATCACTATTGCCGTCATGCCAGGTGAAAGAGAACAGGCCGGAATCGGCGCCGAAGCTCCAAGAGCCACCGCGAAGAAAGAATGGAGCGTCAGCAGAGACAAAGTAAGAGCGGTCGCCGTACCAGGAAGTCGAATCAGGGCTGCTAGTAGAAGTTTCTGCCATTGCGTTTCCAAATACATCTTTATTGGCTTCATAATTCTTTGCTTGTGTATCTTCTGTTCCATTTTTATATACCATTGTATATTTTGTTCCTTTTACTGCATTTTTACTATCTGTTAAGCTTGCCCCCCACTTTTTCAAGTTATCATTATTATTTGCCAAGTATGTTGCTGTTCTTTCCCATAATCCTCCACTTAAATCATATATTCCATATATTGTTCCTGTTGAGCTTGCTTTTGTTCCTGTTTCTTGTTTCCATGTATATATTCCTTCATCACTAGTTGGTGTATTTTTTGTTACTTCATTTATTTGGTCTACAATTTCTTTTGTTCCACTTATTACTTTTTCTTTCTCATCTTCATCATTAGTTGTTACTCCTGTCATTGCATATACACTGTTCACTCCTGTTTGTCCGTCACTTGATGTTCTTTTTTGTCCTCCTGCATTTAAACTTACATTATTTATTACTATATTTGTTCCATTTAATCCATATTTACTTTTACTTAAATATGCTACTGCTCCCCACTCACTATCTTTCATCATATGACTATCTGCTGTTGATGATAATCCATATGGATTTCCTGCTGATGATATTTCTTTTGCTAATAAAAATGCATCATTATGATTTATATAATTCATCGAATATGTTGTTCCCATAAACACTGGATATTTTATCTTTGTTTCTGTTGAACCATATTCTCCATCTAGCCAGTTTCTCGCCGTGTCACTCTCGTCCTTTTGCGCTTTATTTTCTGCTGCTCCTACCCACACTGTAGGTTGACTATATTTTAAATTCGTTGCTTTTACTGCTGCTTTATTATTTCCTTGTGCATATCCTGCTTCAAACTTTGCTACCCATATTCCTCTTAATTCTTTATCCCAGCCACCATTTTTATATGGTGTTGTTAGTCCTGATTCATTTGTAAATGCTGGATGAACATAATAATCTTTGCTTGTATCTACATCATTTTCTGTTACTCTTTTTGCTGAGTGTTCTTCTCCTTTTTCATCAAAGTATTTATCTGTTGTTCCTATTAAGAATTTTACATCTACTGTTTTACTTTCACTATTTATTTTATATGCAAATCTTGGTATCCACACCCACATGCTTCCATCTTCTGTTTCTACATTTGCCCATTTCTTTTCATCATAATTATACCAACCATCTTCTAAAAATCCTTCATCTCCACTTCTTAATGTCTTTCCTTTTTCAGTCTCTGTTGGATCTTTAAACATTATTTTTTTCATTCCTGATAATAGTCTTGGTGAATTTACATATTTTGCTTTTTGTTCTGGAGTCAATCCTTCCAGATTTTCTCCTTCATAGTCTTCTAATGTACTTAAAATTTCTTCTATATCATCTTGTTCCTTTCTTGATGCTGCTTCTGTTTTTTCTTTTGCTTCTGACGCTTTAGTTAATATACCATTGTCACCTGTTAATGTTGCTATACTTACTCCTGCTAGAATCAACAATACTATTATCGTGATAACTAATGCTATTAGTGTTATACCTTTTTCTTGATTTTTGTCTTTTAAAAATATTTTCATATTTTTTTATTTCCTCCTTTTACTCTTATGTTTTTTTAGCACAAACTTTTCAAGTTTTTACATTTTCTTTAGTTTACCCCCTTTTTTACATTTTTATTTAAATTATTTTATAATTCCTACGGATTTACAGTTTAGGAACTATAAAAACAATATTAAAAACGATTTTTATCGATTTTAATTATACATTTTATTTTTTATGTTGTAAATATTTTTTGCGATTTTTGTCGTATTATTTTTGATTTTAATCAAATATAAAATCATTCCAAAAAATGATATAAAAAGTTATATTATATTTATAAAAGGTAGGGAAAAATATGAATAAAAACAACATTAATAAACACATCGGAAAAATATGTCAAGAATATAGAACGAAAAATAACTTAACACAAAATCAAGTAGCTGAACTAACAGGACTAGAACCAAGACATATAAGTCAAATAGAAAGAGGTTTATCAAAAGGAAGTATTGATACACTACTAAAATTGTGCAATGCATATAAAATTACTCCTGATATAATTTTATATGATCTATTAGACGAAGATATTAAAAATTCTGTTTCAATATATAACGAAAAATTCAAAAAATTAAGTAGAAGAGATAAAGAAAGCATTTTATATTTTATAGATTATTTTTTGTCAAAATAAAATTAAACGTATAAATTTGATTTTATATTAATTTATACGTTTTTTGTTAAATTTTTTTTAAGTCTTCTCCATACTTCACTCCTAATGAATAACTAAGTGCAAAATAATATTCTTCTGTCTTATAAAATAATTCTATTATCTCATCAAATTGTTCCTTTTGCCTTCCTGTTAAATTCCTTTCTAGTTCATCTATTACTTCATAAAGTCTAGTATATTGGTTATTAAAATCTATATTGTTCTTTAATATAGATATTTTCTCTTCAACTAATTCACTAATAAATTTATAAATTCCACTTTCAAATATCTCCATTACACAATCCATCCTTATATTTTATATCTAATTAATAGTATACCCTTAATTAGATTTTTTTACACGTTTTTTATAATATTTTATAAAATTTTAGTTACTGTAATTAAAAAACAGATATAAATTTGTATTATATCTGTTTTTAAAAATAATTATATTAATCTATTATTTCTAAATTTGCAAATTTTGCCATTAATCTCTTATGCCCAACTTTATCGAAATTAATATCTACCTTTAAATCTTCCCCTTCTGGCTCCACCATGCTTATTATTCCTTCGCCAAATTTTTTGTGGAATACTCTAACTCCACTTGTATATTTTGATAAATCAATCTGATTATTTGTACTTTTCTTTCCTAATCCATTTAAAAAGCTTTCAGCAGTTCTAAAAGCAAATCCTTGGCTCTTAGCAGATACCCCTGCTTTTACTGGTTCAATATTCGCAATTTTATATGTATTTACATTTCCATTATTTTTACTTCCATATGTCCATGTATAATTAGAGTCTTTAAAAGTAGATATTGTACTTGTTTCTTCACCAAATGCATCTTCATATCCCTCTAATAAATCTTGTGGTATTTCTTCTAAAAATCTTGACACTGGATTATAACTAGTAGAACCGAAAATTGTTCTTTGCTTACTACAAGTTAAAAACAAATTCTCTTTTGCTCTAGTTATTCCAACATAACATAGTCTTCTTTCTTCTTCTAGTTCTTTTGGTTCCATCATTGATTGATAGCCTGGAAAAATTCCTTCTTCCATTCCAACTAAAAATACTGTTGGAAACTCTAATCCTTTTGCGCTATGTAAAGTCATCATTGTAACACTATCTTCTTCATCTTCTACATTATCTAAATCGCTTGAAAGTGTTATTCCTTCTAAGAATTCACTTAAAGAATTCTCTGCTGTTTCTTCTTCAAATTCTATTGCTACTGTTAAAAATTCATCTAAGTTTTGAATTCTGTTTTCTGCCTCCACAGTATTTTCCTGCTCTAAGGCTTTTGTATATCCCGTTTTCTTTAAAGTAAGTTTTATAAGTTCAGAAATTATTAGTTCATCCTTTTTAGCTTTTAGCTCTTCCATTTGATTTATAAATTCTCTTGAATTTAAATAAACTCTATTTAATCCATATGAATCTGCATTTTTTATTATTTCATACATAGATACTGCATTTTCATTTGCAATTGCTTCGATTTTATCTAAACTTGTCTTTCCTATACCTCTTTTAGGCTCATTTATAATTCTTTTTAGACTTAAATTATCAGCACTATTTTGTATTAATCTTAAATATGCTATTGTATCTTTTATTTCTTTTCTTTCATAGAATTTTAATCCACCTATAATTTTATATGGAATATTTTCTCTTCGTAAAATATCTTCTATTGCTCTTGATTGTGTATTCATTCTATATAAAATAGCAAAATCAGAATATTTGTAATATTCTTCTCTTTTTAAATGCTCTATTTGCGTTGCAATATATGAGCCCTCATCATATTCATTTTCTGCTTTATATACTCTTGGTAGATTTCCATTATCATTTTGTGTCCACAATTCTTTTTTATATTTTACTTCATTATTTTTTATAACTGCATTTGCAGCTTTTAATATATTTCCTGTACATCTATAGTTTTGCTCTAATTTGATTATTTTTGTTCCTACAAAATCTCTTTCAAAATTCAATATATTAGAAATATCTGCTCCTCTAAAACTGTAAATTCCTTGGTCATTATCTCCAACCACTGTAATGTTACCATGTTTAGATGCTAATAATGTAACTAATGTAAATTGTGATTTGTTTGTGTCTTGATATTCATCTACTAGAACATATTTGAATTTGTCTGAAAAATACTCTAGAACATCTGGATTTTCCATTAAAATTCTTATTGTGTAATTAATAATATCATCAAAATCAATAGCGTTATTTTCTTTTAATCGTTGTTGATATAATTGATATACTGAAGAAATTTTTTCTTTTCTATAATCTCCTCTTGCTCTTAAATTATATTGCTCTGGTTCTAACATTTCATTTTTAGCATTACTTATTTCAGATTGTACACTTCTGTCTGTTAGCATTTTATCATCTATTGCTAAATCTTTTAAACATGCTTTTATTAATGCTCTCTGATCAGATGTATCAAAAATAATAAATGAAGAATCAAATCCAATTCTATCTATAAATCTTCTTAAAATTCTAACACATATAGAATGGAATGTTCCCATCCAAATATCTTTTGATACATCTCCTATTAAGTCATTTATTCTTTGTTTCATTTCATTTGCTGCTTTATTGGTAAATGTTATTGCTAATATATTCCATGGGTGAATTTTTTTTTGTCCTATTAAATATGCTATTTTGTGTGTTAATACTTTTGTTTTTCCACTTCCCGCACCAGCTATTACCAGGCATGGTCCTTCAGTGTTTATTACTGCTTCATATTGTTTATCATTTAATCCTTCTAATATGTCTTGCATTATTTTCTCCTTTTATATTCAAATTTCTGTTTGTATTTTACTATACAAATGTGAATTTTGCAAGTTATTTTTGTATCTTTTTGATTAATAAATCTATACATTCTTGTATCTCTGCTACACAGCTTCTATATGTTTCTATATCATATCCCCATGGATCTTTTATATTTATTTTGTCATGATTTTCTTTGTTATATCCTACATATTCCTTCATTGTAAATACTTTGCCTTCCAGCTGAGGATATATATCTAAAACTGCTACTTTGTGGCTTAATGTAGCACATAATATTAAATCAACTTCTTTTATATTTGAATTTTGAATATTTGTTGCCCTATGCCCCTTCATATCTATTCCATATTCACTCATTACTTCTCTTGCTTCATATGTTGGTACATCGCCATTTTGAGCATACACTCCACATGAATTAACCTCTATATCTGCTATTTTCATATCTTCTATTTTTTTCTTAAGCATTTTTTCTGCCATGGCACTCCTACATATATTTCCAGTACATACAAACATTACTTTCATCATTTTTCTCCTAAATTTAAATAATCTCTTAATAAAATAATTTATTTATACAATTTTGTCAACTAATTTAATAAAATTATATAATTGTCGCAAAAATTCCTATTATAAATCCCATCATATTTCCTAATGCTGTCATTCTTCCATGATATAATTTATTTGATTCTGGTATTAATTCTCCTGATACAATATATAGCATTGCTCCTGCCGCAAAGCTCAAACACATTGCTATAACAGTTTCTGAAATTGAACCTACTATGGCTCCAAAAAATGCTCCTATTCCTGTTGTTACTCCTGAAAGTATAACATAAAATATTATTTTTGATACTTTCATTCCTCCATTTTTCATTGGAACAGACATAGATATACCTTCTGGTATATCATGCAAGCAAATTGCTAAAGCTAAACTAAGTCCTAATCTCATAGATGCTTCAAAACCTGAACCTATAGCCAATCCTTCTGGAAAATTATGAATAGCCAAACCTATAGATACTATAATTCCTGTTTTTAATAAAGTATTTTTACTTTTACTAAATTTTTGATTAAACTTTTTTTCAACTATTAAATCACAAAATATCATTGCCACAATTCCTAATACTATACCTATTAATGCATTAATTAAATTTGTAATTTCCAATGCCTCTGGAATTAAGTCAAAACAAATTACAGCCATCATAAGCCCTGAAGCAAATGATAAAATAAAACTTAAAAATTTATTTGACTGCTTCTTTATTACAACTCCTAAAATTCCTCCCAAAGTAGTACCAAATGTTCCAAAAAAAAGACCTAATATCGTCGTTTTTATAATCTCACTCACAAAAAAACTCCTTACCATATACTTTACTAAAGTTTATGGTAAAAAGTTTTAATTTATTCATCTTCTCCTTTTAGTCTTTCAGCTCTATCTGCTGCAATCAAATTATCTATCATTTCATCAATGTCACCATTTAAAAAGTTTTCCATTTGATATATGCTCATACCTATTCTATGGTCTGTAATTCTTCCCTGAGGATAATTATATGTTCTAATTTTTTCGCTTCTATCTCCTGAACCAACTTGTGACTTTCTTTCATTAGAAATTTGACTGTCCTGCTTTTGTTTTTCTATTTCATATAATTTTGTTCTAAGCATCTTCATTGCATTATCTCTATTTTGAAATTGAGATCTTTCTGTTTGACATTCTACTACAATTCCTGTAGGCTCATGTATTAACCTTACAGCTGATGATGTTTTATTTATGTGCTGTCCTCCTGCTCCAGATGAACGAAATACTTCCATTTTTACATCTGCTGGATTAATTTCAATTTCTACATCTTCTACTACTGGTAGTACTGCTACAGTTGAAGTTGAAGTGTGTATTCTTCCACTACTTTCTGTGTCTGGTACTCTTTGAACTCTATGTACTCCACTTTCAAACTTTAGTCTACTATATACCCCTTTTCCTGAAATCATAAAAGATATTTCTTTATACCCTCCTAATCCAGTTTCATTTTCATTTAATACTTCTAGTTTCCAATGCTTTTTTTCTGCATACATTGTATACATCCTAAATAATGTTCCTGCAAAAAGTGCTGCTTCTTCTCCTCCTGCTCCTGCTCTTATTTCACAGATAATATTTTTATCGTCATCAGGATCTTTAGGAATTAACAATATTTTTAGTTCTTCTTCTATTTGTGGTAGTTTTTCTTTTGCCTCATAATATTCTGCTTCAGCTAATTCTTTTAGCTCTTTATCTTCCATCATTTCTTTTGCTTCATCCATTGCTTGTTGTGTTTTTTTATACTCTCTATATTTTAATACAATATCTTCAATACTTGCATGCTCTTTCATTAATTTTTGCCATTCAGTTTGATTGGAAATTACTTCAGGATCACTTATCATTTTTGTTAACTCTTCATATCTTTTCTCTACTAAGTCTAGCTTATCAAACATACCTTTTCTCCTTCACTCTTTATTTGTATGAAATATTATACTACTTTTACCTACTTTTTACAAGTATTTATTATTTTTTTCATACAACAAAAATAGGAGTTTCCTCCTATTCTTCATATGCTTTTTTATATTTTATATAGAAAATAATTGTTACCGTTACTCCTACAAAAATAGCTAATACTAAAAAACTAACATTTCCTGCATATGGCAATTTTGTAGTAGCTTGATTTCCTGAGTTTGCTGGTTTTTGAGTACTTCCACTAGTGCTACTTCCATTTCCATTGCTACTATTGCCATTTCCATTTGAACCGCTTGGGTTATTCGGTTGCTCTGGTTGACTTGGATTATTTGGATTGTCTGGGTTGTCTGGACTATCTGGATTATCTGGGTTATCTGGTTCTGTATCGCCTTCATTTGCCACTTTAATAGTAAAAGGTACGTCATCAATAGTAAATTGCGTATTATCATCTGCTGAAAATTCATTTTTACTTAGAGTCACCGTATATTCTCCTACTTTTGTTTCTTGCTTTGCAGTTAACACTATACTTGCTATAGTTTGATCTGCTATAGTTCCTTCCAAGTTAGATGTTGTAAAAGTAATTGAGTTTTCTATTTTTGTACAATTCCACTCGTCTTCAGTTTTCACTGAAAAATTCTTTTCAAATATATCTTCATCATATTCTAATATAGCATTATATATAACTATTCCATTTCCTGCTTGTATATTAGATACATAAACTTCTAATTCAATTTGTTCTCCAGGTTTTATCGTTTCTTTATTTGGAATCATTTTTAATTCACATGTATAGTCACTTTCGGCAAAAACTTTTGTGTTTACTCCGACAATAACCATTAATATTAGTATCATTAATACACTCATTCTTTGTACAATACATTTAATCATAAGTCTTTTCCCCCTATTATAAGTTATCTATAATTACTATATCCTATTTCTACATTTTTTTCAACAATACTTTTTTTATTCTTAAAAAAAAGTCTATATGTATACGCATTTATATTGTTTGTTATATTTTTGTTACATATTGATTACATTTATATTACACTTAAAACATTACTTACAATATCTACATTATTTATTATACTTCTTTTAAACATATTAAGTCAACTCTTATCTTTAAATTCTCAAATATTTCCTTTTCTCTTTGTGTACATGTAAAAATTATTATTTGTCTGTCATGAAATCTTTTTGACAAATATTTTAAAATATTTTCTAATCTTTCATCATCAAAATAAGCAAAAACCTCATCTAAAATTATAGGCATTTTTTCTTCTGATAACTCTTCTACCATAGACAATCGCAATGACAAATATAATTGATCTATTGTTCCTACACTTAATTTATTAGCTAAAATATAATTTCCATTCTCCAATTCTACAATTAATCCCATTTCATCATTAAATCTTACATTATTATATTTTCCATCTGTTATATTCTCAATAGATTTAGACATTTCATTAGTAAATTTGGGAGTTACTGTTTTTTTCATTTTTTCATATGCATTATTTAATACTTCTTTAGCTATGTTAATACTTTCATTTAAGTTGTAAAGTTTTTCTTTGTGTTCCTTATTTTTTGTTAATTCTTCTTCAATACTTGCTAAGTTGTCCAATTTAGGTTCAATATTTTTTTTGTCTAAATCTAATGTGTGTAATTTTATATTTTTTGAATTTATTTCATGTTGTAATTTATCAATTTCTTCATTTATGTTCTCTAAGCTGTTTATATTTTCATAAGTATTATTACTTTCTAATCCCATTTTAGAATTAATTTCTTCTATTTCTTTTTCTATTAGTTCATTACTACTTTGTAAAACCTTTTTTTCATTTTCTAAATTTGTTATTTCTAATTCAACATTTTTTCTGAATTTTATTTCTTGTTTTTTCTCAATTTTTTTCTGTTTATTATTCAAATAACTTTTTATAGAAACTATTATTATATATAAGAATAATATAGATATACAAGCTATTTTTATAATTGGCTTTATTTTTACAAATAATAATGCTATATTTAACAAAATTAATATTACACCAATTATAATGTGTATTCTAATTGTATTCTTATTGGTATTATTCGTTTTTACCTCTTCTAATTTTTGCTCAATTTCTTTTTGTTTTTTTATTATATCATCTATCTTATTTTGATTTTCTTGTTTTATATTTTCTTTTAACTTTATTTTTTCTTTTTCTAATCTCTCTTTTTCTTTTTGTTTTTTCATATTGTTTAAAATTATTAATTTATTTTCTGCCTCAAAAATTTCTTTTTTTATATTATTTTTATTTTCTTCTATATCATATTTTATGTCTTCATATTTTGATAAATCTTCCAATTCTTTTTCCTGTTGTTCTATATTTCTTTGTAAAATATTAATTGGCTTTTCCCTAGAGCTTTGCGTTCCTATCTCACTTAATTGCTTTCTATTTATTCTATCCATAGCTCTTTTATATGATACATTATCTTCTCCAGTGCCAACTATATTAGCTATTTTTTGAACAAATATATTTTGTTCTGCTCTTTCTAATTTAACTTCTTGTTGATTTACAACCACAGTAGATAAAAATAAATCTTCATCTACTTTTGTTTGCTCATAAAAAAATTCATTTCCTTTAGATTTGTCTATATTGAAATTTTTGGAAATATCTTCTCCTTGTTCATTATATATTTTGGGATTCTTTTTTTTAAAGTCTCTATATATCTCAAATTTTTGACCGTCTTCTAAAACATATTCTAATTTTCCTGAAAATTCGTCACCATTCCATGGCATATATTTATCAAAATTGGAATATTCTCTTCCTTTTTTATTTTTTGAAATGCCATAAAAACAATTTACAATAAAATTTAATAAAGTAGATTTTCCTGATTCGTTTTCTCCATAAATAATATTTATATTATCTCCTAATTCTATTTCTTTTTCTTTTAGTTTACCATATGAATTGATTTTTAATTTTTTTATTCTCATATTCAATCACATTCCTTTCACTGGTACAAATCGGTTAGAAAAGAATTGTAATTATCTTTCAACCTTCGCTTCTATTCTAGCGCTTCAAATCCTATTTCTATTGCTCTTTCGATATTTTCTCTTTCTTTTTCTGAAATATTTTCTTGCTTTAGTCGTTCTATCATCTCCATTGCAAATAGTCCTTTTAATGTATTATCATTGGCTATTTTTTTTAAATCATAGTTAATTTTTGTTCTATCTTTTATTTTTATAATTCTATTATTTAGAATTAATTTATACAGTTCTAAAGTATTGATTTCAAAATTTCTTTTTCCTATTAATAAAATTTTTGCAAACTCATTTTCTTCTATTTGTATTTCATTTAATATTTCTATTAATTCTTCTTTAGATAAAATGTTTGTAACATCTATATTCTTTTCTATAAATTTATTTTCTGCTAATGATATAAAGTTTATATTTATATTTGAATTATAAATTTCTCCTTCTATCATGCCATGTTCACTTAATTCATCAAATCCTAAAGAAATTGTAGAACTTGGATATAATATATTTTCTATGTTATTTTTATCATAATTTGTCTTATGTATATGTCCTAAAGCTACATAATCAAATCCTTTTTCTTTTAATAATTTACTTGAAATAGAGTTATATTGTTTTTCTTCTAAGCTTGCTCCATTTAAAGTTGCATGTATTACTAATATATTAGGTTTATTGCTCTTATTTAATTGTATATCTTCAATTCCACATTGTGTACAATAAAAGTCGTCAAAACCATATCCATAAATTATGGCATCTTCTGTTTCTACTTTTTCTATTTTGGCATTAAAAATTTTTACATTTTCTGCCCACTCAAATTTATTATAATAAGAATTTTTTATATATGGATCATGATTTCCTGGCGCAATAAAAATAAGTGTTTTTGGAATTTCTTTAAATAAATTATTTATATATTCAATTGTAGATTGTTTTACATATTTGTGTTCATATAAATCTCCAGATATAAATAAATATGGTATATTATTTTCTTTTATATATTCAATTACTTTTTTAAATACTTTTCTTTGTTCTAGCCTTTTTAAATCTCCTAGAGTCTCTCTGTCTGATAGATTTATAAAAGGACTATCAAAGTGCATATCTGCAATATGTATAAATTTCACTATTTTCACCTCAACCATCTGTTCTGTATTTTATAATATTTTATCTTATTTTGCAATATTTTTTATTATTTAAATATAAAAAGCTGTTACAAGATAATGTTTTAAAAATTAGCTATGAAAATGCTTATATATTAATATTTGCAGTCAAGACCCGGATTGTTACACCCCAGATATGTTTTGACAAAATATATTAATATATAAGCATTTTCATAGCTAATTTTTAAAACATTATCTTGTAACAAAAATCTCAAAAAAACCTAATGAAATTCATTAGGTTTTTAACTTATCTAATTATCTTCTAAAGGTCCAAATAATTCATCAAATTTAGCTTCTAATTCTTTTTGTAAGTCATATATTTCATCTTCTTCTGTTCTTTTGCTTTTAGTGCCTACTGGTTCTGAATCAAAATCATCTAAATTCAAAAATGTACTTGGTTCATCTAATTCTGTTTCAATATCTACTTCTTTATGCTTATTAGTTGTTTTCATTGGTTCTGCCTTAGATTGTACTTTTGGTTCTTCTTTTTTTACATCTGTATCTTCAAATAAATCATCTAAAGATTCTACTTTTAAGTTTTCTACTTTTTTATCGTCCTTTTCTTCCACATATGGATTATATGGATTGTATTTTCTCCATGTACCTCTATCTATTTCTCCTATATCATTATGGCTAATTTCTAATGGTGCCATTTTCTTTGCCATAGGATGTTTAAAATAATAGAATTTATTTGCTTTTACTGGTTTTATACCTTTTTCAAAAATAATACACATATCATTGTCCATTCTACGAAGCTCATCAGGTGTCATTAATGCTCTTGCCATAACTTGGTCTGAAACACTTTTTCCTGTTTTCCAATTTTGTCTATCTCTATTTATAGAAACACTATCTCTTTCAATTGTTTTTTCGCCTAATGCTTTTGAAAAATACTCTACTGTTTTATATGAGTTACTTCCTAAAAATACATGAGTATCGCAGTTACCTATAATAGTTTCATATGATTTTTCATATACTGCTTCTAATTGATCTAAGTTTTGTAAAATTACACTAAATGATATTTTTCTACTTCTTGATGTTGATATTTTTTTATCAAAATCTGGTATCTTTCCTATATTTGCGAACTCATCTAAAATAAAGAATGTTTGTTGTTTTAATGCTCCACCATTTTGATCTGCATAATCATATAGTTGTTGAATCATCTGTGAGAAAAATATTGTTAGTAAAAAGTCATATGCTGTGTGTGTATCTGAAGATATTACATATACTGCTGTTTTTTTATTTCCAATATCATCAAAGTTTATTGTATCTGTTGATGTTAATTCTGCAATTTCTTTAGAATCAAATTTTCCTAATTTTGATTGTAATGTACTTAAAATAGAACTATATGTTTTTTCAGGTGCTATTTCAATAGATTTATAGTTCATTCTTGCAGGGTGATCATATGGTAATTTACTCATTAATTCAGTAAGTAAGTTACTTCCCCCATTGCTATTAGCAGCTCTAACTAGTTCTGCACAACTTGCCAAGTTTTGTTCTTCTTCTGGTCTAGTTGCTATTAAATAATATATTAATGCTTTTAATAACATTTCAGCTGAATCGTCCCAGAATGGGTCTGATTTTCCACCTTCTGCTTGTTGTCCTTTTACTATTGTGTTTGCAATTACATCTACATCAATCTCTGATGAAATGTGCATTAATGGATTATATCCGTCACTATATTGTGGTCTTACTAAATTAAGTACTTTTATTTCATATCCATTACTTTTTAAATATCCTGCCGTTCTATCATACAATTCACCTTTTGGATCTGTAAATACATACGAACCTAACATTTGATACGCATTTGGTATAGAATATGATGCTGATTTACCAGAACCTGAACCGTCCAACTACTAAAACATTTACGTTTCCTCTTTTATCTACTGGTAAATAGTTTCCTTCTGCTAATATTATTCCTTTTTTATTACTTAGTATTCTATATTGCTCTCCCTTTTGACTCCAATCACTTGAGCCATGTTCTATATCAGAATATTCATTTTTAGGTGCTGACCTTACAAAACCTATGAAGAAAAATACTGAATATATAATTGTAACAATAATTAATGTTGAAAAATATGTTCCTATTGCTCCTTCTTGAAATATCTTCCCTAATGTTCCAAATGGATTCTGGAATCTATTTAAAAATTCTGAAAAAAACACTGCCATATCAAATTTTCCAGTTGTATTTGCTACAAAAGATGCATTTGCAATTGGTGAAACAAATACTATGGCTATAAACACCCATAGTATTCCAAATATTATAAAATTTTTTCTATTTCTTTTTATCGCACCTTCTATTTTATAATTCATAAAAACCACCTATTCTTTTGTAATAAAACTATCTATCACTACCTCTATTCTCGTTTTTACTTTGGCTTAGATTTTTATTGTCTTCTAAAGGTATCGTCATTCCATTTTCGTCTAGTTCTAATTCATCTCTAAAAGTGTATTTTATTTTATGCTTATCATCTGGCGGCCAAGATAATTTAGCCATAACATTCCCTCCCTAATCAGTTATTGTTGGGCTTCCACCTAACAAATTAAGTTTATTATCTTCTTCTCTTATTTCAAACACAAAATAAGATTTATAAGGTTTTAATTCACATTTTCCCTTAACTTCATTTGTTTCTTCATCATAATAAAGTGTTGGTTTTATTTCTTCTGTAGTTTCTGGGTCTATAATAGAAATTGGCCTCTTCAGATTTGGAGTATAATTTACTTGTCTATATTCACCTGGTTTTTCAGAATAAATTGTGTCAAATTTAAATGGCATTGGTTTTTTTGAAATTTTAACTTTATCACCATCTAATATTCCATTATTAATAACGACTCTGTCTTTTGTAAAAGATAATATTACTATTTGATTGTCTTTTTCTTGTAGATTGTCCACAAAAAAAGTCTTCCTAGTCATTTCTCCTCTCAATTCTTCGGTATATTCTAGTCTTTCTACTGTATATTTAGGAGAGTCTTTCAGAAATTCCTTTTCTGTTTTATTTATTTGATATATTACTGTATTAACATCTTTTGGATCTGTTATGCTAAAGTGCTTTCCTTGTGACATATCCATTCTTTACACCCCTCTTATATGTTTTAATCCATAGCTTATCATTTGTTTACTCTAAATTTAATTATAAACTACTTCTTTATGTTTTGTCAATACACATTATGTAAATTGTTTTCTTGGATTAAAACTTGATATTTCATTTAATTTTTCAAATATAACCCTTTCTTGCTTTGTTAGTTGCTTTGGCACCATTACTTTTACTTCTGCAATTAGGTCTCCTCTTCCTCCATTTGCATCTTTATATCCTTTACCTGGTATTTTAATTTTTTCTCCACTTTGTATTCCTTGTGGTATATATACTTTAGTTTCATCATCTATAGATTTTATACTTGCTCTTGTGCCTAAAGCTGCTTCCCATGGAGTTAATAATAAGTCTGTATAAATATCATTACCTTGTAACTTAAAGTTTTTATCTTCATTTATACTTATTTTTATAAGTAAGTCTCCATTTTTTCCTCCGTTCCTTCCTGGTTTACCTTGTCCTATTAATCTGATTTTTTCTCCATCTCTAATTCCAGATGGTATTGTTACAGTAAAATTTTTGAGTTTTCCATCCACTGTTTTTAAGGAAATCTTTTTTTCTAGTCCATAAAAGGCTTCATATAAACTTGCATTTATTTGTGTTTCTACATTTTCTCCTTTTGTAATTTTAACTTTATTGTCTGTTTGTATATTTTTATCTGTATTTCCTAAAAACATATTCATTATTGTTTTATTAGGCTTTTTTACATTAAATACTTTTTGTGTTTTATTTGGATGTTGAGCATTCCATTTTCTGTCATATTTTCTTTTTAATGTTGAATCTGATAGTACTCTATATGCCTCATTTATATCTTTAATTCTTTCTTCTGCTAGTGTATCTCCTATATTTACATCTGGATGGTATTTCTTTGCTGCTGTTCTATATGCTACTTTTATCTCTTCTTCTGATACTCTACTTGTATCTAAATTTAGTATTTTATAATAATCTTTTATTATCATTTGACATCCTCCCAATAATTAGGTATCTACATTATAACATAACAAAAAAAAAAATCTATACATTTTATAGATTTTTTTATTGGATAATAGTCAAATATTTGACTATTATCTATTAACGTTTTACTAGTTACTGTTGAGATAATTGTATCAACCTATTTAACAATTCTTTATATGAAATTCCTACAGCTTCAAATAGTTTTGGATACATACTAATATTTGTAAAACCTGGCAAAGTATTTATTTCATTAGCATAAACCTGATTTGTTTCATTTTCTATAAAAAAGTCTACTCTAGAAAGACCTGTTCCATCAATTGCCTTAAATGCTTTTACAGCCAATTTTCTTATTTCTTCAGATTTTTCTCTTGGAATCTTAGCTGGTATTTCAGTTATAGATGCCTTATTGTTATATTTTGCATCATAGCTGTAAAATTCTTCTGCTGATTTTACCTCTCCAACACATGATGCAAGAACATCCTCATTTCCTAAAACTGCGCATTCTACCTCTTTTCCTATAATTCCTTCTTCTATTAAAATCTTTTTATCAAATTTTGATGCCTCTTCTATATATTTTTTTAACTCTTGTTTATTATTTGCCTTATTTACACCTACACTTGAGCCTGAATTAGATGGTTTTACAAACATTGGATATTTTAGTTTTTCTTGCACTTTATCAATAATTTCCTCTAATTCTAAAAGATGTTCTTCAAAATTATCTTCTACAAAAACATATCCTTTTTCAATTTTTTTGATATACTGATATTTTGCCTGTTTAATTCCTGCTTTTTCAAATAATATTTTTGTATAAACTTTATCCATTCCAACACTAGATGCTAATACTTTACATCCAACATATGGTATTTTTAGCATTTCTAATAATCCTTGTATAGTACCATCTTCTCCATATAATCCATGTAATACAGGAAATATTACATCCATATTTTTTATGTATTCTACAATATTTTCTATCTCTTCATTTTCTTCTTCACTATTATACCATTTTGCATTTTTGCTTATATATATTGGAAAGATTTCATATCTATTAATATCTAAATTTTCAATTACTGATTTTGCAGACATAATAGATACTTCATTTTCTGTTGACATTCCTCCATATATAACTCCTATTTTTAATTTATTCATAGCTATTCTCCCCTTAATTGTCTTTTCTTAAATTCTTCTACTAAATCAAAAAATTTCATTCCATTTGAAGCTTTCCATAAGATAACATCTCCTGGTTTTTTTATTTTTTCTATTAATTCTATTACGTCTTCTTTTCTATTAAAATAATATATAGCATTTTTATCCATTCCATGTCTTTTAGCCGATTCTGCTATATATTTAGCATTTTCTCCGCTTGTTACTAATATGTCTATTTTATTGTTTACCACCTCTATTCCTACTTTTTCATGTAGCTCTTTTGCATAATCTCCTAGTTCGAACATATCTCCTAAAACTGCTATTTTTCTAGTGTCATAATTGGTTAAATTTTTTAAACTTGCTTGCATCGATTCAAAACTTGCATTATATGTATCATTTATAATTTTAATATTATTAGGTAAAACTTCTATATCCATTCTTTTTTTAGTTAATTCAAAACTTTCTATTCCTTTTTGTACTTGCTCTTTAGAAAGTTGTAAACATTTTCCTACTAGAATTGCACACATACTGTTTAAAATAAAGTGTTCTCCTGCTACTGGAACTTTTACTTTTATTTTTTGGTTGTCATATATGCATGAAAATTCACTGCTCTCTTCACTTAATATTATATTTTCTGCATTTATATCACTTTTTTCTTGTATTCCATATGTTTTTATATTTCTCTTGCTTTCATTTTGTTTATACCATTTATGTAATAAATCATTATCATTATTAACTATTATTGTAGCTTTTTCGTTTCCTTCTAGTATTTCTAATTTTGCTTTTAAAATGTTTTCTCGTGAGCCTAAATTTCCTATATGTGAAGTTCCTATATTTGTAATTATACATATATCTGGTTTTGCTATTTTAGATAGTAAACTTATTTCTCCTAGATGATTCATTCCCATTTCTAATACCATTGCTTCATGGTCTTCTAAATTTAATATAGTAAAAGGTAATCCTATATTATTATTATTATTGCCTTGTGTTTTTAATGTCTTATATTTTTGTGAAACTACATTTGCCACCATGTCTTTTGTGCTTGTTTTTCCTACACTTCCAGTGATTGCAATGACTGGTATTTTGTAAAAATTTCTTTTTAATATTGCTATTTCATATAATGCTTCTAGTGTATTTTTGACTTTTATTATTGTTTTGTCTTGTAATTGTTCTATTTCTTTTTTGTCTATTTCTATATCTTGTATTATTACACATGATGCTCCTTTTTCTATTGCTTCTTTCCAAAATATGCTTCCATTAAAGTTTTCTCCTTTTATTCCTATATATGTATCACCTTTCTCTATAGTTCTTGTGTCTTTTGAAAATTTTTTACATTCTTGTTCTTCGTTTCCAGTTATTAGTTGCCCTTTTGTTGCTTCTAGAATTTTTTTTACTGTTAGCTGTTCCATTTTTTATTCCTCCCTTTCCTATTTGCTTAAATCATATATAGAAATTAAAAATTACTTTTTTTATTTGTTTGGTTCTTTTTGAAACTTTTTATAGATTATATGTTTATTTCACAAATTTTGCAACTAATTTTACTTAAATCATTCAACCCTTTCATTGTTTATTCGCCATTTCAGAATTCTACAGTTTCACGCTTTCGCATTGTGGCTCGTTTGTTCTCTTGTCTACACTTACTTTTGATATTACTGCTTCAAAACCAAGACTCGATACTGGCTGTTGGTTAGACTTTACCAGGTAGAATTTCCTCCTACTATATGGTATTAGCTTAAATCACCAAAATGTTCCATTTTGGCTATAAAATTTTGAAAGAGTTCTCACTTCGTTCGAACTCTTTCAAAATTTTACCTAACGTACAAAGCTGGACGGAATCCAGTGTTGCCGTGCGTGAAGTATTGATAGCCGTAGTCACGGGTAGAAACTGGATTGCTGTTGGCATCACCGTCGTAATAGCCTCCTCTGAAAGCTCGGTATTTAGTGTCGCCGTAGGCTTCCATTGTCCATTCTCTCACATTTCCTGCCATATCATATATATTCTTCATTTGGTAATCATCATTGCTTCCTGTTTTGGCTGGATTATTTGTGTCAACATTATCTTTATAATTTCCTTTTTGAACATTATTGTAAGCACCATTTGTTAAATATCCTTTTAAACTTTCATCCTTACTTATCCATCTCATTACTGCATCCCACTGCACTCCATAACACAATGTACTTGTTACATTTGTATATTTATTCTGTCCCGCAAAATTTCTTGATAACTCTACTGCTCCTCCTTCTTCATTTGTCATAACATCACTATTTGACCATCCTATATAGTCATATACTGTCGCTCCTTTTTTACACACCATTTCTCCTCTTTTTCCCGCTCCTTCTTCAGTCGTCCCTGCCTCATATCTTCCTATATAAAATCCTCCATTATTCTTTACACTTTCATACATCTTTTTTACTTCTTCTAATGTCTCCTGTGTTGTATATTCTGTTTTTGTACTTTTTGGGTTTGGCTCATAATATTTACTACTTGCTGCTGTGTCTGTTACCAAATTTGCATCTGTATCTTTCTTAAAATCATATCTTACAAACTCACTAAAATTTTTCACAGGAACCCATACAAATTGATTTCCTTCTGCTACTTCTTTTCCTTCTTCCTCTGTATCCCCTTCATTATCTGATATTACCAACCCCTCTGACACATCGTCTAGCCCTGGCACTATTTCAAATCCTTTCGGGATTACTGCTTTTCCATTTTTTTCATACTCTTCATTTTTATCTGCTATTTGTCCCGGCATAAATTGCAAATAATCGTCTAACTTTCCTTCTATTAAGTAACTTGGCTTTTTAGTTTCTATATCCCCGTTTTTTCTATTTACCTTACTTTCATCTTCTATTATATTATTTTTTATTAATCTTTCTATTATGTCATCTAACGTGGTATTATGATTTTCTCCCTCTTCTTGTACTATTGCCACATCTATTTGTTCTTCCCATTGGCTTTTTTCTGATAATTGTTTCGATGTTTTTGCTTCCTTTATTATTCCATTATCTCCCGTTAAAGTTCCTATACTTATTCCTGCTAATATTAGTAATACTACTATCGTTATCATCAATGCTATTAATGTTATACCCTTATTTTCTTTTCCTCCTTTCATTTTTAATTTCATTTTTAATTTCATTTTTTTCCTTTCTCTCATTTCTCTTTCTCCCTTCTTTTGTCTTTTTTATCTTTACTATTTAAATTATTTCCATTTTTTATCTTTTTATTCCCTGAATAGTTTTTTTACTTGCTTTTCTTTCTTTTTTTATAAGAATTCTCCCTTCTCAAGTTTTTTTTTATAAAAAATAGCTTATAATTTATATTTATATTATACTTTAAGCATATTTCTTTTTCAAGCTTTTTCTTCTTTTTTCCTTTTTTGTTATATTTTTGTAACATTTCTGTAATATGTAAAAATAAAAAGTTGATATATTAATATTTTAAAATCAATGTAATCAGGCATTCCCCTAATACAAACAACAAATATTAATATACCAACTTTGTAAATCAACTGTTCTTCAAAAATCATATTCTAGCCAAAATTGTTATAAATTAGCTATTTTTCAACTGATCTATTAGCTATTTCTATTGCTTTTGAAACAATATTTCCACAGTCTTTTGATGATACGTTTGCCCAACTACCACCATCTTTTTTTACTTGGTCATATACCCCTAACTCTTTAGCTATTTCTTCTCTTAAATTCTCAGATATTAATTTACTATTTCTAGACATAACATCCTCCTATAAGATTAAATGCTTTCAACAAAATTTAATTATAAACTTTGTTAATATTATTATTATCAATTAATTTTCAAAATATTTTGACAATTTTTTGTTTTTTTATCATTTTTTTTACATTATGTGATATAATATATAATGAGATGTTGTATAAAATATTTTAGTGTGAAAAATAAGTTATTCCTAGCTTCTTTTTCACATTAGATTTGTGCTAGAAAGACTAACTATTAATTGTCAATAGTTTTTCTAAAAAAATTTTAAAATAATTTAATAGATAAAAATTTGTATGACAAATAGAAGTTTTTAAACTATTTTTTAAAAACTTCTGCAACTATTGCAACTGTAAGAACACAGCTTATCTGAGTACTTAATATATATCAATACTAAAATGCATTGATGTGAATATCAAGTATTGACATATATTAAGTATTCAGATGTATGGCACTTAGGCAGTTGCAAGCAACAAAATGTTGCAAATATGTACTTTGAAAATAAATGTTAGCTTAAATTAAAAAACGTTTCATCAGTTAGAATTTTGAATATAACTCTAACTAATTTATTACAAACATGACCTAGTGCTACTCTATGATTCTTACCTTGAACACGTTTTGCAATATAATAGTTGTGAAAAGTTTCATTATTGTATATAATAATAAAAGCAACTCTATAGATTGCATAGCGAAGGTAAGTAGAACCGCGTTTAGAAATTTTCACATTGTCGGCTTGAAAATTCCCAGATTGTTTAACAACTGGATCTAAACCAGCGAATGCTAGCAATTTAAAAGGGTTGCTAAATCTTTTTATATTACCAATTTCACTAATAATCATAGCACCTAGAGTATAGCCAAGTAAGAATAGGTGAATTTAGCAAATCCATTAATGTCATAATGCTTAGATCATTATCTTTTATTTGATTTTGATATAAACGTAATTGTTTAATTAAACATTGTATTTGTAATTCAATAGCAGGGTTATCTAAACCGATACTCTCCTTAGCTAAAGCTTTTAATTGCAAGGCTTTATCATAGTTGTATTTGCCCCTAGAATTATTGTATAGTAAATTAGTTAAGCCATCAATTCTACAATGAGCTATAGATTTAGCAGAAGAATATTTTTCAAGTAAAGCATAAGAAACTTTTAAGTGCAAATTACCTTTAAAGAAACTAGAAAGTTCAGGAAATACAATATCTAAGCAAGCTGTTAATTGAGTTTTAATTCTGGTTTGCTGTTGAATCATTTCAAGCCTAAATCTTGAAAGACGTCTAAGTTTAATAATATTAAT
Organism: uncultured Clostridia bacterium; assembly: GCA_947589015.1. GTDB lineage: Bacteria > Bacillota > Clostridia > TANB77 > CAG-508 > CAG-269. The sequence goes on from CANPZF010000004.1 coordinate 56,333, forward strand.
ATCTTGAGAAGTAACAAGAGAATATTTTTTAAGCATTAAACATTGAACTATTAGATTAGTATCAATTTTATCAGTCTTAGTTTTTCTAATATTAGAATCACGAAGGGAATCAGTTTGAATTGGATTAATAACACCAACTTTATAACAATGCTGATAAAGAAAAAATATAAGATTTTCAGCATAATGTCCAGTTGATTCTAGACCAATTAAGCAGTCATGAAAATTCTCAATTGCTTCGAGTAAATTCATAAAACCTTGACGAGAATTTTCAAAAGGAAAAGGTTTTACGATAACTTCACCATCTGAGCTAACAACAGATGCAAAGTGTTTAAATTTGGCAATATCAATGCCGATGTAAACCATAGTGTTTACCTCCTGTAATAAAATTTATCAACAACTGTGACAACACCCAACTAGTTTTATTACTTGTAACCTTGCGCGAAATGAAAGTTCAAAGACTTATCTAACTAATTACCAATTAATAATAAAACTGTGGCAATATTCTTTCTAAAGTAGTCTAAGCTACAAGGAACGATAAGAGTCCACAGTGTTAACATAGATAATTATATCATGCATTAACATAATTATCCATAAAGGTTTATAGGGAACCTTTTAAAAACCTAAATCTATTATACAAGGAACGGGAATTAACATGAGTGTAAAAGACACTATAACTGACACTCAAGAATTAAATGAAAATACACCTAACACACAAAAAGACGAAACTTTAACAAAAGATTCAACAAATTTAAATCCTAATAATGAATTTCATATTTCCACTATAGAAAAAAAATCTAACATAAAAACTATAACATTATTCATTATTTTGTTAACAGTAATTATTGCAATTGTAGCCATTCTCTTTTCTATTTATGCTATATCAGCAAATAATGACAATACTATCACTTCTGGAGTTTCAATAAAAGATATCGACGTATCAGGTTTAAATTCTTCAGAAGCAAAAGCCAAAATAGAAGAATATATTAATAGTAAATTGCCTGAAAATATTGTATTAAGACATAATGACTTTGAAACATCTATTCCGTTAGCATCATTAGAAGTAAATTTTGATATCGATAACGCTATACAAAAAGCAATGTCTATAGGAAAAAATGGAAATTTTTTTGAAAATATTTTTTCAATTATAAAAACCAGATTCGAAAACGTTAATATAGAACCAACATTTTCAATAAATCAAGAACAATTAGAAGCTACTTTAAATGATATATCTACTAAATTACCAGATACAGTAATTGATTGCAGTTATTACATAGAAGATTCAAATTTAATTGTCACAAAAGGTAAAGAAGGTAATGTTGTAAATGTAAATCAAATGACAAGTTACATAACAAATGGTATAAGCAATTTAACTTTAAAAAATCGTGCTTTAAATATTGCTACTCAAATAAAACAACCTTCTAAAATAAATATTGAAAAAATATACAACGAAGTACATAAAGATCCAGTAGATGCTTTTTATACACAAAATCCATTTACAATTACACCTAGCGAAAACGGTGTAGATTTCGATATGACTTTAGATGATGCTAAAGCATTAATAGAATCTGAAGAAAAAGATGAATATGCTATTCCTTTAAAAGTATTATATCCATCTGTAACTACTAATATGATAGGAACTGAAGCTTTTCCTGATTTATTATCTACTTTCTCTACTAATTATTCAACTAGAGACGTAGATAGAACTACTAATTTAAGATTGGCTGCTCAAAAGATAAATGGAACTGTGTTGATGCCTGGTGAAACTTTTTCTTACAATAAAGTTGTTGGTGAAAGAACTATTGCTGCTGGATACAGAGAAGCACCAATTTATGTTCAAGGTCAAGTTGTAGATGGTTTAGGTGGTGGAATTTGTCAAATTACTTCTACCTTATATAATGCAGTTGTACTTGCAAACCTAGAAATTGTAGAAAGATCTAATCATCAATTTGTACCTTCTTATGTAACAGCAAGTCGTGATGCTACAGTTGTTTATGGTTCTATAGATTTTAAATTTAAAAATACTAGAGATTATGCAATTAAATTAGTATGCTCTGTATCTGGTGGAGTTGCTAATTTCCAAATTTTTGGATTAAAGGGAGAAAATGAATATGATGTTAGTATTTCTTCTCATGTAACTGGTGGAAATTCTTCATCTCTTTATTCAGAGGCTTACAAAATCTTAAAACAAAACGGTCAAGTGGTAGGAAGTGAATTACTTTCTCGAGATGTATATAAAAAACATTAACTCATAAAATGAATTTAGGTGGCCACCAACAGGTAGCCACCTTTTCCTTTTTTCATGTTACTTTTCATCTTCATCATCACATATTTCAAAGTATTCGCGTACCTCAAAGCTTCTTATGTACATCATCGGCAAATACCCTCCACTTCCATAGACATAGATTGTATTCCCTTTGATTTCCATTTTTACAGCTCCTTGGTTCAAAGCTTCCTGGCATATCAGGTCACTGAGTTCTGATTTTATGTGCAGTTTGTTCCATTCTTCCGCTCTTACTGCCTGCAGGATACTTTTTTGCTCTTCAAAATTCTTATGCAATTCTTCATTTTCCAATGTCTTTTCTAATGTTTCTTCCAACTTTTTCTGTTTTCGCGAAATTATAAGTGTCCGTATCACAGATGTTATGCCTATTAATACGGCCAAATAAAACCATTTGATGTACACTATCGTTGGATCCATAAGGGCGTATAGCACTGCGCATAAACCTACAATTTCTCCTAAAATCCATTTGTCATTAGCCTTTTCCAGTGTTTCTACTCGCCGTTTCAATTCATCCGCTGTCCATACTGTCCATCCTTGTAACATGAATTTCATTCCTCCTTTATACATTTGTACTATAAATTTATAAGTTACAACTCTAGCTAAACTAGACAACCTAATTATAATATCATAATTTAACTACATTGTCAATGTTCCATTAGGAGTATTAGTTATAATCAATATATCCTCTTCTCTTCCATTTTCTGCATTAATATATACTAAGAATTCTTTATCCTCTACTTTTCCTTTAAATTCATAGCACAATATCTCAGTCTGCCATTCAGTAGGAATAACTGCCAATCCTTCACTTCCTATCTGTAAATTTTTATTTAAATTCTTTTTAGCTTCTTCAAGAGTAATATTTACATTTTGTAAATCTCTTTGTGTGTGATTATTCAAATATCCAGAAGTTTCAATACCTAAAACTTGCCCATTATCTAAAGCCACTTTTACTTTAATTAAATCAGGATACATTACAACTCCATTTTGTTCATAAGCATAATTTATTGTAACAATACCTTCTTGTTTTAAATAATATGTCTCTTTCATATCTGTAAATCCTTTACTTGCTAAATATTCTTTAGCTTTGCTGTCAGCTTCTTCTTGTGAAATTATTTCAGTTGAAACATCTCTATTGCAATTGAAATATACAATGTGTCCACCTTTTTTTGAAATAGATATATTTATATTTTCATCATTATTATTTTTTACTGAAAAATCATATACTGGGATTGTAGCATTTTCTGAAAATCCTATATTATTTATTTCTTTAATATTCTCTTTACCTATAAAATTTTCTGCTATTTCTTTTGCTTTATTTTCGTCAACATCTTCTCCTGTTAGTCCTTTTTTTTCATTATTTGTTAAATGCTCTGAAAAAGCACCATCATAAATTAAACCAGAATATTCATGAAAATTCTCCTCTAGATTGCTAAAACTCTCTTTTGAAACATTATCTACCTGTTGAGCAAATGCCACTGTTCCTTTTTCTGTTAATTCTCCCCAATTAAATCTTCCACTATTTAAATCTTCAGATAATTGATTTAAAGTATTTTCTAAATCTACACTATACTGATGTAATTGTTTTAAATTATTTAAATCATCATCTGACAAATTTTCATTATAAATATTTTTTCTTGATAGAGAATAACTATAATCACTAACTTGATTTAAAAATTTTTCTGTATTTTCTAGTTCTTGACTTTCAATAGGAAGCATTGACAAATAAGTTTGTGCCAAATTAGCTTCTCTCCATAAGCTTGTCAAAGTTTCTGCACCATGTTCTGGAGTAGTTGAAATTAAAGATTTAGCAAGATATGTTTCTACATTTTGTATATAATCTACAACTTCATAAAATGCCATATTATATTGATTTTCTGAAGCCTGTCTATATTCTCTTTGTTTTTGGTACAATATAATACCCAATGCAACAATTATTAGAAAAAATACTACTATAACACTTAACATATGTCCTTTTTTTAATCTATCTTTCCAGTCTACCAATTTATTCTTTCCCATTAAAATACCATTCCTTTCTAACTTTACTTAAAGACCACATAAAAATAATATCTTCAAGTTTTTTTCAAATTATTTTATTTACAAAAACGATGTTTGCCTATAGTCTTTATCAAAGGTCTTGACCATATCCATTTACTTGTAGCTGTTGCAGGGTTAAAATAATACACTGCTCCCCCTGTTGGGTCCCATCCATTTTTAGCATCTTGTGCAGCCTTATAAACTGTTGAATTTTCACTAATTGGTGCATTAATTTGCCCATCAGCTACTGCTGTAAATGCACCTGACTGATAAATGACCCCTGAAATTGTATTAGGAAACCTTGAATCTTTTACCCTGTTTAAAATAACAGCTCCAACTGCTACTTGTCCCTCGTAGGGTTCTCCTCTAGCTTCTCCATTTATCGCTCTTGCCATTAGTTGAACATCTGATGTACTTGGTTCAGCAGCATAACTAACATTCTCACCATCTAGATTATTAATTAAAAAATTGAAAAAGACTACAAAAATACCAAATACAATTAAATAAAAAAATCTTTTTAATACATTTTTCAAAATATCACCATTCCTTCTATTATATTTATTTTGATTAATTTCAAAAAAAATATTCCATTTTTTGAAATTTTAGTTTTTTTATGATAAAATGTAAGAAAACTTAAGGAGTATTTATGAAAGTATTAATTTTTTATGCCTCTTATGGTGGTGGACATTTAAATGCTGCCAAATCTATAAATGAATATATTAGTGAAAATTTTAAATCGATTGACTTAGAAATGATAGATTGCATGAAATATGTAAATAAAGCTATCGAAAAAGTAACTACAACTGCATATCGTGAAGCAGCAAAAAAAGCCCCTTGGGTTTGGGGTAGAATATATACTGATTCTCAAAAAGGACCTTTAGCACATATATCTTCACGTTCAAATAAAATTTTGGCTATTAAATTATTACGATTATTACGAGAAAAACAGCCTGATTTAATAATTTCAACACATCCATTTGGAAGTCAAATGTGTAGTTATTTAAAAAGAAAAAATAAAATACACGCTAAAATCGCAACTATAATGACTGACTTTGCACCACATGACCAATGGCTTGTAGGTAGTGATTATACAGATTATTACTTTGTTGCACATGACAAAATGAAAGATTATTTAATGAAAAAAAATATAGATGAAAGTAAAATATTTGTTACAGGAATACCATTATCTAATAGATTTTTACAAACATATGATAAAGGTAAGATTTTAAAAGATTTTGATTTAGAAGAAAATAAACAAACTATTCTATTTTTCGGTGGAGGAGAATTTGGATTAGGAAAAACAAGAACTGTTGAAATTTTTGAAAACTTTGTAAAATATACATTAAATAAACCTATTCAAATTATTGGAATTGCTGGAAAAAACGAAAAAATGAAAAATGCTTTTACTTCTATTGTTGAAAAATACAATTGTGAAAAAAATGTAAAAATTTTAGAATTTACAAATCAAGTTCCTGAACTTATGAGTATCTCTAATTTAGTAGTTACTAAACCTGGAGGGATGACTACAACTGAAAGCCTAGCTTCCCACCTGCCAATGATAATAATCAATCCAATTCCAGGACAAGAAGAAGAAAATGCACAATTTTTAGAATCTAATAATATCGCCATTTGGCTTAAGAAAAACGATAATATTGAAAGTATAATAGATAATTTATTTGCTCATCCAGATATTTTAGAGGAAATGAAAATGAATTCAAAAATTTTTGCTAAACCAAACTCTACACAAAACATATGTGAAACTCTATTAGGTTGCCAATAGGGACGCTCTTTTTTGTCAAAGGTTGCCAATGGGGACGTTCTTTTTTGGTCAAAGGTTGCCAGTAGGGACATTCTTTTTTGGCAACTTTATTATTATTATTTATATAATAACTAGTATTAAAAAGTTGCCAAAAAAGAATGTCCCTACTGGCAACCTTTGACCAAAAAAGAACGTCCCCATTGGCAACCTTTGACAACCTCATAGTTCTCTTCTTCCTTCTAAGGCTTTTGTTAAAGTAATTTCATCTGTATATTCCAAATCTCCGCCAACTGGAATTCCATGTGCAATTCTTGTCACTTTAATGCCTAGAGGTTTTATTAATTTTGACAAATACATAGCAGTTGCTTCCCCTTCTACCCTTGGATTTGTTGCTAAGATAACTTCTTTTACTTGCCCATCCATTAATCTAGATAATAACTCTTTTATTTTTATATCATCTGGACCTATTCCATTCATCGGTGATATTGAACCATGTAAAACATGATATACACCTTTAAATTCATGCGTTTTTTCCATTGCAATTATATCCCTTACATCTTCTACCACACAAATTGATGAGCTATCCCTACTTGTATTAGCACAAATAGAACATGGATCTGTATCTGAAATATTATAACATTTACTACAATATTTTAAATTTTTTTTAGCATTCAATATAGAAGATATAAATTCATTAGTTTCTTCCTCTGAGCTATTTAGAATATAAAATGCTAGCCTTGCTGCCGTTTTATGTCCTATACTAGGTAAACGCTCAAAGCTTTCTATTAATTTTTCAATTGATGGTGAATACAAAGACATTTTCATTCCTCCATAAGTTATCAATGGTTGCTAAAGGTTGCCAGTGGGGACGTTCTTTTTTGGCAACTTTTTAATATCAATTAATTATAAAAAAATAATAAAGTTGCCAAAAAAGAACGTCCCCACTGGCAACCATTGACAAAAAAAGAGTGTCCCCATTGGCAACCTTTAGCAACCCTATTGGCAAGTTACATTAATCCTGGTATATTATATTTTCCAAACTGTTCAGCTTGCGCACTATCAACTTTTCTTAGAGCTTCATTTACACAAGTTAATATCAAGTCTTCTAACATTTCTACATCGTCTGGATCTACCACTTCTTTTTTGATTTTTATTTCTTTAAGTGCTTTTTCTCCAGATACTTTTACTGTTATTGCTCCTCCTCCTGCTGTAGCTTCAAATTCTTTTGTTGCAAGTTCAGCCTGTGTTTTTTCCATATCTGCTTGCATTTTTTTTGCTTCTTTCATTAAATTACCTATGTTCATTCCACCAAATCCTCCCATACCACCTGGGAATCCACCTTTTTTTGCCATTATTTTAACCTCCTAAATTATTTTATTATTTTAATGTTACTAGTCAGCCATTCAATACACATAATTTCAGAAAATGCCTATATATTAATATTTAGCAGTCAAGACCATGATTGTTATGCCCTAGCTATGTTTTGACAAAAAATATTAATATATAGGCATTTTCAATAATTCATATTTTTCAAGGCTGACTAGTAACATTTTAATTAATTTTATTCTATTACATTAAAAGGAATATCTGATTCATTTGCCAATTGTTCAATATTTGCTTCGCCACTCATAGGCATTTGTTCTTTTACTCCTTCTAAATATTTTATTTGCATTTGTTTTCCACATGCCATTGATACTAAATTTGATATTTCTCTTATATTTTCTTGTTTTTCTAATACCGCTTTTCCAAACGAAGTTAAACCATTTGGAAATTCTATTCCTATTGTCATATCATTTAATTCTTTAGCATTAGTATTCATTAAATTAGTATATAAAACAATTTTTCCGTTTTGCTTTAGTTCACTTACAATTTGTGGCCAATATTCATTTACATTACTAGAAAACTTTTTAGTTGAAGTAGCTTTTGTTTGAATATTTTTATTTGTTGTTATTGGTTGTTTTACTGTACTTTGCACATTGCCAACCATTCTTGAATTTGTACTTGTACTACTAGTATTATATACTGATGTGTTTGGAACAGTATTATTTACTATATTTCCATTTTTCAATGCATTTTCTAATTTTTCAACTCTTTTTTCTAACCCACTATTGCTATTATCTAATTGCTTGCAACATAATTTTATAATTCCTGCTTGAAACATTATAGTTTTTTGTGTAGACCATTTTATGTTATTATCTATTTCTGATAATTCATAAATTAAGTTCATTAATCTTTCTTTATCTATTTTATTTGATAATACATCTATTTGCTTTATTTCTTCTTCACTATATATTTCTAATTTTTTAGATGATTGATACACCAAAATGTCTTTTACATATTTTATCATTTCCCATAACAAATTTGTTATGTCTTTTCCTTCATTTAATGTGTCATCTAAGACTTTCAAAGCTTTTTCTACATCATATTCACATATAGCTTCAATAATTCCGATTTACATATACAGTTTTTGGTATACCAACTAAATCCTTTATTTTGTCATCATCAATTTTATTTTCGCCATCTTGTATACATCTTTCTAAAATTGATAAAGCATCTCTCATTGCTCCTTCTGATAAAACTGCAATAATATTTAATGCAGATTTAGTAATATCTATATTACTTTCTTTACACACAATTTCTAATCTTTTTATTATATCTTCTGTTGATATTTTTTTAAAATCAAATCTTTGACATCTTGATAATATGGTCGCAGGTAATTTCTGTGGTTCAGTAGTTGCCAGTATAAATTTTACATGCTCAGGTGGTTCTTCTAATGTTTTTAATAAAGCATTAAAAGCACCTGTTGATAGCATATGAACCTCATCTATTATATATACTCTATATTTCGCCTTAGTCGGCAAAAAATTAACTTCTTCTCTTATACTTCTAATATCTTCTACACTATTATTGGAAGCTGCATCCATCTCAACTATATCTGTTAATGCTCCTGATATCGCCCCTTTGCATATCTCACATTCATTACATGGTTCTCCGTCCTTTGGATTTAAGCAATTTATTGCCCTTGCTAAAATTTTTGCAGCTGATGTCTTTCCAGTTCCTCTTCCTCCATTAAATAAATATGCATGTCCAACTCTATTTGCTATAATTTGATTTTTTAATGTTTTTGTTATATGTTCTTGACCTACCATTTCAGAAAAATTTAAAGGTCTAAATTTTCTATAAAGAGCTGTGTACCCCATTTTCTCACATCCTTTATACACTAAAAAATGGCTGATTCTTAATCTCTCTATGGAAAGCATCTCACATAAAGATGTCTACTTATTGCTGCTTCCTTCCGGACCTGACAAGGTTCATAGGTCTTTATCGAAATACTCTCCATACAAAGATTAAGTTTCATACCATTTGTATTATATAATGATTTTTACATTTTAGCAATAGTATTTTTTAATTTTTTGTCCTCTTGAAAATATAGTTATCTAAATTTGTAATTTCTATGGATTGTGTTCCATTTTCAATTACATTACCTGTTGGTAATTCTAAATTAATTGTAGTTTTATACTCTTTACCTTCTTCTAAATTAATGCTTAAATCAAATGTTAAGTTAATTTTTAAATCTTCACTTGTAATACCTGTACTCTTTAATAACTGGTCATATGCAATTTCCATTACTGTCTCATCACTTGTTTTATATTCTGCAACATTATTATTTGAACATCTAAAAGCAATTATTCCTCCTTGATTAGAAATCTTTGATGTTTTTATATTTGATTCCATTTCTCCTAAATATTCTAATGTAGTTGTTTCATTTTCTTCTTTATTTATAAAAATTTGTTTTTCGTCTTGAGCATCTGGTTTATATATTTTAATATTGTCTTTATTTTTTGCTTCAATTTGTATATTGTCAATTACTATAGATTTTATTGCTTCTGTTTTCCCATAACCCTTATTTTTATCTATATATAAATAAATATCATTTAATTGATATATATCATATGCCCATTTAGCATCTGGAATTTCTTTATTTATTCCACCTGAAGAACTAATAATAGATATTTTTGTTAAATCAAAAGGCATATTAGTTTCACCTTCTACATTATATCTTAAAGATATAAATCCAACTGCTAATAACATTGAAAAAATGATTATTGCAATTACACAAACATGAAAATACTTAAGGTTTACAAGTTTATTCCACTTTTCCTTTAACATCTTCTCTCCTTATTTTTCTTAAATCTTTAAAAAAATCTTTTAGGATATTCTCACATTCTTTTTCACATATCCCTTTTTCTACTTCTACCCTATGATTAAATTTATAATCCTCTAATAAATTTAGAACTGAACCTACTGCTCCAGTTTTTTCATCACATGTTCCTATATATATTTTTTTTATTCTTGAATTAATAATTGCTCCTGCACACATTGCACATGGTTCTAATGTTACATACATTTCACAGTCTAATAATCTCCATGATTTTAATTTTTTACTTGCCTTTTGAATTGCTACAATTTCTGCATGTTGTGTTGTATCAAATTTTGATTCTTTTAAATTATGCCCCCTAGCTATTATTTTTCCATCTTTCACAATTACACAACCTATAGGAACTTCTAATTTTTCATATGCTTTTTGGGCCTCTTTTAGTGCCTGTCTCATAAATTTTTCTTTCATTATTTCTCTCTTTCTGGTGTGCCCAGAGGGACTCGAACCCCCATCGGTCGCTTAGGAGGCGACTGCTCTATCCTGCTGAGCTATGAGCACATATACTATTTTATATTACACTACTTTCTATTTATTGTCAATTATTAAATTTTAGTATTTTCTATAATTCTAAAAATTATATTTCTAAAAAAATAGGTTGCAACGCAACCTATTTTCTTTCTTCTAACAAATTCTTTACCATACGCACATATCTCTGTGCGCTTCTTCTTGAAATTCCCAACTCTTCTGCAATTTTGTTGGTATCAGTAATACCTTCTTTTAGGCAATCTGCCACTAACAGAACATTCCGTCGAGTTATTTCATATTTGGTCATTATATTCTACCTCCATTTTTGTTAGTTACTTTATTATACCACATTTACATAATTTTTTCAATTTAAAAATAGTACTTGACATGAAATGTTATAATGTTTATATGCACAAAGTAAACAAGAAAGGACCATAATTAAAATGCAAAGAATATTAAGTCATATGAGAAAAGCAATTGAAGAATTTAATATGATAGAAGAAGGAGATAAAATAGCAATATGCCTATCTGGTGGTAAAGATTCCATTACTATGTTACATGCTTTTAAAGCATTACAAAGATTTTATCCAAAAAAGTTTGACATTATAGCAGTTAGTATAAATCCTGGATTTGAATTTTTTGATGTTACATTATTAAAGAATATCTGCGATAATTTAGATGTTCCTTTTTTTATAGAGGACAGTCATGCTAAAGAAATTGTTTTTGATATTAGGAAAGAAAAAAATCCATGTTCCTTGTGTGCAAATTTACGAAGAGGTATTATAAATTCAATAGCAATAAGAGAGAATTGTAATAAAATTGCATTAGGACATAATCAAGATGATGCTTTAGAAACTTTTTTACTTAATTTACTTTACACAGGAAATATTGGAACTTTTGCACCAGTTAGTTATATGGATAGATCTAAAATAACTTTAATAAGACCTTTAATATATACTCCTGAAAAAGATACTAAAAGATTTGTTAAAAAAAACAATCTAACAGTTATGCCAAAAGTTTGTCCTATGGATGGAACTTCTAAAAGAGAATTTATGAAAAATCTTATATTTACTTTATCTAAGGATATTCCTATGATACGAGCAAATTTATTCGGTGCTATTGAAAGAAACATTTGGAACAAATAATCAAAAGGAACACTTTTACATGTTCCTCTTTTTGATTTTATAAAATATAATACTATCATTTTAATAATGCTAACATTGCATTTTTTAAATCCTCTAATTTTTCGTTTGCTTCTTTATCTGAAACATCTTTTACTCCCATATATAACTTAATTTTTGGTTCTGTTCCAGAAGGTCTAATACAACACCAATTATCATTTTCTAATTCATAATATAAAACATTCGATTTAGGAAGATATGATTTAGTTTCTTCTCCTGTTAGCATATCTTTTACATAATCTCTATCTATATCTTTAAATTTTATTACCTTATAATCTCCTATATTTTCTATAGTTGAATTTCTCATACGTGTCATCATTTCTTTAATTTCTTGTGCACCTTCAATTCCTTCTCTTACTATAGATACTTGAGTTTCTTTATAATATCCATATTTTTCATATATATCAATCATTGCATCCCATAGAGTTTTTCCTTGTTTTTGATAATAGCATGCTGCTTCACATAGTGCCATTACTGCTGCAATACCATCTTTATCTCTTGCATAATCACCTATTAAGCATCCATAGCTTTCTTCGAATCCAAATACATATGTTTTATCTTTATTTTCTTCTGCTTTTCTCATAATAGCACCAATATTTTTAAAACCTGTCAAGACTTCTATCATCTCTAAATTATAATATTTAGAAATTGCATCTGTTAAATTTGAGGATACTATAGTTTTTATTATCATGCCATTATCTGGTAATATACCTTTTTCTTTCATTTGAGATATTCTATATTCTGCAATTAATAGTGCTGACATATTTCCTGTATATTCTTTATACTCTCCTGTCTTACTATCTTTTGCAAAAACGCCTAGCCTATCTGCATCTGGATCTGTAGCTAAAACTACATCTGCGTCTACTTTTTTAGCCAATTCTAAAGCCAATTTAAAAGCTCTTTTATCTTCTGGATTTGGATAATCTACTGTTGGAAAATTCCCATCTGGCTCCTTTTGTTCTGGAACTACATATAAATTTTGTATTCCCAAGTCTTTTAAAAGTTTTTCTGCAATTGTATTTCCTGTTCCATGTAAAGGTGTATATACTACTTTTAAATTTTTACCTTCTTCCTTCATTATTTCAGGATTTAATATTTTTTTCTTTAAAACATTTATATATTTGTCATCCATTTCTGAATCAATTATTTCTAATAAGCCTTTTTGCTTAGCTTCTTGTTCTGTTATTTCTTTTATTTCACTATAACTCTCTACTGCTCGTACTTTAGCTATTATTTCTTTATCTCTTGGTGATACTATTTGTGCACCATCATCCCAATATACTTTATATCCATTATATTTTGGAGGATTATGACTTGCTGTAATCATAACTCCTGCTGTACATTTTAATTCTCTTACTGCAAAAGATAATTCTGGCACAGGTCTTAAATTTTTAAATAAATATGCTTTTATACCATTTGCACACAAAATAAGTGCTGTTTGAAGACTAAATTCTTTTGACATTTTTCTAGAATCATAACTAATTGCTACACCTTTATCTTGAGTTCCTTGTTCTAAAATATAATTTGCTAATCCTTGTGTAGCTTTTCCTACTGTATATTTATTCATTCTATTGGTTCCAGCACCAATTATTCCTCTTAATCCTGCTGTTCCAAACTCTAATTCTGTATAAAATCTATCTTCTATCTCTTTTTGATCTTCTTTAATAGCTATTAATTCTTTTTTTGTTTCTTCATCAAATTCCGGACTCTCACACCATTTTTTGTATTCTTCTAAATAATTCATTTTTTCAATCATTCCTTTCTAAAGTACAAATCGATTGGAAAATAATTAAATCTAATCTATATGATAAAACTTTTTATATAATTCTCTTGCTGTTTTTGGACAATCAATTCCCACTGAATCTGCATTTTTAACAGGTGCAAATTCTTCTTCCCTTTTTACTCTAAGCACTGCCATTTCATCAACAGCTGCAAATGCATCAAATAAAAAAGCTTCAAATTTATATGCATTAGGAGAGTCTGGTACTACTAATTCTCCATTTTCGTCTAAATAACTAGCCTTTTTGAAAGCAACATGATATGGTAAAGGACTCGCTCCCATTCTCTCGATTGCTTCTATGCTAAATAAATTACATAAAATGTGAGATTCCCCATATAGTAATTCACCATTTTTATCTCTTGCTTCAGCCATTTCATCTGTTATTTCAGAATACTCTATTACATTTGGTCTTCCATTTCTCTTACAAAATACTCCAACCTTTTCATGAGGATTTGCTTTTACCACAGATTTACATGCAACAGTTACATTTTTGTCAATAGCTATTCCCATAAGAACCGGATCGACCATTTTTACTAAGCAATTATCTACTCCGCCTATAAATACCCACTCGATTCCTAATTCTTTCATCTTTTTTACCATACCGGTTTTTACTAATGATTCATAAATTCCTCCATGTCCATCTGCTGCTTGTTTAATTAATCCATTTTCTCCAATCAAAATTTTTCCCTCTGTATTAACCATTGGTAATTCACCTTGATTAAAGAAGAATATATTTTTATCTTTTTGAAATCCAAAATATTTATGCTTTTCAAAAAATTCTATTGTATCTTTATTATTCTCTTTACTTGTCATTATAAACCATGGAATTGTTACATCATATTTTTTTCCTTCTTCTTTTAATGTGTCACTTAAAAGTTCAAATAATGATTTATGAGAATCTAGTCCTATATCATAGGTTCCTTTTGGTCCATCATGTCCTAGTCTAGTTCCTTGTCCCCCAGCCATTGTTACCGCTGCTAGTTTTTTTCCTCTTATTGCTTTTTTTCCAATATTTTCATAATATTTATATTCATCTTTTAATTTATATTTGTCTAAATAATCTATTGGGGTTATTTCATCATTTTCATTTTTTTCTTTTTTGTCTGTATTTTTATATAAGCTATTTATTAACTCAAAATCCATTGTTTCAATTTGGTTTAATAATGACTTTTTATAATGATCATCTAGTTTTTCATAACTATTTAAAATATGTTCTTGTCCATACTTTTTTAATATGCTTTTTGCTTCTTCAATATTAATACTCATTTGTCTTATTCAATCCTTCCTTTGCGTATAACTAAAGAACAGATAATAAAATTATCTGTTCTTTAGTTATATACTATTTTTCTTAATTTATCAAGATATTTTTATAATTTTATAGTTCTTTTATTCCAATTGTGCTTAATACATTTTTATATAATGGTGTAATTTGCTGTATTTCTTCGCTAATTTCTTCTATATCATAACAATCAATAATTGTTAAATTTTTCATATTTGATACTAGATTTTTTATATTTTCATTTACATTTTTTATATAATTTTTCTTTCCTTTTATAAAAGCAATTATTTCTTTGCCTTTTTCACTTTGAATTTTTATTTGTTTTAATTTATTTAAATCATCATTTTTCCAATTTAAATTTAAAATTTTCTCTTTCTTTTCTTCTTTTAAATTTATTCTATCTATAAGAACATTTATTGTATTTTGCAAATCATTTTCTGTTAAAATCACTATTTGCTTATTTTCCTCTAGATTTTTTTCTATGTATGGCAAACTAATCATTTCGAAATGATAATCACTTGCATAGAATGCACAGTTTTTTTCTTTGGTATTTTGGTTTTTATTCATAAAAAAACATTCCTTTCAAATTATAAAAATATACGGATACTTTCGTTTTCACTATTTTTGTTTACTGGTAAATTTTACCATTTGTAATAAAATATGTCAATAATATTTCAAATAAAATTCATCGTGTTTTTTCGACATGTATAAAATTTTCTAAGTTGGTAATAATTAATATTAAAGAATTATTTACAAAAAAAGTTTTTAGGAGGTAAACTATGAAAATTTTTTTATCTATTATAAAAAATAGTAAATTTCATATGGTAATTATTCTAAGTATATTGTTATTTTTCTATACTACTATTTGCGCAATTTCCTATGCAGAAAATGTATCAACAGATTTATCTGATAATTTGCTTAGATTACATGTTATTGCAAATAGTGATTCTTCTGAAGATCAGAATTTAAAATATGTTGTGAGAGATAATTTACTAAATTATATGAATACAATTTGTAAAAATTGTAGTACAAAGCAGGAAGCTATTAATTTAGTTGAAGAAAATATAAGTAAATTTGAACAAATTGCATCAGATACAATTAAACAAAACGGATTTGATTATAATGTTCAAATTAAAATAGGTAATTTTGAATTTCCTACAAAAACATATGGTGATATAGCTTTGCCTGCTGGCTTTTACGATGCTATGAGAGTAGAAATTGGTGAAGCTAAAGGTCAAAACTGGTGGTGCGTAATGTTTCCTCCCTTATGTTTCGTAGATGTAACATCTGGAATTGTGCCTGAAGAGTCAAAAGATTTAATGGAAAATAATTTGACAGAAGAAGAATTTGCTTTGGTTTCAGATAAATCTAATGAGGGAATAAAATTTAAATTTAAGTTATTAGAATTCTTTACTAATAATGGACTTATAACCGCCAAAAAATAGTATATTTCTATTGCATTAATGAAAAGTTTATGTTATAGTTTGTATGTTATAGAGTGTTTTTAACAAACACTCTATTTTAAATAAACGCATAAATTATTACAGATTTTATATTGGAGGTAATTTAATTGGAAAAATTAGTAGTTACAGGTCCAACTCGTTTAAAAGGTGAAGTCAATATTAGTGGTGCAAAAAATGCAGCAGTTGCTATTTTACCAGCCACATTATTAATAGATGGTATTTGTACAATTGAAAACTTGCCAAATATCAGTGATATTCAAATATCTTGCAAAATATTAGAAGCTTTAGGAGCAAAAATAACTTGGAATAATAAAAATAGTTTAACAATAGATACAAGAAATATAACAACTACAAAAGCACCTTTGGATTTGACTAGAAAATTTAGAGCATCTTACTATCTTATAGGAAGTATGTTAAGTAGAATGGGAGAAATTGAAGTAGGCATGCCAGGTGGTTGTAAACTTGGTGCAAGACCTATTGACCAACATATAAAAGGCTTCGAATTATTAGGAGCTAATGTAACAGTGGAAAAAGGTTCTATCTATGCCAAGGCTGAAAAATTAAAAGGTAGTCCTGTTTATATGGATATAGTTTCTGTTGGTGCAACAATTAATGTTATGTTATCTGCTGTTTTAGCAGAAGGAACAACTATTATTGATAATGCTGCAAAAGAGCCTCATATTGTTGATGTTGCTAACTTTTTAAATACAATGGGAGCTGATATTAGAGGTGCTGGAACTGATGTAATCAAAATTAATGGTGTAGAAAAATTAAAAGGAAATGCTACATATTCTGTAGTTCCAGATCAAATTGAGGCTGGAACATTTATGCTTGCGGCTGTTGCAACACAAGGAGATTTATTATTAAAAAATTGTATAACTAAACATTTGGAATCTATTACAGCTAAAATATTAGAAATTGGTGGAAATGTAGAAGATTTTGGTGATAGCATAAGAGTTTGGTGCAATAAAAGACCTAAAAAAGCTAACATAAAAACTCTTCCTTACCCTGGATTTCCAACTGATTTACAGCCACAAATGGGTGTAGTTTTATCTCTTGCAGAAGGTACTAGTATGATAAATGAAAGTATCTGGGAATCTAGATTTCAATATACAGAAGAATTAAATAAAATGGGAGCAAAAATAACTGCTCAGGGTAAAACCGCATTTTTTGAAGGAGTAGAAAAATTATCTGGTGCTCCAGTATATTCTTCTGATTTAAGAGCTGGTGCTGCTTTAGTTATTGCTGGAACTGCGGCAGAAGGTATAACAGAAATATACAATTTAGAACATATCGACAGAGGTTATGAAAATATAGAAGAAAAATTCAGAAATATTGGAGCAAAAATCGAAAGAGTTAATGAATAAACAAAGGAAATATTATTATGTTTAATTTTTATAGTTTATATAGTGGAAGTAGTGGAAATAGTTTATTAGTAGAAACTGAAAACACTAAATTATTAATAGATGCTGGTGTTAGTTGTAAAAAAATTGAAACAGCTTTAAATAATATAAATGTTGATTTACACACAATAGATGGAATTTTAGTAACACATGAACATATAGATCATGTACAATCTTTAGGTACCCTATCTAAAAAATTTGATTTACCTGTTTTTGTTAATCAAGAAACTTTAGATGCTATGCCTAAACAAAAAGATAAAATTGATGATAAAAATATTAATATATTTAAAATTGATGATAAATTTTCTATTGGAGATATGGATATAAAGCCATTTTCTATTCCTCATGATGCTGCTAATCCATGTGGTTTTAATATTTTTAAAGATACTAAAAAAATAAGTATTGCAACAGATATTGGTCATATGAATAATGATATTTTAAAAAAATTAGAAGAAAGCTTATTTATATTATTAGAAGCAAATTACGATCCTGAGGTATTAAAATGTTCTGCATATCCTTTCAATTTAAAAACAAGAATTGCTGGACCTAATGGTCATCTTTCTAATGAAATTGCAGGTAAAACAATTTGTCATCTATTAAAATCTGGCTTACAAAATGCTATGTTAGGGCACTTGAGCAAAGAAAGTAATTTTCCTGAATTAGCATATAAAACAGTAGCTGAAGAACTAATGTTAAATAATTATAATGAAAATTCTATACATTTATCTGTTGCTAATAGAGATAAATGTAGTAAATTAATTACAATTTAAATTTATTTTTAGGAGTTAGAATGTTAACAATAAATGTAGTTTGTGTTGGAAAATTAAAGGAACAATTTTTTAAATTAGCAGTAGATGAATATAGTAAAAGACTTTCTAAATATTGTAAATTAACTATTACTGAATTACCAGATGAAAAAATACCAGAAAAACTAAATGCCAATTTAGAAAATGATATAAAGACAAAAGAATGTGAAAATATTTTTAAACATATAAAAAAAGATTCTTATATAATTGCTTTGGATTTGAAAGGTTCTTCTTTTTCATCAGAAGATTTTTCAAAAAAGTTAGAAAATATATCTATGGAAAATAGTAATATTACATTTGTCATTGGTGGTTCTTTAGGTTTAACTCAGGAATTGCTTAATAATTGTAATTTAAAAATCTGCTTTTCAAAAATGACTTTTCCACATCAATTAATTAGAATATTTTTGCTTGAACAATTATTTAGGGCTTTTAAAATTTCTTCTGGAGAAACCTATCATAGATGATAAATTTATATTGGTTTTGTAGAGAAAATGAGATAAAAATATTATAGAATAAAATAGGGGCATAATAAATTACTCTTTCATATTAATAATGGGGAATTTATTTTCTCTACAAAATTAATAACTGTTTTTAATTCTTTTCAAAATTTTTTTGGATAATATTTTTATTAAAATTTTTTTGATTACAATAAATTGAATTATAAGAATTATTATTTTGTATATCATAATTTGTCCTTTATAAATAAATATTTGAATAAAACTAGATTTATTATATTCTATAAGATATAGTTTGTCAATAAAAACTTTACGACATAATTCGACAAACTACTACACTTACAGCTATTCCAACTATATCAGCTATAAGTGCTGCTATTAATACAAATCTAGTTTTTTTCACTTTTATGCAACTAGTATATAATGCTATTGTATATAAAGTTGTTTCTGTAGACCCCATAATAACAGATGCCATTGTTCCAAAAATACTATCTACTCCATAATTTTTCATAATATCTGTAGCTATTGCCATTGAAGCATTTCCAGAAATAGGTCTTAACATGGCCAAAGGCATTATTTCACTTGGAAATTTTACAATGTTTAAAATTGGAGTTATAAAATGTACAATTAAATCAATAATACCAGATGTTCTAAGTGCTCCAATTGCCACAAATAATCCCACTAATGTTGGAAATATAGTAAACACTATTTCAAGACCTTCCTTTGCCCCTTCTAAAAAAGTATCAAAAATTTTACTTTTTTCTGCAATTCCATAAATGACAATTAACAATATCATCATTGGCATAGCCAAATTTGAAATAAAACCAATTACTTGCATGTCATTTCTCCTTTTTTGAAAATTTTATAAATATCTTTGTTGCAGAAATTCCGTGCAATAGCAGCACATATAGTCGCAATCCAAACTTGAAAAACAATTTGCGTTGGATTACTAGAGCCTAAAGAACTTCTTAATGCTATAACAGTTGTAGGTATAATTTGAATAGAAGCTGTATTTAAAACAATAAACATCGCCATAGAATTAGTTAGAGTATCTTTATTTTCATTTTCTTTTTGCATACTTTTCATGGCTTTAAGACCTAATGGAGTCGCAGCATTACCTAGTCCTAATATATTTGCAACCATATTCATTGATATTTCTTTATGTATATTACTATTAGGATTTATTTCTGGAAATAATAATTTCATTATAGGTTTTAATAGTTTTGTTAGTTTTTCAATCATTGTGGTTTTATTTGCTATTTTCATAATTCCATTCCACAAGCAAATTGTTCCTAATAATTGAATACTTAAATTTACTGCATCACTTGTACTATCAAAAATTGAACTATTTAATGCATCTATATTTCCAGATAAAATTGCATAGGAAAATGATATTATTATAAAAATTGGCCATACTATATTTAACAATTTAATCACCTACATAATTTTATTCCAATATATAATTAATAATTACTATTATGCATTAACATTAATATTTATTTTTTGGTGCAATTTAATTGACCTAAATTTCTATTTATGATATATTAGTCATAGGATGTATATCATATAACTTTTAAGGAGGATAATTTATGAAATCAACTGGAATTGTAAGAAGAGTAGATGAACTTGGTAGAGTTGTAATCCCAATTGAAATAAGAAACCAATTTAATATCGTAGAAAAAGATCCAATTGAGATATTTGTTAATGGCTCTTCTATCGTGCTAAAAAAATTTGAACCAAATTGTATTTTTTGTGGAAATACTAACAATTTAATAAACTTTAATAATAAATTAATATGCGAAAAATGTTCTAATGAGATCAGCTTACTATCAAAAAAATAAATCATTTGCAAAATAAAAGGTTAATATATTAAATATTAACCTTTTATTTATTAAATCATAAATTTTTTATAAATTTCATTTTTATTAACTTTTCTATCTTTTGCTATTTGTTTTATTATACTTTTTTTATCCATTCCTAAATTTTCATAATATTTATATTGTTCTTCTATTGTCAAATTATTTAAATCATTTTCTTCAATATAACTACTTTTTTCTATAATCAACACCATTTCACCTTTTATATCTTGAGTTACTTCTAACAATTCTTGTGCAGTACCTCTCAAAAACTCCTCATGTATTTTTGTTAATTCTCTTGCTATTACAATTTTTCTATCTTCTAATATTTCCCTTAATTCTTCTAAAGTGTTTTTTAACTTATGTGGTGCTTCATAAATTATAATTGTCTTCTGAGATTTTTCTATTTCTTGTAATTTTTTCTTTCTTGATTTTTTATTTAATGGCAAAAATCCTAAAAAAGTAAACTCATTTGTGTCAATTCCTGAACATATAAGAGCGTTTATCACTGCACAAGCACCTGGTATTGGTATTATTTTTATATTTTGATTTATGCATTGTTTTATTATTTCCTCTCCTGGATCACAAATACCAGGAGTTCCTGCATCTGAAACCAATGCAATTTGTTCGCCTTTTTGTAACTTTTCTATTAGCATTTCTGTTTTTACTTCTTCATTATGTCTATGATAACTAATTAAAGGTTTTGATATTTCATAATGATTTAATAATTTTAAAGTATGTCTAGTATCTTCTGAAGCTATTACATCAACTTTTTTTAATACTTCTAAAGCCCTCAATGTAATATCTTGCAAATTACCTATTGGTGTTGCAACTATATATAAGCAACCTTTTCTTTTTTCCATAAATTCTCCCTCTTAATTTTCATTATATATTTGTTTTATTTCATCTGTATATTGTCCACTCTCATTATATATGTACAAATTCTCTTCCATTTTCAAAAACGGATTTGCATTTTTTATTCCTTTTATTAAAATTAAATTTGCACTTTTCATTGTATTTGGATATACAAATTTTAATATTTTAGGTTCAATTTTATATTTCCTCATTAAATAAAAAATATCTGCAAGTCTATCTGGTCTATGAACCATATAAAATTCTCCTTTATCTTTTAGAAGATTTTTAGATACGCTTATAAAATCCTCTAAAGATGCTGTTGTCTCATGTCTGGAAATTAATTTTTTTTCATTTTGATTTATTATTCCTGTGCTTTTTTTCTTATATGGTGGATTTGTTACAATAACATCAAAACTATTATTTTCATATATTTCTTGTAATTCTAAAATATTTTTATTAATTACTTCCATTTTATCTTGCAGAGAATTTAAAATTACACTTCTTTTAGCCATATCAAAAACTTCTTCTTGAACTTCCACTCCAATAATTTTATTTAGTTTTGATTTTTCACATAATAAAATTGATATAATTCCCGTACCTGTTCCTAAATCTAAAACCTTTGAATTGTTTTTTAAATTTTTTGCAAAATCAGAAAGCAAAATACTATCAATTCCAAAGCAAAACCCATCTTTATTCTGTATAATTTTTAAACCTTTATATTGTAAATCATCTATTCTTTCATTTTCTTTTAAATTCATTATTTTATCCCTTAATATTTTTTCACAAAATTATTTATTCATCATATTATACAATAAACTTGTTAAAATTGCAAAAGGAGCTGTTAAATTTGAATAAACCAATACTTAATTCATTAACATCAAGAGTTTCGCAAAATAATAGAGGTGACAAACCATCACCTCCACATAAAAAATTTGATTTTAAATGCTGTAAGCAAAATACCATAAAGTCATTAAATGAAATTGAATATTTTTTAAATAATTTTCACAACATAACTAAATTTATTAGATTATATAAAATTTTAAAATAATTATGATACATTCTTTCTAGTATATACATCTTTTAAATTTTCATTTTCTTGACCTTCTATTTTAAATTTGATACTATTTACTTCTGTTAATTCTGTTAAAGTATTAACAATTGAATATATTAAATTATTTTTCTTATCTGCATTTTCTAATTCAAAATTTAAAAAATCTTTTGATAAATCGAAAACTAAACAATCCTTTTCCATATATGTTTTTAATATTTTAGTTTCTTTAGGTATAACCCCTTCTAGTTTTTCATTCTTAGGACCTTCTTTTAATATGTCAAATAATTTTTCATATGGATTACTTATTATATCTTTTACATCTATTAGTCTTGCCTCTGGTGTCAATTTTCCACTTTCTTTATCAACAAAATACAAACTCACTATCGTTTGTCTAAATTGTTCTTCTGCAATTTCTTCTTGAGGTGTATATTCCTCAACTGAAGTTTCTTCCTTTTTATTTGATAAATGTTGTATTAAAAAATATCCTCCTATTACAATTAAAACAAATATTATAATAAATATTATATAAATATTTTTTCCTTTCATATTTTTTCCTCCTAAATTTTATTTACTATAAATCTATTATAATGTTGTCCATTTTAGAACTTCTTTTTTATATATAATTAATTAAACATAAACTGTAGATAAATATTTATTTCCCAAAATTTTTATTTTAGTTTCGGTTTTTTTGCAGATTTAGCATTTCTTACTTTTTATTCTATAACATCGCAGCATATAGTATATATTTAGTTGATAAATCAATGCTTGATTGGAATGAAAAATAGAAATTCTTATATACAAAATTGAGGGATGTTCACGGAAAAATGATTATTAATATATTCTTTTTCTTTACACGCCTCGGCTTGATACATGACTTAGAAACTCTAAATAAAATCAATCAGCGCCCTCGTGAGGCGAGATTCCCTAATTGATTTTATTTAGAATTTCTACAGTCATTCC
>CANPZF010000005.1 GCA_947589015.1 uncultured Clostridia bacterium
TTTAAGAACGTCCCTATTGGCAACCATTCGCAACCGTTGGCATAAGAACGTCCCTATTGGCAACCATCGCAACCTTTGGCAACCTTTTTGCTTTAGTCATCATCCTCTATTTCTTGGCTAGTTTCATCATATTCAAATTCATATTCTGTTTCTTCTTTCACTGGTTTTTTAGATTTTTTTATTTCCTTTTCAACTTTTTCAATGTCTTCTTCTATTTCTTTTTTTACTTTATCATTTTTTTCTTTGTTTTCCTTATTCTCTCTTTGTTTCTTCTGCATTTCTTTTAATATTTGCTGAGTTTCTTCTTTTTTAGTTTGCATATGTCTATTCATCATATTATTAGTTTTTTCAATTAAATCTGGCATATAGTCTAATAGTTTGTCTATTGAAGATGTGTGATTTACAGGCATTAGTTTTACACTATTTGATTGTATTACTAAAAAGGCAATTGGATTAATTGTGACTCCTGCACCACTTCCTCCTCCAAAAGGTAGTCTATATTGTACTTGTTCTTCTTTCTCCTTTTTAGTATATTCATCCACAGTTTCTCCTTTAAATTCACTTCCTCCAGCTGCAAATCCAAATGAAACTTTGGATATTGGTATTATAACAGTATTGTTCGACGTTTCAATAGGATCACCTATAATAGTATTTACATCTATCATATCCTGAATACTATTCATAGCTGTAGTCATAAGACCTTCTATTGGATGTTCGCTCATATCTATTCACTCTTCCTTTCTTACTTAAGATATATATTATATTTATAATATGTATCAATTTAATTTCAAATATACCTGAAAATAATATATTTATTCTATTTTGTTGATTATATAATGGTTGTATTTCAAATGTTTGATTTTCATGATTTTTTATTTTTCTACTTATAATTATTGCAATAATTGCACTTATTACTGGAACTATAATTGATGTTAAAAATGCATCTTCTGTGCCTAATTTTATCTTTAAATTTATTCTTTCTAAATTAATATTAGCTTTTTTTATTGTTTCAATTAATTTGCCATCAAATCTGTTTTTATCTTTTACGATTTTATTTTCTATTCTTTTTATACTTTTATTTAATTTTTGTTTTAATTTCCATTTTTCTAATTTTTCCTTTGTAATTCGTATCTTTCCAATTTTGATTTTTCCTAATACATACACACTTATGATTATTTTGTAATTTTCATTTAAATGTCTATCTTTATGCTTTTGAGAATCAAATTTGATATTTCTTATTTGTATCTTTATCTTCAAAGAAATTATTAAAATAATTATTATAAGAAAAATTAAAAGAAAAACCAATATTTTCGCCCCCTTTAGAGCATTTATATTAGTTTTTCCATTTTTTTCTTTTTTAATCATTTATTATAAAATTTTATCTTTTTTTGATTTTTCTACTGCAATATCTCCAAATATTTCATCTTGGTTTGTATATATTTTGTTTCTTCTTGATAGTTCTAATAGTCCACTAAATGCTGTTATTACTTCTTGTTTCTCATGTTTTTTTATAGAAAATAATTTATTAAATATAAACTTTCTTTGTTTTATCAATATCTTATACATTTGCTTTACCTTGCTTGCAACAGTATAATTATCTGTAATTGCAATTTTTTCTATATTTTTTGCATTTTTATTTAGTTTTTCACTATTTTTTTCTATTAATTCTTTATATAATTTTGGTATTACTTGCTGTTCATATTGTTTTTCTAATTTTCTTTGTGGTAAATCAATATTCTCTTGTTCTTTAAAATATCTCTTAGAGTATTTAATATAATTTTCTTTAAAAATTTTACTAATGTCCTTAAATTTTTTATATTCTATAATCCTTCTTATTAATTCTTCTTCTGTTATTTCTTCTTCTTCTGTTTCTTGCTTAGGTAATAACTTTTTCGATTTAATATACAATAATGTTGATGCCATAACTAGAAATTCACTTTCAATTTCTAAATTTTGATTTTCTTGTTGTTTTAAATATTCTATATATTGATCTGTAATTTCGCTTAAATTTATTTCATAAA
Source organism: uncultured Clostridia bacterium (assembly GCA_947589015.1). GTDB lineage: Bacteria > Bacillota > Clostridia > TANB77 > CAG-508 > CAG-269. The sequence continues at coordinate 2,022 of CANPZF010000005.1, forward strand.
TGTCCATTTTGTTTTTATCTATTAAATGGCACAATAAATCTATTGGTCCTTCAAAGTTATTTATTTTTATTGCATATTTTTTTGTTTCTAATGTTAATATAGACATTTTATCTCCTCTTTTATCTATTAATTCTCTTTATCAAACAAAGTATCATTTACACATTTATATCCCTTTTTTAATAGATATTGTTTTATTTCTTCTTCTTCCATTGAGTGTAATTTTTTATCAACTATATTTCTTGCAGATTTTTTTTCATATTCTTCTAATTCTTCTTTATTCTCACAAAAATAATCTTCTATATCCTCTTTATTCAGCCCCTTAGCCATTAACTTGTATTTTAGTTCTTTTATTGAAAGATTTTTTAGAGCTATAAAATTATTAACTGTTTTAGCTATATATTCTTTATCATCTATGTATTTTGCATCCTTTAAATATTGTATTATATCTTCTAACATATTTTCATCTATTGTTTGTGAAAATTTACTTCTAACTTCATTTTCACTTCTTTTTTTATATAAAATATATTTTAATACTTTTGTTTTTTCTCTATCAAATTCTTCTACTGTATACACTAACTCACCTTCTTTATTTTATATCCCTATGAATTTATATACTGCTTCTGCAAATCCTCCATTTTCTGCATCATTTTTTGTCACATATGAAGCAACACTTGTTACTTCTTTATAGCTTCCACCTATTGCGACTCCTACTCCTGCATTTTTTATCATTTCTATATCATTGATATTATCTCCTACTGTCATAATTTCTTGGTTTGAAATTTCTAGATAATTACTAAGTTTTTTTATAGCTTCATATTTTGTACTTTGTTTTGGAAGAATATCCAAATATTCATATTCTTGATTAATTACTTTATCCTTATATTTATCATATTTCTTTATTTGTATAACACATAAATTTTCTTTTTCTTGTAACTTTTCTTTTATAGATTTTAAATCCTTCTCTCCAGATATTACCAATTTTAGTATACTAGGATTTTGATTTTTTACATACTCTTTCAATGATTCTACTATTTCAAATGTAACTTCATCTTTATATAATTTATAATTTCTTAAAGCCATATATTTTAATTTCTGTTGTACTATTATTTTTTGTTCTGTATATATATGTACATGCAAATTATTTTCATCAGCTATTTTCATACATTTTATTGCTTGTTCATTGTTTATTATATTTCTGTTAATTTCCTCTCCCGTTTTTAGGTTGATAATTTGAGTTCCATTTCCAAATATTCCATATGTTGGTTTTAATTTTTTACATATGTCTTTTGTCATTGCATATGTCTTTCCTGTACAAATAGCAAAATTTACTTGTGTATTTGATAATTTATTTACAACATTTATATTGTTGGGGCTTATTTGATTGTTGCTGTTCACAATTGTACCATCTAAGTCGCTTGCTAATAATTTTATCATTTTTTCACCTTTTTTTTAATTTGATATTTCTAATATTTTACTATATTTAAACCAAAAATACAACTTAATTTTTTAAAAATTTAGAAGCTAAATATATTATTTTTAATATATTTAGCCCCTATTTTTAATTCTATAAAAATTATTCTTCTTCGTCATCCTCATCGTCTTCTACTGCTGGTAATTCTTCTCCTAAACTTTGTTCAAATGCTTTTGCAAAATTTTCTCTTACTTTTGCTTCTACTTCCTCTAATATTTGTGGATTATCTTTTAAATATTTTTTAACATTTTCTCTTCCTTGTCCAATTCTATCCCCATTATAGCTGAACCAAGAGCCACTTTTCTCTATTATGTCTAAGTTTATCGCCATATCTAAAATATTTCCTTCTTTTGATATACCTTGTCCATATACTATATCAAATTCTGCCTCTCTAAATGGTGGTGCTACTTTATTTTTTATTACTTTAACACGAACTCTATTTCCTTTTACTTCTCCATCTTGTTTAATATTTTCAATTTTTCTAATATCCATTCTAACTGAAGCATAAAACTTTAGTGCTCTACCTCCTGTTGTTGTTTCTGGATTTCCAAACATAACACCTATTTTTTCTCTTAATTGATTTATAAATATAAGTACTGTTTTAGATTTATTTATTGCTCCTGCTAGTTTTCTTAGTGCTTGAGACATAAGTCTTGCCTGAAGTCCCATATGTGAATCCCCCATGTCTCCATCTATTTCAGCTTTTGGAACTAAAGCTGCAACAGAGTCTACTACTATTACATCCAATGCTCCACTTCTTACTAAACTCTCTGTAATTTCTAATGCTTGCTCTCCTGTATCTGGTTGTGATACTATTAAATTATCTATATCTACACCTAACTTTTTAGCATATATTGGATCTAAAGCATGTTCTGCATCAATAAATGCTGCTTCTCCTCCTTCTTTTTGTGCTTCTGCAACTATATGTAAAGCTAGTGTTGTTTTTCCTGATGATTCTGGTCCAAATACTTCTATAATTCTGCCTCTTGGTACTCCACCTATTCCTAATGCTATATCTAAGCTTAATGCTCCTGTTGGTATTGCTTCTACTTCCATAGCTTTAAATTCTCCGAAGTTTCATTACTGAACCTTTACCAAATTGTTTTTCTATTTGACTCATTGCCATTTCTAATGCTTTCTTTTTTTCTGTGTTTTCACTCATTTAAAATTCCTCCCAATCTTCTTGAACTTTTGTTTGATATTGTTATTATATACCAAATTTTTGTTTTGTCAATACTTTTTATAAAATTTTCATTTTTAATGTTATTCTTAAGTATTTAACCATAAAAAGTAAATATTAGTTTATTATTTATACCATGTTTCTATTCCATAAAATGGCTGAAACCAATTAGGAGATATTTCTCCTACTAAAGACGTATTATATGCAATTGTCTGTTTATTGTTATATAAACTAATACATGGTATATCAGTTTTATATATTTCTGCTAATCTTTTATATTTTTCCTTAATAACATTGTCATCTGTTGTATTTTTTACCTCTTGCATAATTTCTTTAACTTCATCATTTTGATAATTAGATAAATTATTATCTCCAAAAAATGTAGTTAAGTCTGGACTCGTAGAAAGATACATACTACACAAAATCATGTCGTAATTCTTAGCTGTTAAAGCTGCATCATATTGTTGGTCTGTATATTGCAAAATATTAATTCTTATACCTTGTGCCTCTAATTGGGTTTTTATATTTTCAGCCACTGCAATATGATTACTATTAGACGCTTTTACTACAAGATTCAATACTAGCCTTTGTGTTCTGTAGTTTTCTGTAATTTGCCAATATCCATTTCTATATGACCATTTATTATCTACCAGTAATTGTTTTGCTTGGTCCAAATTATATCCTGAACTTGCATCTTGTTCTTGATATACCCATGAACCATAATCCAAAGGAAAGCTTGAAGTATAATATTTATTTTGATAAACACTTGATATAATATTAGTTTTATCTATTGAATATGATATAGCTCTTCTAACTTCTTGTTTTGCTAAAAAATAATTTCCGCATATTTAATGCTATAAAATCATGTTCTCTTCCTTTTACTTCTTTAGGCGTATATCCTATTGTTCCTATATATTCTTGTATATTTATATTAGATGTATTTACTATATCTATGTTTCCAATTTTAAATGCATTGTATAATTCTCCTACAGATGTATATATATTTATGTATATCTTATTCAAACTCAATTGTGTTTCTCTATTCCACCAGTTAGAGTTTTTACTTAGAGTAATATAATTGGATTGTACATCTGTTACTGTATACATTCCTATCCCTATTGGTACAATCCCTGTATCATTAAAGTCTTTGTCATCATAAAATGTCTTTGATAATATTGGAAAAGTTAAATTATATTCAAAAAATGGTACTTCTGTATCTAAAATGAGTCTTAAAGTATAATCATCTGTAATTTCTACATCAGTAACATGTTGCACATTATATGAATAAATTGATGATACTTCTTTTAGTTTTTGAATTGTATAGAAAACATCTGCAGATGTAAACTTTTCACCATTAGACCATTTTACATTTTCTCTTAATTTTATAATATATGAATTATCATTTTGTTTAGCCCATTCCTTTGCTAAATCTGGCTCTGCTTTACAATCTGTAGATATTTTTACTAGTGGTTCATAAATTAAATTTGTTATATCTTGTATATTCTTATTTTTACTAAGTATTGGATTAATTGTATCAAATTCTGCAACTCCTACCCTTATTTCTGTTATTTTTTCTTGTGTATTTGTAGTTGTATTAGATTGTGTTTCATTTTGTTCCTTTTCATCATTTTTTATTTTGAAAAATGAAAAAATCATAATTCCTATTACAAATATTATAAATATATATTTAAAAAAATTAGACTTCATTTATCCACCTCTACCTTTTGTAATAATACATTATATTTATGTTTTTTTCAAGCTCTATTTGTAAAAATTTATTGTTTGAATTAATTTACATTTCGGTATTTTTTCACATAGTCTTATCATCTAGAATTTGTATATTATGTAGTAACAATAGCGAAATTTAAATTTAATTGAATATTGATATATTAATATTTATATGATAATATATTAAATAAAAAAGGAGAATTTATCATGAATATAGGAATAGATATAGATGATACTATAGCAAATACATATGAAACTTTTTTTGCATATGTTCAAAAATATATATTAGAAGATTTACATAAAGTCATAAAAGTGACAGATGAAGGAAATATTCCTCATTCTTATCACTATGCAAATATGAATAATTTAAGTGAAAATGAAAATATGGAATTTTTAAAAAAATATATAAGATCAATATTATCTGAAACAAAACCAAAAACATTTTGTAATTATTATATACAAAAGCTACACGATGAAAATAATAAAATATTTCTAATTACTTCAAGATTTGAACAAAATAGAGATATTACAGAAAACTGGCTAAAAGTTAATAATTTTATTTATGACAAATTAATTATGCATTGTGAAGATAAAGAAAAAGCATTTAAAGAAAATAATATAGATGTATTCATAGATGATAATATAAATTATTGTAAACAAGCCTACAAGAATAATATTAAGACTTTTTTAATGGATACCAGACCTAATAGAAATATTTCTACTGATAATATAAAAAGAGTTTATTCTTGGCCACATCTTTATTATGAACTAAAAAATCCAACTTAATCTAAGTTGGATTTTTTATATATTTTAATGTTTTGATTTTTTAGCTTTTGATTTTATATATATTATTCCTAATGCCATTATTATCAAAACTACTAATAAACAAATTGCCCATAAATTTGAACGATTAGCTCCTGTTTTTATTGATGTTATTACTTTGTCTATTATTGAACCTCCAGATTTTTTATCCTCTGCTGTATTTGTATTTCCAGCTGCACCTGAATTTTGGGTATTTGAACTTCCTGAACCTCCAGCATTAGTTGAACCTGAATTTCCTTGATTTGTATTTCCTTGCCCTGGATTTTCTTCTCCTGAGTCGCCTTGTCCTGGGTTTCCTTCTCCTGAGTCGCCCTGTCCTGGATTTCCTTCTCCTGAATCTCCTTGTCCTGGATTTTCTTCTTCTGAGTCTCCTTGTCCTGGATTCTCTGAACTAGTTCCTCCAACACTTGTTCTTAATATATCATCATCTTCTATTATAACTGGTGTTACCTCATGTGAAAGTGATACGGTTTTTGTAAATTCTTCGTCTGTTGATGTATCTTTGTTTCCATCACTTCCTACTGGTTGTATCAAAAGCGTTGAATTTTCATTTTCGTCTGTTTTATTAACAAGCGATATTGTTCCTACCTTAATATTATCTATATTTACAGTATCTGTTAGTTGATTCAATTCCTTAGTTCCAACGTAATATAAATTTATTCTTTCTAAATCTCTATTAGTTTGAACATCTGTACCTTCAAACATTCTAACATCTTTAAATTCTTCTGTTCCATCATTTAAATTAGTTGACCATTCGAATTTTGCATCGTAATTACTTGCTACATCTACATTTAATCCTATTTGGAAACTTGCTATACTTGAATCATCAGCCATTCCTAAATATACATCAACTTTAGTAGGATCTTGTGATTGTTGTTGCAAAATTACACTTGTTTTATCTCTAGTTACAAGCATTTTAGATTTATTATTACTATTATTAGTAGCTAAAACAAAGGTCATAAGAGCAGCAAGAATTATAATAAGTATTATCATAAGTATAAATTTTGTTTTTTTATTTAATTTCATTTTGTCCTCCTTTCAGATTCTAAATTTTATTAATATGTGTATTTTTACTTCTGTAAAGTAATGTTAAACACATTACTTTACAGTTTTTATTTTTTACTTTGAGCTGTTATTTATGTTTGTTAATGTAATGTCTTGTAAACTACTTGGAAGAGTTGTGATTAAAGTATCACTAACTAGTCTTTCCCCTTCATTTGTTAAGGCATTATCTACACGATATAGCTCTACTCTTACTTTTCCTTTTCCTAGTGCTTCCTCAATACGTTTATAATCCTCGTTGTCTTTTTGTTCTCCATTTTCCATTACATAATTTCCATCTAAACCAAGTTCTTTTTGTTCAACTACATATACCCATTTACCATCACTTGTTTCACCTAAGTTTGCTTCTCCTGGATCTGGTGCTAATATAATTTGGTAACCATTTAACATTTTCCATTCACCTGTTGTTGCATCTTGATACCATAATTTTGCTACGTTATATGCTGGATTTCCTTTATATGTACCTGTAAATATTATTGAACCTGCTGGTATTGAATAATCTTTTGATTCATCATAAGTAAATTCTGATGCGAGTTTACCTATTGAACCAGTTTCATTAAATTCAACATTGTCTCCTGTTTGTCCTAATAAATCTATTTCACTTATATTAACTTGAGTATCATCAATTATAAGTTTAACATATGAGCAGTCATAATCATAATTATATATTGTTTCTTTTCCATCTATTATTTGAGCAAATTCTATTACTTCTGGTTTTGTTATTTCTTCTTCAGAGCTTATCATATTTGCAAAGAAGTTACCTATTGCTGAGAATGTTCTCTTGATTACACCTGGTTTTTCTACTTTTTTAACTGTTGTCCAGTTATTTCCATCTGAACTTACTTGGATTTCATAATAGTCAAATTTCTTTCCTGAATATTTAAGTCCAACTAATTTCTTAACTTCTGGTAATGATATTGTAATTTCTGCTTTTCCTTCTTTTACTTTTCCACTAAATGCTGTTTCTAAATCTCCATCTGCTATAGTTGGAACTGCTGAAACTGTTTGTTCAAAGTCTGATGTTTCTACTGTATTGTTTTTGTTTTTATCTGTGTATTTTGCAGTTGTATCACTATCTGATGTCATATTAGTTGTTACTTCCCAGCCTTTTTGAGATATTTCACCTAAATGACTTACTTTTACTTCATCTAACTCTTTTCTTGCTATTTCATATAAGAATTTATCATAAGCAACTACTGTGTAAGTAAATACTCTATTATTTATTGTATCTATTGTATCTGTATATGTAACATTTGCATTAACTGTTCCATCTGCATTTCTTGTAGGTTCAACAAATGCTATTGGTCTTGAGATTACTTGATCATTTGACCTATAACTTCTTATTATTTCATAACCTAGAACTCCATTTGGATCTATACCTTCACCTGTTATATTTAATGAGAAGTTTACTTTGTTTTCTGATACTCTATTATTTTGTGCATTTGTTATAGAAGCTTGTAAATTAATATTTTCTAAAGCATATAAAGGATAATTTCCTTCTAATATATAATTTCTTGATTCATCATTTACATACCAAATTGCCTTTTCTTCTTCGTCCCATTGTTCTGCATATTTAATTGTATCTTCATTTGGTATCATTCCCCATTTTTTAAAGAACTCTAATACATTCTTTTTGGTTGCTGCACATGCTAATCTCATTAAATTATTGTCAGAATCTGAATCTATTTTTAATGCCACTTTATTATCATGTGTTGGTGTTGGAGCTTTTGAAACTATTCTTGTTTTAGAATCTATATTTCTTGCATAAGTATCCATTCTAGCATAAATTGAATTATTAAATTGATCTTTTTGTGTTGTATATTTCTTATAATTATATCCATCTGTATCATATGCTAAATGTAACTGCCAATATAATCCTAATTGTGTAAATACATTTTGTGCTTTTCCTGTTTTTCCTGATGTTACTTTATCATATACATCTTTATAGTTGAAACGTACTGTATTTCTTGTATTATCTGTTTGAGCTAAAATTGAGAAATAGTTATTTGTAACTTCTCCATGTACATATGCTTGTTGATTAATTACATGTCCAATTTCATGAGCAATTCCCCATCCAAAGTAGTTTCCTTGTGAGTCTGCTGTTTCCTTTCCATTACTATCTACTTTCATTGGAACACCTTTTGCTAAATCTTTTACTTCGTTCCACTGAATTCCTATATGTAATCCTCCAGCATACATAAATGCTCTTCCTGTCATTCTCATACATCTAATATTTTGTCTTGTTCTTGGATATGTATTATTTGAACCATAAGTATTTGTATCTTGACTAGCTCCTTGTTTTACTAATCCTTTTTGACTATAGAATAAATCCATCATCTGATCCATTGCTGTTAATGAATCATATAGTGCATCTGCTCTTTGTTGAAGAGTTGGTTTTCCACCAATTTTTTCTGTCAAACCGTCATATATTTGTTTTGAAGAAACTGAATACATCATTGGGTCTAATACAATTTCAGTTAATCCTAATAGACAGTCTGATATTCCTTCTTCATCTGCACCTTTGAATGCTTTACATTCATCTCCATTATGTCTTGTTTCTAATGAATTTACTACTTTATCTAATTCTGTTACATATGCTAATACTGCTGCTTTTTTCTCTGATTCTGTCATTGCTACTCTATTGCCTGTTGCTGGATCTTCTTTACTACTTAAATCTAATACTGGTATTTCTATTCCACCAGATACTCTAACCGCATAGTTTCTATCAATATATCTAAATGGATCATCATCTTTTAAACCTGTATAGTTAATGTATAAAGAACCACCTTTTTCTCTACTTGTTGAAATCATTTCTGGAATTGTTACTTTATTTATACCAACTTGTAGATTTTGTATTACTGTTTGTTGGAAATTTCCTGCTTCAGCACGCCATTGTGTTGCAATTAATTGTAATCTTGTAGATTCTCCGACATTTTTATATGGGTTTCCAACATATATTGTTATTTCTTCTCCTGGTACTGCTCTTGCTGCTACTCCTAATGGTTGGAATCCATTTAAGCTTCCTCTAAATTCTATATGTGAATCATACCAACTTGTAACTTGGCTATTTATTTTAGTTACTTTTCCTAAATCTGCATTTTCTAAAAGAAGTCTTGCTGTTTGTAATTCATCTAATAATGCTTGTTTATCTGGATGGTAATCTCTTTCTCCTGCACTTCCACCTATTTTTTCAATACCCGCATTTAACTCTGATTCTAATGCTGATATCTTATCTTCAACTTTTTTCTTAGCATCTGCTGTGCTTATATCATCAGCTAGTTCTAAATGCATTGCATCTTTAAATAATGCATTTATTCTTCCTTCTACATCATCATATTCATAGAATCCCATTTCTGCAATTGTTATATCTCTATTTCCTGTGCTTGCATTTCCTATTGAAACAACTATTCTATCTGTATAAATTGGTTGTTGTAGTTTTACAGCTGTATATTTATTTCCTTCAGCATCTTTTTTTGTAACAACTTGTGATGCATCCACTCTAACTTGTTTACCTTTATTAGCAGAACCTTCTCTACAATCATTATACCAAACTCTAGCATAACCAAAGTCACCATTCCATTGTACTTTTGCTAATGTTATATAATTCATTTCATAAGCTTTATCAAACTCTACTATTACACCTTTGTCTGGACCCATGTAGAATCCACCGAAATCCCAGTCATCTACTTGTAAATATGAGCCAAAACTATTATCTGCTACACCTTTTGCTGAACCTACTATAACTTGTCCATCTTTAGTATCTAATGGGCTATCTTTCATATTTCTGTTATCTGCTTTGACAAAAGTTATATTTTTAATATGGGCTGATAATACACCTGCTCCATTAGATGTATTTATTCTCTTATATGTTGGTAATTCAACTTCTTGTACAGCTAATGTACTTGCTGTAGCTGTTTGTGAAGGATCACTTATACCTAAACTGTTACATGCAAAAACTCTTATTGAGTATTCTGTTGCTTCACTTGCTAATCCTGTAATTGTATAAGTTGTTTCTTTTATTCCTATTGTTTCATCTCTTTTTGTTACTGGATTATATTTAACTTCTACTTGTGTTGCTCTCTTAAATTCTTCATTACTATTTGTTGGTTTATATTCTACTATATAACTTGTAGCTCTTGGGTCTGCATTCCATGAAACTTTTATTTGTTGATATCCACCTTTTAGTGTTACTCCAGTAGGTGCATTTGGTTTGCTTGTTGGCATTGGTTTTACTGGATATTCTTCACTATATTGACTATACCAATCTCCATTAACAGAACGTACACTTACATTATATACTGTATAATCATTATTTGGATCCTGATCTAATAAGTCTTTTATTGATTTGCCGTTAAATTGTTCTATTTTTATTTCATGTCCATCTACATCAAATAATTCGCTTACTTTTCCCTTTCCTTTGAAGTTAGCTGTTACTAATACTTGATATCCTGTTACATTTACTACATTGTTCCATTTTACCATAAAACTTTCTTCTGTTATAGATGCGTCTATATCAGCTTTTCTAAGTTCTGGTATACTTAATTCTGGTTCTGGGATTTTATCTTCCATACCATTTAAAAATTCTACTTTTGATATATCTGCCAATTTGTTACTTGTTGTTCCTGTAACATTTATTATTACTCTTTTTACAGCTATAGCATTTCCAAAGTCAACTACAATTGTTCCATCTTTTTCAATCTTGGCTGTTCCTCCAGATATTGGTTCGTAATTTATCTTTGTTGATTGTGTACTATCATTAATTACAGTTTGTTGCTCTGCTACTTTATATATTGATTTTATTGATGCTGTTTCTTTTTCTGTTTCTCCTATTTTACATTCAATTTCTACATCTTTTCCTGTTTCATTATTATGTCCATCTACTATTATAGTTCCTTCTGTTATATTGTTATTTATATTTGAAGATGGTGCTATGCTTAATAATTGTGTTTCTGCTGTATCTTCTTCTATATCTATTGCAATACTTATTGGGTTTGTATCTGATATATCTTCATTTTTTGCTGGTTTTAAAGTTACATGTTTATCATTGTTTTCAAGTATATCATCTATAGTTCCTGAACTAGTTGAATCTACTGCTCCTGTTTGAGCTTTTGTTTCAACTTTAGTTGTATCTATATTTGTTAGAAATCTTGCTGATGCACCAATAAATGAATGTCCCTTATTTAATGCTGCATAAGATATATCAGCAATATCTACTACTCCATCTTTATTTAAGTCATATGTATAATCATATATATTATGATTAGGTTCTGTATTTCTCTTTCCTTCAATATTATTTACTATATCTGTCACATCATCTAATGTAATATTTCCGTCTTTATTAACATCACCTATTCCAATAACTCCTGTTCTTCCTTTTTTAGTTGTTTGTTCCCCTTCTGGACCTAACATTGAATTTCCATTGCTATCTACTATTCCTAATGCATCATAACCATTAGTTAAATGTAATTCAGAAGTTGTATTTCCCTTTATTTCTACATTTGCTTGGGTAAACGTCTGATATCCCTTTCCTGATATAGTTAATGTGTACATACCTGCTGGCAATTCATTAAATGTATAGAAAAGTTGTTTTTCTTTTTCTATTCCATTTGCTTTTGTTGGTGCTCCTTCGTCATATAGTCCACTTTTCTTTAAAGTAACTGTTAGATCATTTGCTGACATATTTTTTTGAGGGAGTCTTAAATCTATACTAAGATTAAGTTTCCCCTTTAATTTTGATGTGTCAAGTTCTTGTGTTTCAGGTTCGCTTTCACCTTCACCATTGTCGTTGTCTTCATCTTTGCCATTGTTTTCACCCGCATTTACTTCAGTTGGTTGGTTGTTGTCTATTGTACTTGTCACACCTCTTACTTTTGCCTGTTCTTCTGATGCTGATTTTTTTGTTGCTTCATCTTTTTTCTCTTCTGATGTATTGTTTTCAGTTCCTAAAGTGTTTTGTTTTTCTTGATTTGTTTCTTCTTCAGGTTCTGCTTCTTTTTTTGGCTCTTCTGTTTTCTCTGAATTGTCTTTTGATGAAGCACTTTCTTCGTTAGTAATCTCATTTATTACTGATTCTGCTAATACTGCTGTATTTCCACCAAGTAGCGTAATTATAATGAACATTACAAGTACGAATTTCAATGTTTTTTTCATGTTTTCATCCTCCCTTTTTTTCATATTTAACAAAACATCTTTATTATACCATTTATCATAAATTTTAACAATATTTTTCTATTTTTTAATCTAAAAAAGGTTACTGGATAAAAATAGAAATCCTTATATAAACAATTGATATATCAAATTTGTAAATATACACAATACAATTCCACAAACAGTTGGTATTATAAAACTAATTATTGCCCACTTCCATCCACCTGCTTCTTTTTTTATTGTAAGCAATGTAGTAGTACATGGAAAATGCAATACAGTAAATATCATCACATTAATTGCAGTTAAAATAGTCCAACCATTTTGAATTAAAATCTGTCCAATAGTTAATGTATCTTCTATGTTTACCAATGCTCCACCTTTTAAATAACACATTAATATAATTGGTAATACAATTTCATTTGCCGGTATACCTAATATAAACGCTGTCAATATATATCCATCTAATCCCATTAATTTTGCAAATGGCTCTAAAAAATTTGCAACTATTGTAAGTAAACTATCCCCATTAATTCCAATATTAGCAAACAACCATATTACTAAACCTGCCGGTGCAGCTACTGCTACAGCCCTTCCCAATACAAATAGAGTTCTATCTAATATTGATCTTACAAATATTTTTCCAAATTGTGGTTTTCTATATGGAGGTAATTCTAAAATAAATGATGATGGCATCCCTTTAAGTATTGTTTTTGAAAGGATTTTTGATACCAATAGTGTTAAAAATATCCCTAATAATATTATTCCTATAACTACCAAAGTTGCTACAAATGAAGCCCCAATTCCTTGCATCATTCCTGCCATAAATATAGTTGCAATTGTTATTAAAAATGGGAATCTTCCATTACACGGAACAAAATTATTTGTTAATATTGCTATTAGTCTTTCTCTTGGTGAATTAATTATTCTGCATCCTACTACCCCTGCTGCATTACAGCCAAATCCCATACACATAGTTATCATTTGTTTTCCTGTACAACAACACTTTTTAAATACTCCATCCATGTTAAAAGCAATTCTAGGCAAATACCCCAAATCTTCTAAAAAAGTAAATAAAGGGAAAAATATAGCCATAGGTGGTAACATAACCGACACAACCCAAGTTAAAGTTTGATATACCCCATCTATTAGCAAATTAGATAGCCAGTGTGGTAAATTAATCCAATTAGCAAATACTAATAATTTATCTTGAATCCAATTAAACATTGTAAACAATAATTGTGAAGGATAATTTGCTCCTATTATCGTAAGCCAAAAAATTATTCCTAAAAATAATAGCATTATAGGTATTCCCCACTTTTTTGAGGTTACTATTTTATCTATTTTTCTATCTCTGTTACTGTAATTTTCATCTTCAAATGTACAAACTTCTTTACAAATTTTTTCAGCTTTTTTTATAGTTTTTTCCAATAATCCCTCTTGTTGTAAAATTTCTATTGGATTTTCTGTATTAGTTCTAACATTTTCTATTCTATTAGGCATAGGATTAATTTCATTATCACAAACTTTTTTTAATACTTTTAATAAGTGATTTAACGTTTTTCTTTTTCTTGCAATAGTTCCTACTACTGGAACTCCTAATTTTTCTTGTAAAGCATCTAAATCTACATTTATTTTTTTCTTTTTTGCTTCATCCAATAAATTTACGCACACTATTACCTTTGTTGCAATCTGCATTATTTGAAACACCAAATTCAAATTTCTTTCCAAGCATGTAGCATCCACAACTACAATCACACAATCTGGATTTCCATTACATATATAATTTCTCGCAATCTCCTCTTCCTCTGAATTTGATAAAATAGAATATGTACCTGGTATATCAACAAATAAAAATCCTGTGTCATTATATACACACTTTCCAGTTGCATTGGCTATTGTTTTCCCCGGCCAATTTCCTGTATGTTGATGCATTCCTGTCAAACTATTAAAAATAGTTGATTTACCTACATTCGGATTTCCAGCTAATGCAATTGTATATCCATTTTCTATTTTTAAACTTTCAAAATCTTCTGTTAATAAATTTGTTCCTGTTGATGATTTGGTAAGACCCATAATATTCCTCCTAAATTAGATATTATATAATATGTAATCTAATTAAAAAGGTTCTAAATTGACTAGAGTATTATATATAAAAATTACGTTCTTTACTGGCAAAACAAATCACATAATGAATTATATAAAAACTTCTAAAATAGAAAGTTAATCTAATTCTTTGTATAATTTGGGGTTTTGCCAAACTGCGCATCACTTCATTTTTATATATAATACTCTAGCTATTTTAACTAATTTAATTCTATTAATTCTGCATCTTCTTTTCTAATCACAATCAATGTACCTCTTATTTCAAAAGCTCGTGGTTCTTTAGTTGGATTTTCCAGTCTAGGAATTATACATGTTCCTTTTACTAATCCCAAATCCATGAGTCTTCTTTTTATTGACTCATTACAGGATATTTTTCTTATATAACCTTTTTCATCTATTGGCAATTTGTCTAAAGTTTTCATATTCTTTATCTTCCTCCATTTATTGTTATACTATATTATATTTTGTCGAAAATTATATGTTTCCATATTAGTAATAAAACATTTATTTTTTAATATATATTATATAATAATAATTTTTTATGGAGGTAAAAATATGCCAAAAAAATACAAAGTCGCCATTGTTGGTGCTACTGGGCTAGTTGGCAGAACTGTCCTTAAAGTCCTTGAAGAAAAAGATTATTTTCCTGCAAGTTATACATTGTTTTCTTCTTCAAAATCTGCTAATTCTAAAATAGAGTTTCAAGGAACCACATATATTATCCAGGAATTAAAAGAAACTTCATTTACTAATGGATTTGATTATGCTATTTTCTGCGCTGGTGGTGAAGTATCTAAAAAATTTATTCCTATTGCTGTAAAATATGGTTGTATTGTCGTAGACAATAGTAGTGTTTATCGTATGGATCCAACTGTACCTTTAGTAGTTCCTGAAGTTAATCCAGAAGCAATTTTTAAACATAATGGTATAATTGCTAACCCTAATTGTTCAACAATTCAAGCAGTAGTACCACTAAAGCCTTTAGATGATAAATATCATATAAAAAGAATTGTATATTCCACATATCAAGCCGTTTCTGGTGCTGGAAGAGCTGGAATACAAGATTTAGAAAATGGAGCTAATGGTTTCGAACCTCAGAAATTTCCTTATCCAATTTTTAATAATTGTATTCCTCATATAGATGTTTTTTTAGACGATGGATATACTAAAGAAGAACACAAAATGATAAATGAAACTAGAAAAATTTTAGATAAACCTGATCTTCCTATCACTGCCACTGCAGTTAGAGTTCCAGTTTTAAATTGTCATAGTGAATCTATTAATATAGAATTTGAAGATAATATTGACTTATATGATATAAAAATACTATTACAAAATTCTCCAGGAATTTTGGTTATTGATGATATTGAAAAAAATTATTATCCTCTAGCTACAAAGGCTAACGGTAATAACGATGTTTTTGTAGGTCGAATACGACGCGATTTCAGTGTAAAAAATGGTATTAACTTATGGGTTGTTGCTGATAATTTAAGAAAAGGAGCTGCCACCAATGCAGTTCAGATATTAGAAAAATTAATTGAATTTAAAGGTTATTGTTCAGATTAAATTTATAAAAAAATCACTTAAACTATACTCTTATTTTTAGGTATAGTTTATTTTATCTCACTCATAATTTCGATGCACAACAAAAAAAGTTGCCAAATAAGAACGTCCCTAATGGCAACTTCTATTTTTTAAACTTTTTTCCAAAACCAATCTAAGCTATTATCTATACTCTTTTTGCCTAGTTTTTTTGCTTCTATATCATCTACCCATAAATAAGAGAAGAATGTAATCAATATAAATACAAAATCTATTGCTAAGCATCTTGATAGTGCAGATATTAAATATCTATATTCTTCTGGTAAAGTCATCATCTGTGCTACATGTACAACTAACAAAATTAAATAAGCAAATAATGGTAAAGCTGTTATATAACTCTTTTTTATTTCTTGTGCTAAAAATATTAATAACACTGTTGCTGCTAACATTAATAGTAGTGTTAATGGATTTGATATATCAAAAATAAACATTTTAATTTCCTCACTTTTTCTTCCGTTTTACTTATTTATATATTAACATTATTTAAATTATTTATCAACATTATTTATATTACATTTATATTACATTTTAATTACATCTTAATTAGACTTAGTTTCAATTAATTTTGCAATTTCTTTCGCTTTTTGAGTAATATATTCTTGATTTTCTCCCTCAATCATTACTCTTACTAATGGTTCAGTTCCAGATGGTCTTATTAATACTCTTCCATTTCCTGCAAATTCTCTTTCTAATTTTTCTATTTGTTTTTTTATTTCTTCGTCTTTTTGATAGTCATATTTCTTTTCATTACTTACTTTGCTATTTATTAATATTTGAGGATATAATTTTATTATATTTGCTAGCTCAGAAGCTTTTTTGTTCTCTTCTAGTATAGCTTGTATTAACATTAATGAGGTTAATATTCCATCTCCTGTTGGATTATAATCTAACATAATTATATGTCCAGATTTTTCTCCTCCTAAATTAAATCCATCTTTTAGCATTTCTTCTAAAACATATCTGTCTCCAACTTTTGTTTGTAAAAGCTCTAGTCCATTATCTCTTGCATATTTATTTAATCCCAAATTACTCATAACTGTTGCAACTATTGTATCTTTATTTAATTTGCTTTTCTTTCTTAAATTATTTGATATAATTGCTAATAGTTTATCACCATCTATCTCGTTTCCCTTTTCATCTACTGCTAGGCATCTATCCCCATCTCCGTCATATGCTACACCTAAGCTTAACTTGTTTTCTACTACAAATTTTTTTAATCCTTCTAAATGTGTAGAACCACAATTATCATTTATATTAATTCCATTTGGATGGTTGTTTATTATTTTGTATGGAATTCCTAAAGTTTTAAATATTTTTTCTGCTACATAAGAAGTTGCACCATTTGCAGTATCTATTCCAACAATAAAATTTTTTCTTAAGTTTTTTTCAATTACATCATCGAAATTTTTCCTGAAAAAGTATACATATTCTTCTATTAATTCTTGACAATATTCTGAAACCCCTATTTTGTCACTTTGAGCAGTTAATTCCATTTTTATCTTATCAGATTCCATTACTTCTTCTATTTCTTCTTCTAATTCATCTGGTATTTTCATACCTTTATTACTAAAATATTTTATTCCATTGAACTCATATGTATTATGTGAAGCTGAAATAACAACACTTGCATCTGCTTTTAACTTTCTTGTTAAATATGCAACTGCTGGTGTTGGAATTACTCCTAATAATTTAACATTTGCTCCATAACTTAAAAAACCTGCCACCATAGCACTTTCTATCAACGTTCCTGAAATACGTGTATCTCTACCTATTAATATTGTTGGAGCGTGTTCTGAATGTTTTGATAAAACATATGCTCCTGCTTTTGCTACTTTATATACTAATTCTGGAGATAGTTCTGTATTAGCAATCCTTCTAATCCCATCTGTACCAAAATATTTTCTCATTCTTATCTTCCTTTCTTTTTTGATAAAATTTTATTTTTAAAAGATGAATTCATTAAGTTTGTTTATTTTTTATTATTTTTTTAACATTAATTTAATTTTTTCTTTTAAAGTAAATTCTATCTTACGTGGTTCTTCTATTTCTATCCTTTTGTTCTTCAATGCTAATTGGGGATTTGTTGTAGTCAGTTCTATTAATTTATCTTCTCCTATTAGTTCATCTATTTGAGGTAAAATTTGTGGTATCTTAGGATAAATTGTTTTTTGTCTATGCACATCACTTCCCAAAAAATGAACCATATTATTTTGTAAAAACTTCTTTACTAATAGCTGCGCCCTTTCTCCATACTGACCTATGATACTTCCATAATTACATTGCATTAATACGCCTGCTTTTATTAAATCATATACTAAATCCACATCTTTTTGAACAAAGCTATATCTTTCTGGATGTGCTAATACTGGAACTAGTTTATATTGCAACATTTCATATACAACTTGATATAAATTCATTGGTTCTATTTTTAATGGTAATTCAAATAACACATAATTTGTATCATTAATTGTAGATGCTCTTCCCTGTTCTAAAAGTTTTATTAAATTTTCTGATATGTATACTTCATTTCCTAAATATAATTTTATATCTATATTTTTAGCTTGTAAATTTTCATAAATAGCATTTATCCATACTTCTCTTTCTGGCTGATCTGTTTCATAATATCCTTCAATATAATGTGAGGTTGATATTATAGCATCAAACCCCACATTTTTTGCCTCTCTTATTAAATTAAATGTTTCTTCTATACTCCTAGCTCCATCATCTATGTTAGGTAATATATGTGAGTGAAAGTCTATCATTTCTGCTTTTCTCCTTTATAACAACATGTTTACCTTTACATTTTTGCTTTGCCAATTTAAGTTTTTAAATTTTTTTTCTCTTGTTCTAAATATTCATTTACTTGCTTTAAAATGTCATTTGTCTTTTCTATTGATACTGTTCCTGTTTTATTTTCTACATTAATTTTTTTATTGCTTAAATTTTGAGCTGGTTGAAATGTTTTATTTTGTAAATTATTACTTTTTATTGTATTATTAGGTCTATTAGGTGGTATCTGTTGTCTTACAGGTCCAGGTCCTGTTTTTCTTATATTATTATTCATTTTCATTTGATTATATTGCTGAGGTATATTTCTCTTAGGATTATTTGGCATTCTGTCATTTCTTCCTACACTTACACTGTTTGCCATTTCATTAAAGTTTTTTCTTCTTGAACCTTTTAAAGATTCTGAACCATAATAATATGATTTTTCATATTCTTTGGCTGATATTGGAATTTTATTTAATACTACGCCTGATACTTTTCCCCCAACATGTTTAATACTATTTATAACTTGCCTTAAATCATCTTTTTTAGTTTGTTTGCATGCAGTTACAATTATTGTAGAATCTACAATTCTTGTGAGAATCAATGAGTCTGCTACTAATAAGCTTGGTAGTCCATCTATAATTACAATATCACTAATTTGTTTTAATTGTTTCAATAAGTTTACCATTTGTTCTGAAATTAGTAATTCTGATGGATTTGGTGGTATATTTCCTGCTGGAATTAAATATAAATTTGGTACTTTGGTTTCTTGTATATAATCTGCTAAATCTTTTGAGAATGATTTTCCTGAATTGTCACTTATTCCTGATAAATAATTTGATAATCCAGGCATTGGTGTTGCTTCAAATATTTTGTATTGTCTTCCTTTTCTCATGTCAGCATCTACTAATATTACTTTTTTACCTGCTTGTGCGAATGTTATAGCTAAATTTGATGATACCCAACTTTTTCCTTCTCCTGGAAGTGTTGATGTTATAAGTATTGTTTTTAACTTTGATCTTGTATTCATAAATTGTATATTTGTTCTTAATGTTCTAAAAATTTCTGAAATTGGAGATTTAGGATCTTTAAATACTATTAGTTCTTTACTCACTATCTCTTACCTCCTTTTTTCTTCTTAGCTTCAGTATTACATACTGGTATTGCTGCTAGTACTGTTAAATCGAATTTATCTTCTAATTCTTCTGCTGTTTTTATAGTTGTATCTAGCATATTAGCTACTAATACATAACCTATTGCTATTACTAATCCTATACATGCAAAAATTACAACATCTTTTTTATGATTTATATTAGATGGTGTTGTATCTACTTTTGCTTGGTCTACAACTTGTATATTTTCTATATGATATATTTCTTTTACATTCTCAATAAACACATTAGCTATTTCATTAGCTATTTTAGCAGCATTTTCTGGATTTTCATTTGTTACGGATATTTCTATTATTTCCGTGTTTGTTCTGGAACTAACTTTTACATTGTTTTTTATAACTTCTTCATTTATATTTTTTATATCTAAATTGCTTACTACCCTTTTTAAAACTCTATCACTTCTAACTAATTCACTATATGTAGATACTAATTGTGAGTTTACTGTGATGTCACTTGCTGTAATGGTATTAGCTTTATCTGATGTTCCTCCTGAGGATGCTAATACTAATGTTGTATATGAACTATATACTGGACTTGTGAATCCTGTTGTATATATTACACCTATTATCATAAATATTAATACTATTAATATAACTTGTAATTTTTTACTCCAAAATATATTAAATAGTTCCATTAAATCTAATTCTTCCATATTTTCTCCTTTTTTTATTATACTATTTATGATTTAAATATTACAATAAATAAAGCAACTATTAAATTCTTTATAATAGTAGCTTTTATTTTTAACTATTTGTATTATAACATTTTTATTTTTAATATGCAATAGTTTTTATTTTTTTAACAGGAAACCTTAATTTTATTTTTAAAAGCCACTTTTTATCTATGTTGATTTTAGTTTTGTACAAAAAAGTGTTAAAATATTAGTAAGATACTGTGTTTGGAAGGTTCGAAATGTATCTTATGAATGAAAATAAACAGAAGCACCCATATTATTACATCATTAATTTTTCCATATAAAAAATTAACTTCCAAATTTTACGACACTGTATCACAAAATCATTAAATTTGGAAGCATTTCTTCATATAATTTGCGTAAAAACCAAATTGTATTTAACTTTTTACTTGACGTAAATAAAATACATTCTTTCTTTTATTATTCCTCTAGTTTAACCGACTCTTTATTAAAAAATTTTGTTGTGCCTTTGTTTACCCAAAAAGTTTCATCTTTTGTTATATCAGCTCCACAAAGTAAAGATGGTTTTTTAGTCAAAGGCTTTAGTACAGCATTTTTTACATCTTTGTTTTCATATATTTTGTATCTATCTACAATTTCGCTGTAATATTGTTTGGCATCTCCTGAGGTTAAATGGTTATATGCAACATAACTTAAAGTGCTTTTAAGTTCATTGTTAACTTTTACACTTGCAATCATTAAAATTCCTACAGTCAATATGTAAGCAAAAAAATTATTATTGATATTTTCTAAAATTTTTGAATCTCCATATTTACTTTTTATCCATCCAATATAATAAAACATATTACTAATAACAAATAAAAAGTATGAATAATAGAATATATCTACTGTTCTTCCGCCACCTATATTGTTCATTGCATAAAATGGTGGAACTATTTGTGAAGCGAAAATTCCAAAAGTTATAACTGTAAATAAAATAGGATATTTGAAAGTATATTTAGCATTTACTATAAGTTTGTATATTGGCGGTATTAAAATTATAAACATTAATAAAGTAGGTAAATTAGTCCACCTTATAAAATATACCATAGAAGTCTTAATTGCAGTTAATATAGATTCTATTGCACCAATTCTTTGAGCGTAATTCGATTGCCTAATAGCATTTCCAGGAGCTAATATACTGATTATAAGTGCAATAAGACATACTACAGTTATAACTAACATATTCCATTTCTTATTGTTCTTTTTTACAAGACAATAAATGGTAAGCAACGTCAAAATAATAATAAAAGATAAAGCTGTGCAGTAATTTCCAGCACCTATTATTAAAGCCAAAATTACTATTATTATATTGTTTATAATTGTTGCTTTTCTTGATTCACTCTTTATAAGTTGTATTATTATCCCTAAAGCAATCAAAGCAAGTGAATAGAAGAATGTATAATATATTGCACCATTCCACCAAAATAAAGTTTCTCTGGGATTAGGAACAAATTCAATCGCAAACATCGTTGGTAGTAAAGATAAAATTATAACTGTACTTTTTTTTGTATATCCAAATATTTTTTGTGATATGGTTTTTACTAGATATATATTTGAGCTAATAAGAAATGTTAATAGAATAGTTGTTGTTATCCAGTAGCAATTTAGTCCAAAAATACTTGGTTGTAATGCAAATAAAAATATTGCAGCAAATGTTCCTTGCCAAGTAAAATAGTATGTAACTATGGTTTCTACAACAGCATTCAATAAAGAAAAGATGTTATGTGTGTTGTTCCATGTTTGATATGTTAAATAACCATAGCTATAGTCATCTGCGGAAGGTACATTATATTTAGAAACTATTAATATCGGTATCAATAACGCCAAAGAAACTATAACTATTAAAATTATAGTTATAACTTCTTGATTCTTCATTAATTTACTAAAAATAGTCATTCGAAATTTCTCCTTATTATATATACAAAAAACTTCAAAAAGTGCAATAAATTAGCACTTATCTAAGTTACTATTAATATCTAGTATTCTTATTATTGTAATAAATTATTGAAATCTTTTCCCGTTATTTTAGTATAATCTGCTTTAAATCTTTTATATTCACTATTCCATGAATCGTATTGGGTATCATTTCTATGGTCTGGTAAATTATAGTGTTCTTTTAAATATTTAGAAAAATATCTTGTATATTTTGTTGCTCCCCATACATTTAGATGTGCATAGTTATAAAAATCTTTATCAAAATCAACTTCAAAATCATCTAATGTATTAAAATTAAATACTTCATAACCATTTGCTTGTATAATATCTGTTGCAGTATTTATATATTCCATACCGTTATTTATATAACTTCTTTTAGGAACTACAAATAATACATTTAATTGGTTTGATTTTATATAATCAATTAAATCTTCTAATACTTCCTTATTTTCTTGCTTTAGCTCTATTCTTTTATTACTATCCCATTCATATGTTTCTTGTGGTTCTATTCCAACAGTTAATTTATAAAATAGGTATCCTTTATATAAAGTTCTATTTCCAATTATATTTATACTACCAATATTTTTCCATTTGTTATGATATAATAAAAAGCTAAAGTAATAATTTATGTAGTCTTCTTTTTTTACATCTGTATATTTCAACATACCTTGAATTGCATCTATTCTATTTTTTGAATTTTTTAGAGAATCAATAACTTTTCTTTCCTGTCCATCTTGTATATTTCCTAGATTATCACCTACCTTAGCTAGATCTATTATGTATAACTTAGGGTTTTGATATTTTTTTGACTCTTCTAACAAATATTTGACTGCTGACAAAGGCTGTGAATCAGTAGCTAACACACCTGTTGTAAACCCATACAAATTATACGCTAAAGTAGTATTGAAATGAGCATAACTGTTACTTCCACCTATATTTATAATATCTAGTGTATTTTGGGGCTCACCATAGAAACAACCTATGGATGTTTGATCTAACCATAACACCTTAAAAACAATAATACATAAAATGCAAAATATAATTAAAAATATTATACTTTTTATAATCTTTTTCATTCTCTCACCTCTTTAAAACTGTCTATATATAAAATTAGCTGGATTATATCCGGCACCATAGCAACCAAATATTATAATCATAAATATTAATACATATAATACAGTCCATCTAAAAACAATATTTTGCTTAAATAACTTTTTTCTTACATTTCCTTTTAATGCTAGTTTTTCAACTATAAACAATATAAATATTGCCCCTGATAATACAATAAAGTCTTTTACATCTAATCCTATATTATTTAACAAATTACTCAAGTTACTTCTTCCTAGCAATGCTCCTATATTATTTAACATAAAACAACTTTTTATTGCATTGATAGCACCGCTTACACTTGGTGCTCTAAAAAATATCATTGAAAATGAAAATAATAGATATGTTCTTATTGTTTTATATAGTCTGTAACTAAAAACTTCTGTATTTATACCTAATTTATTGTTTATTCTCTTTGAAATTGGTTCTAAAACATCTTCTAAAAATATAAATAGAAACTGTAATAGCCCTGAACCAATTATATATGTATATGCCCCTCCATGCCATACTCCAATTGCAAACCACATAATAAGCATAGAAATGTATAATGGTATTTTTTTGCCTACTTTTTTTCCAAATATTTTTTTACATTTTTTATTTAACTTTTGCATTATATCTGACTTTTGTAACGGATAAAAAATATAGTCTCTTAACCATGCACCTAATGTAATATGCCAATTTCTCCAAAATTCCGTCATTGTACTAGAAGCAAATGGTACTGTGAAGTTTTCTGGTAACCTAATACCCATAAATTCCGATATTCCCATAATAATATCTATTGAACCAGAAAAGTTTGTATATAATTGTAAAGGGAAAAATAGTACAGCAGCTATTGTAAAAAATGCCCTATATGCATTTAAGTCAGCCCAAACTGTATCTACGAACATCCCAATTCTCTGCGAAATAACTAGTATTTTAAAAAGTCCCCATAAAATTCTAACCAATCCGCTACACATAAATTCATAACTAAATTTGTGTTCTCCGTATAGTTCTCCTTTTGTATCTTCATATCTAATGAATGGTCCTGATGATAGAATAGGGAAATATGACATAAACAAAGCACATTTAAATATATTCTTTTGTGCCTCCGTCACTCCCCTAAATATGTCTACAAGATATCCTATCATAATTAGAGAATAGTAGCTTATACCAATTAATGAATTTCTTTGTACAAATTTAAATTGATAGTCTATATTAAATAAATTACATATATGGTTAGCTGTAGATAAAAATAGATTAGTATATTTTAAATAGACTAATTGTGTCAAAATCAAAAATATTCCTAATATTAAAAATGCTTTTGATTTTTTTGAATTTTCTTTATATTTATCTATTAATCTTCCACAAAAGTAAGAAGATAACAAAATAATTAATGCTTGTACAACTGTTTCTAAGTTTAAATTATCATAAAATAAAAATATAATACTTGATATCAGTAGTACAATCCACTGTATTTTTTTCGGAACAATAAAATATATTGCTACTGTTATTATACTAAATAAAGCAAAAACCAAAGATGTTAATGCCATAATTATTTCCTCCTTCTTTTATTACATAATATTTCCATTTGTTATTGCAATATTTTGTCCAGTAATACTATTAGATTTTTCTGATAGTAAAAATTCAAACATTGGAATTACATCATCTATAGTTAAGTTACTACCTGTTGGACTGTTCATAGCATTTTGTTTTACAATGAGTTCTGGTATTGTTTGTAAAAATTTTGTTTCTATCATAGTTGGTGAAATCCCATTAATTTTTATTCCTTTATTAGCATACTCATTTGCAAGTGATTTCACTAATCCTAATAGTGCATATTTTGAAGTTACATAACTTGCTAAATATTTAGGAGGAATATTTATTGTGTATGAAGTCAACATAACAATTATTTTTCCATATTTATTCTTAGTCATAATTGGTAAAAAATTATTTAAAATAATAACTAACGAACGAAGTGCTATATCTAAATCGCTTTGAAATTTATTCCATGTTAATTTAGAAAATTTTAAATTTTCAATTTTTCCTGCTGGCAAATGCACAATATGAGTTGGAATTTTGCCAGTTTTCTTAATGTTTTCTACAAAATCATAAGTAGCACTTTCATCTTTAAAATTACCTTCTATTAAAATTAATTTTTCTTCTAGTTCCTTTTTTAATTCTACTAGATTGCTTTTGTTTCCATTATAATGTGCAATAATAAAATCAAAATCTTTATTTACTTTACTTATTAGACCTAATCCTATATCAGAAGATGCACCTGTTATTAATAATATTTTTTCACTCATTTATAACTCCTACTTTCATTTTTCCTCTTACTACTTTTTGTTGTTTACTGTTTAAAATTTCAAATTTTATTGTAAATTGCTTAAAAGTTTCATTTATTTCTATTACTTTACCATTTATTGTTAGTGGATTGTCCGAAAGATACACTGGTTTCTTAAACAAAATTTCCACACTGTGAATGAGGCTATATTTTCCAGGCAGGTATACTCCTGCTAAAGTTGATACAAATGATGAAGTAAGCATCCCATAAACCACTTTCTGGTTATAGCCTTTAGATTTTGCATACTCCAAATCATTATGTAAAGGGTTAATATCTCCTGTTATTTCACAAAATGACCCTAGCATTTTATCAGTAATAGAAACTTGGAATTGTTCTTCCAATCCAATTTTTATATCTTCAAATTTATATTCTTTTAAAATATTTTTTCCATGCTGTCCGCTAGTTTTATAAGAACTTATCTGTGTGTGTGTGTGTGTGTGTACAGTATCAAGGCTTTTAGCCTTTTTGATTTTTTTCATTTTTTCTCCACCTTATATACTTAGTTCATTCTAGAGATAATAATATCTACCATTTCTCCAACATTTTTCATTGTTGTTACTTCATTCATATTAAATTTAATTCCAAATTCTTGCTCAACAGCAACAATCAAATTGATATGTTCTAAGCTGTCCCAATCTTCAATATCATTAGCTGTTGTCTCTGGTTTTACAACTATACCTTCATCATCAAATACATCTCTAAAAACATTGTTTAATCTTTCATAAATTTCTTCTTTTTCCATTATTCTTTCACCTCTATTACATTATTTTTATTAGTATATACATTTGATATATCTAATTTATATATTTTATTTCCTTGCTCGTCACAAGATATTTCTTGAAAACCTTGCAAGTCATAAAAATCAATAACCATTTTATTTTTTACCGTTGGATAATAGTAGCCATATATTGTTTTAATATTTCTTTCTTTTGCCTTTTTTACTAACATATCCATCATTGCAAATTCCATATTTCTTTTTAAAACTCTACAGCTCATTATCCATAAATCTATATGTAATTCATCATTATTTTTTATATTTCCAATTACAACAGATATAACACCATTATCTCCAAATATATCTTCTAATTTTCCATATATTTTTATATAATTATCATCATTATAAACATCTTCAATATCTGCTAAAGAATATCTTTTTGTTGTTAAATTAAATTGATTACTTTTGTTGCTTAGTTGTGATATTCTTTCTAAGTAAATTGGTTTGAATGTTGATATTTCTGCTTTCATTTGTAATGATTTTAAATAATCTTCATAGTTATCAAATGACATCATCATTTGACTTCTTTTTGCATTGTCTTTATATAACTCGTTTTTCTTTAGATCTTCGTTCGAAAAGTTCGTAACTTCAAAATATCCATTATGGTCAATTATTCTAATATAATTTTCAGGTACATCTATTTCAGGTGTTGCAATTCCTTCAACATAGTTTTGTACTATTTTTCTTTCTGCTGGGTTATCATCTACAAATACAAAACTGTCCGCTCCTAAATTAAGTTCTTCTGCAATATCTTTAATATTTAAATTTTTAGGATTCCAATTTGCTTTTATTATAATAAAATCTTCTGGTTTTAATGTTCCAGCTGGATGGTTTAGCCCTGCTATCGCATTTTCATATTCATTTTTAGAATTTATATTTAATATTATTCCTAGACTTTTATGTTCTTTTATATAGCTTTGCATTTCAGAATAAACTTGTCCACTTGGAACTTCTGGCCCTATTTTTAGGTTTTCTACTCCATCGTCTCCAACAATTCCTCCCCATAATGTGTTGTCTAAATCTAATACAAATGCTTTTTTATTTTTTCCATAAATAGATTTTATAATATTTGCTAAATTAAATGATAAATATGGTATTGCTGGTACTTCCATAGCATATTTATACATATGCCAATAAAATTGATTTGCCCATTTATCTAATCCATAACAAGAGGATATGTAGTTTATATCATTTATGAAAAAATTTTTGGTACTGTTTGCATAATCATGAAATTTTTGATTTAGTCTTGTTATAAAGTTTATTCTTCCATGAATATCTACTGCATCTTTATTTCCTAATAAACGATAGTAAGGATATTCAAAGTTATTTTGTATTATTGTGCAATTAAATCTTTCACTTAAGCTTTTCCATATTTTTTTGAATTTTTCATACTCACTATTTAGCATATTTTCAATGTTTTTTTCATCATCATACATTGTAGGATGTTGCATTATATTTCTATTTGTAGTATGTATGTATATAATATCTGGATTAAATTTATCTAATTCTTCATTTCCAAATATAGCATCTTCATAATACTGATTATATTCAGATTCATAAAAAGTAGGTTTTATTCCATAGTTTAATAAGAATATTTCTAACATATTTTTTATTTCGCTAGTTGTAGAACCACCCAGTATTGCTATATTTTTTTCTATAAAATTATCATTTTGTAATAATTGTCTTTTTATTTTCTTTTTATTCTTCATTAAATATGTTACATCAAATGGATATTCTAATTCTTTCATCTAATACTCCTTTTTTATTCATTTAAATTATTTTATAATATATTTATATCATCTTTTAATGCTTTGTATACTAAAAAGAATATGCATTTCTTTAATTGCCTCTTAGGCACCCGCTACACTGACTAATTATAAGTCATTGTTCTTTCTACTTTTTTTCGCTTTTTATGGCTTTTCTACTCCAACCATTACAACCAGAAATAACTCTTCCATTTGATTCTCCTGCAATTATAGAATTTTCTGGAAATTTTTTTGTTACAACTGTTTTTGCCGATACAATTGAATCTCGACCTATCGTTGCTCCCTTTAGTACTGTAACATTTGTAGTTAGCCAAACGTGGTCTCCTATATTTACTTCTTTTGGATAATTGGTACCTTTCATATTTTTATCAAATACTTGATGAAAATCACTATCATAAATTATAGCATTTCTACTCATCATTACATCTTCACCAATATTAATTTTCCTTGCACATACTATCACTGCTCCGCAATTTGCAGTAAAAAATTTTGTGTTTAAAATAGCATTATTGTGAATTTCAATATAGCTATTATAATTAATTTGAGCTCCATTATTTACATACCATTTAGCATTCCCATGCATCTTTAGATACATTTCGGTTTTAGATTTTCTTAACTTACAAGCACAAAGTTCCAAGTTTCTCCCCTTTATATAAATCCTCGAGTGCTTACTTAACTCTAATACTGTTCCTTTATGTGGTATTAAATATACTCCTTTATGTCTTATAACGTTTTCACTAAAAAAGTTATATTTGATAAACTTTATAATGTCTAAATGTAATACAAAATTAATTTTTTTTAATACAGAATTTGCTTTTCTAAAAACTTTTTTTATTAGAGTTTCTTTATCTTCCTCAATACATGCCTCTACTGCTTTACTAAATTTTTCTGTTTCTAGCATTTTAAAAAATTTATCTCTATTTTTATGTTTTTCAAGCTTACTTATTGCAGCTGGATTTCCTTCTAACATCTCATCTAAATTTCTTTGTTGAAAAACTATATCTTCTTTTATGTTTTCAAATAAATCTTTTCCTTTTTTAGAATTAATCATAATACAAGAAATTCCTTTAAACATATCCTCAGACTTCATTCCATGAATTCCCCAAAAATCTCCAATGGTTATATCACTTATTCTTGGTAATTCTCTGTATTTGCAATCATAACACGAATTTCTCATAAAAAGTCCTTTGCATCCAATGAAGCCCCTTACCCATGGTGAAGTATTTTTATCTTTATGATAGGTGTCTCCATTTTCAAACTCTACATATGATGCTATACTTTGCCAACCTGTTTTTTTGTTTTTTAAATGTACTAATTTGACTTTTGAATTATGCTCCTCTTCTAATTCTTCTATACGCTTTTTATATGCTAATGGTGAGTTTACACCTCTACATATAAAATCTATAATATATAAGTTTTCATATTGTTTATCTAAAAATGATTGCAAGGCTGCACTTTGGCAAGGTGTACCACAAAATAGTACCTTTTTATCTCCTTCTAATAAATCTTTAACTTGTCCATAAATTCCTTCTGCATTACTTTGGAAATATTTGCTTCCCATAATTTTTTTCAAATCTTCAATTGTATTCCCAACACTGTGATGTGCTCCTTTATAGTCTTTATCATAAACAGAACCAACTATATATCCACCATTTTTTATAAAATTTTGTGCTAAGATGTAATATATCCCACCTGATGTGCTTTGTATCCTAATTTCATCATCTTTAGCCCATGCAGCATAAACTTTGGGTACATCTTTTTTATATCTATTTTCTATAAGTCTTGGACATCTTTTTACACACAGTCCACATTTTATACATTTATCATAATCTACCTTTGGTACAGAAAATCCTTCTTTGTCAGATTCATAATAAATAGCATTTCTAGGACATATACCTGCACACATATTGCATCCCGTACACTTTTCTTTTACAATTTTGTCTATCATTTTATCCCCCCAAGTGTCTTTTTATAATTTTTCTTAAAATTCTTTTTACTGCTCTCAATCTTTGTTTAATATAAATTTTTAATATTACAATTTTATCTTTAATACTTATTTTTTTTATATAATTCTTAACAATTTCCTTTTCTTTTAGTTCTAATTTCCCTTTTAAATATGCATATATTAGAATCAAATCACAATTTAGCCACCATTCGTAATCTATAGTATTATATCCCTTCTCGTTTTCAGTTCTTTGTACATCAATTGTTTTACTTATCCCCTTTGTTATATTTATCTTTTGCTCAAAATTTCCAATAACTAATTTCAATTTTTTATCATCTACAAACATCTCAGTTGTTTTATTCCATTTTAATTCTTCATATAGATCATAAAATACTTTTCTAAATAATTCAACAGGTACATGAATAATATTTACTTTCTTATGTAAAACCTTTGCACTTACTTTTACCACATCATCCCAGAAAATTTCTTTTCCTGCTTCTGCAATGTGAAATGCTTCATTTTTTGCTTTCTCATTATTAAATAACTTTACTGTAGCATATGAAAAGTCATCAATATGAACAATTGGAATTTTGACATTTTTACACGCTACAATTGGGCAGTTTTGATTAATTCTCTCAAATATAGTCCATTGATTTTTTCTACTAATTACTGGAAATGGCACTCTATAATTTCCATATGTAACAAAAGGACGAACAATAGTATAAAATTTATCATCAACATTTATGTAATACTGTCTAATAATTTTCTCGCACTCTATCTTTTCTCTGGTATATCTCCATTTCATCTGGTTTTGCTCTGCATTCTCATTTAATTTTTCTTTACTATAACTATATATAGCTGTTGTTGAAATAAAAACGTACTGTTTGCATCTTTTTGCAAAGTTTTCTAACGAAATTTTTAACTGTTCTGGCGAATATACTAGACATTCAACAACAATGTCAATCTTTAATCCATCCATTATTTCTTTTATCTTTTTCTTATCCCACACATCAGCCATTATATAACTGGCTCCTTTAACATTTCTATAGTTATGAATCCCACGAGTTATAGCATAAACTGTATACCCTTGTTTTACAGCTTCTTCTACAATTCCTGAACTTATTATTCCAGTACCTCCTGTTACTAATACATTCATGCGTTTTCTCCATTTCTTATTTTTAATATTTTAAAAATTAAATTTTTTGATTGTGCAAATTCTTCTGATTTAAAAAAGCAAATATATTGTATAAAATTTGATATTATAAAGCATATTGTAATATAAATAACAATTGAATATATTCCATCTATTTTTAAACAACCACAATACCAAACAGAAACAACTGTACAAATAATTATACATATTAGATGTTTTAATAAATATATACAATATTTAATCATTGAGCACTTATAAATATATTTAAATAAATTATGTAATATCCATGGAATAGCTATAAAAATTTCACTTAAAATAGTGGCTATTATTATTCCATATAATCCTATAATATTAACTAGTAAAATATTTAAAATCAAATTCACTATTCCTGTAATAAATGGTCTAAATCTATCATAATGCCATAAACCAGCCGCATCTTTTATTGTAGCCCACATTGTTGGTAAAACTAATACATAAAATAACATACAAAATAATATTATATAATTATCTTGTAACATTAAATCATTTCCTACCCATATTTTCATAAATGGTTGATACAAACATGCTAGACAACAAATACATATGCAACATATCCATTGAATAATAAATGTAAATTTTTTCAAATCTGTATAATTTTTTTCCTTTGTTTCAGTTATTAAGCTATTACCAATGCCTGCAAGAACAGCATTAAATATCACCATCATAATTCCATATATAGCATTTAATACATAATAATAATTCTGATATATTGCAAGTTGTGCCAGACCTAAAAAAGTAGAAATCACTATAGAATCAGTAGAATTTACTGCTACAGTACCAATTTTAGTAATAAATAAATCCTTTATTTTTTGATTTAACTTTTTTATTTTGATTTTATCTAATTTCCCTTTTGGCACAAGGCTAGGATACATTTTGATAGAAATTATAGCTGTAACAACATTAATACAAATTTGCCCCAGAAGTGTTAAAACTATATAATAGTAATAATTCTTAAATATTATCAGTGCTATAGCTTGCAATACATACATTATTGTGTTTATTATAATTGTAATTTTACTGATTATATCTACTCTTTGATATGCCTGTAATAGCGAATTTTTATAAGCAAACAACCAATATGAAAATACTGTAGCTAATAAATTAATTAGATATAAAATATAAGCATTAATATTGGATGGTAAATCACTTTTTATTAAATATGGTATAAATGGACATATTGCTAATCCTACAAGTAGTATAACTGTTCCAATAATTCTATAATAAATTTTGTATAATCTCATTAAAGCACATAATTCTTCTTCATTGTCATTTGCTATTGGCCTATACATACAAAAAACCATAGCATTGCCCACTCCTAGTTCCGCTAAATTAAGCACTTGTAATATAGATGTAAACAAACTATTTAATCCTAAATATTCTACTCCCAGGTAATAGATCATTAAAGTACGCATTAAAAATGGAATAATTATTTGATATAACTTTAACATTGTTCCAAAAATTATGTTTTGCTTTGCTCTTTTAGTCCTTTCGATTTTCATACCTAGTACTCCTTTTTGCTATAAAATGTATCTAATTTTTTAATGCTTTTTCTATAAACTCATTTGCTTTTTTTCTTTCTTCTTCTAAAATCTTATAATTTTCAAAATAATTACATTCCAACATATTTTTATCTATTTTTCCTGAATATTTTCTATCTTGTAAATTAAATGTTTCAAGTAACGTATCAATTCTAGACATCATGTCACATGCTTCACCTTCTCTGTCAAATATAAAAAATGGTTTTTCGTATAAAATTGCAAAAATGCATGCATGGAAAGAATCTGTACATATAAGAAACGCATTTTTTTCTAAATACAAAAACTCGCTTGGTCCAGTTGTATAAAACTTTGATTTTTTGTCTAATAAGTTTATAATTTTGCAGTTATTCTCTTTCGCTACTCTCTTTATTTCCCTTTTTCTCTCGTTTGACAAATCCCCTAAAAAATATGTTAAGATATACTTGTCCGTATTTAATACTTTAGGTCTTTTAACTATTTTGTCCCATTCTTCTATAGTAATTAACATTGTAGGATCCAACAATGTCATAACATCTTTTCTTCCTGTTAATTCTTCAATTATTTTTTCTGCATTTTTCTCTCTTACAGATATACTTTTAAATTTTTTTATTTCTTTTATAAATATTTCTTGCTTTTCCTTTGGTATTTCTCTTGCACCAATACTTGCTGAAAAGGCTATTCTTTTTCTTCCTTCTGCAAAAGATAGCAAATCAATATTTGTTAATCTCCAATTTGGATTCCATATTTGATCACTTCCAGCAACAAAGTAATCATAGTCGTTATTTAAATTTTGTTTTATATTATCTGGTGTAATACAAAAGTCTGTTTTTTTGATATATCTATTTGTAAAATATTCAAAGTTTCTTCTTCTTTTATTAACTATCCTAGTTTCAAATACTATTCGATATAGTTTTTTTATTCCTCTTTGAAAAAAATTACTTATTTTTAAATTTCTTTTTTGTTTTATAGAATCATTGACTATTGTTTCTACATCTACATTTTGCTTTTTTAAGATTTGCTGTACTGCATAATTTTGAAGTCTATTTCCATAATTATTATTATCATAGCATGTTACTATCCCAACTTTCATAATTTCGTTCCTTTCTTATATTCACTTACTGTAAAAAAAATTAATTATTATTTTTACATGCTTAGTATTTTATTTATTTTTCTTAATAACTTCTTTATTTGTTGTTTCATTAAATACGGTATTTTTATTTTTATTGTGCTATATATAACAATAGCATTATATTGTTTCTCTACAAATAATCTGTTCAGCCTATTCAATTTAAACTTTTCAATTTGTACCTCTTTCTTTATCTGCTCTCTTGCATATTTTATTATTTCAATTTTTTCTTGTTTCTGCATTCCACTTACAAATACACTATTTAAAACTGTAACCATTTCATTTACTATTCTTTTACTAATTAAATCCCTATTTTCTTTTGTATCAACATTCCATACTTTTATTATATTATACAATT
The DNA here is from genome assembly GCA_947589015.1 of uncultured Clostridia bacterium. Taxonomy (GTDB): domain Bacteria; phylum Bacillota; class Clostridia; order TANB77; family CAG-508; genus CAG-269. The sequence goes on from CANPZF010000005.1 coordinate 36,819, forward strand.
TACTATACACTTCATAAGTGTCTTTTATATTACTTTTTATCTTTTTTATATTTGTTGTAGTTGTTATGCTATCTTCTGTTTTTCTATAATGATAAAAATAATTTTTTGTAAATACTATACTGTTTATGTTATTGTATATTTCTAAATTTGTTAATAAGTCGTCTCCCATTTTTATATTGTTATTTTGTACTTTTACATTTTTTATAACTTCTTTTTTTATAAGTTGTCCACATATAGCATTACAACTATAACTATTTAAAATTACTGGATATAAATATTTTTCAAATTGTTCTCTAGATATATATTTTTCTTCTTTGTAAGGTCCCTCTATTTCCGTTTTTATTCCCTCTTCAACTTGTTCTCTTATCATATTAAATCTTACTACGTCTGCATTGTACATTTCTGAAATTTGCAAGTTTTTTTGAATAGTTTCTAAATCTAACCAATCATCTGAATCAACAAATATTACATATTTTCCTGTTGATTTTTGTATACCTTCTAACCTGCTATATATGGGACCTTTATTTTCTCTATCTATTACTATAATCCTATTATCATTGTGTTGATATTTTTTTAATATATTTATCGAATTATCACTTGAACCATCATTTATCACTATTATTTCTAAATTGTTATATGTTTGATTTATAATACTGTCTAAGCATTTTCCAAGATACTTCTCGGTATTATATACTGGTATTACTACACTTACTTTCTCGTTCATCTTTTTCACCCATATCATAAGATTTTATATAAATTATTGCATATCCTATTACAGACCAAAAAATTCTTAAATAAATCATATCTACAAACATACTTGCAATAAGAATCCCTATAAATGCACAAAATGGAACTTTATTTTCTATCCTATATGATAATCTCCATATATTTTTGAGTAATAGACACATTATTGTGAATCCTATAATTCCACCTTCTATTAAAATAGTAAAAAATATGTTATGACTATATACGTTATTATTAATGCTTCCTATTTTTTCAAATAATACTTGATTCCCTGCATTATATCTAAATGTACCTATTCCATTTCCTAATAATTTTTTGTCGATTTCTGAATTTTCAAAATATTCAATAGCTGTTTTCCATATAGATGTTCTACCTGCTCCACCATCACTCAGCATACCTTCTATAGAAAATCTTTCTGTTGTTGTTTCAGGTACAAATGGAATTATAAAAGTTAATATAGCAATAACAATTAAAAATATTTCAAATACTTTTGTAAATTTGTGTTGTTTCTTAGAGTAAAGAAACAAATATATAAATGTTGCTAATATAATTGCCATTAAACTACCTCTAGATCCTGATAATAAAATAGAAAAAGACATATTTATAAGCACTATAGCAATCAGAATTTTTTTTCTCTCTTTATTAATTATTTTTTTTAATCCTATTAAAAAAGGTACTATTAACGATGCTGAATATATATTAGGATCTATCAATCCATCAAAAAACTTTAGAGCTGATCTGTCTATTATGTATACATTAAAAATAGCTATAAATATGCTAAATAATCCCATTACTACTAGCCAAATATTTTCTATTTTTTTTATATCTTCCTTTTCTATAGTTTTGCTTAAAATTATAAATACAAATACCAAATTTTGTAAAAGTAATAAAATCATTTCTTGTGTTTTATCAAATTCATAGTCACTTATAATCATAGTAAAAAACATATATCCAAAAAACAATAATGTAATTTTTTCTATTTTAATTGAATTTCTTTTATTTTTATGCTCAATCTTTATTTCTGTAATATTGTTTATAACAAAAAATAATATAATTACTAAAATTAGTATTTTAGTAATATGACTATAAATGCCTAAATTTCTTATATAATCAAAAGGAGTTAATGCTAGATATAAACCTATAAATATAACCATTGATTTATATGCAAATGTTTTTCTTTGATTAGATATTAAATATTCATTCATTTGTTTTCCTTTCATCATAATATAGTTTTATATATCTTCTTTCTAATTTTTTTGCTTCGACCTTTATGTCATATCCCATTTTTTTCAAATTATCCAAATCTATTTTTCTTTGTTTTCCTAAATATTCTTGTAATTTTTTTATCCATATATCAACATCTAATTTAGTAAAGCAAACATTACTATTTATCTTTGTTTCCTTAGTAACACCCTCTGAAAATATACATGGCAAATTGTTTGCTTGTGCTTCTATTGCCACAAATGGTAATCCCTCATATAAAGATGGTAATATAAAGATATCAAACATATTTAAAATTTCATTTATATTGTTCGCTCTATCTATAATAATTATTGCATTTTCCAATTTTTCCCTTACTATTTTATTTTTTATCTTATCTTTTAAAGGTCCTTCTCCTATTAAAACTAATTTGCTATTACTGTTTTGTTCATAATATTTTTTAAATAATTCTATAATAAATTCGTGATTCTTTTGCGCCGAAAATCTACCTATATTTCCAATTACTTTTTCATCTTTTAAATTATATAGTTTCCTTAATCTTTTTCTTTTTTCTTCATTGAACTTATATTTTTCTAATTCTATAGCATTTTTTACTAAAATTACTTTTTGGTTTTGCTGATTTTTCTTTCCATATAGCCATTCTCCAGCAAGCCTTGAACATGTCCAATATTCAGTTGCACATTTTTTTACTTTTTGTTTATATATATTAAATATTATTTTTTTCATTTTGTTATCATATACAAAATCTGCTGTGTGGCTATGTGATATTCTAACAGGTACATTACATCTTTTTGCTATACTTAGAAAAAGCCCATTTAAATGGTTTGCATGAGCATGAACTATTTTATATTTTCCTGTTTTTAATATTTTTTTTATTTCTTTTTTATGTTTAAAGAAATGTTTCCCCCTTTGTGGAACATTATAAATTTTTCCTCCCATAGATTTTATTTCATCATCATATACTCCTTTTTCATAACCATTTACAATAAAATCTATTTGCACTTTTGTTTTATCTATATTTCTGTAATAGTTCATTATAAAAGTTTCTATTCCACCATAATTTAATCTTCCGCCAACAATGTATAATACTCTAATTGGTTCCATTTTTATTCCTCTTTCTTTAGTTGTCATCTATTATCATTTTTAATAATTCTTCCCAATTTTGTGCATAAGGTTTTTCAACATAAACTTCCTGTGTTTGAATATATGTATTTGTATTATTTATTTCTTTTAGCATTATTTCACTTAGTTGATTATAATTTTCAATCTCAAAAAAGCTAGCTTTATTATACTGACCAACAGTTTCATGTGCATAAGGTAAATCTGCTAGAATTATAGGTTTTCCTGTTAGTTTATATTCAGAAATCGGTAATCCCCATGTTTCGAGTTTAGATGGAAATATCATACAATTAGAAGAATTATACATATCAAATAATTTTTTTTGTTCTTGTAATCCCACAAATTTAATATTTTCTATATATTTATATTTATCTACAATTTTCTTGGAATATTTATTTTCTGTGCCATCAATAGTTAAAATTACTTCAAAATTATTAACATTTTTCTCTTTTAATATTTCACTCGCTTCGCATATGGTTTCAAAACTTTTATAAGCTCTTGAAAACGATGGAAATATAAACGTATATTTTTTGTTGTCTTCAGTTTTATCTTCTGGATGGAAATTGCTTGCTGTTTGATTTGGTCTTGCTACAATTACACTGTCTAAATTAAACATTTTTTTAAATTCTTTTCGTATCCAATCTTGTTGAACAATTATTCCATTGTTTTTATGAATATTTATTCTATATATGTACTTAAATAGCTTTGAAAAAAGGTAAAGTTTAAAACCTTCTTTTATTTTTGCTTTATAAAATGGTGTTGGATTATGACAATATACAAATCTTTTTTTTGCTTTTACATTTGGTGTAATTTCATGTACTGAAAACCATATATCTATATCTTTGTCTTTTGAATATCTTTTGAAATAAATGTATTCATAGAATAATCTATTTACCCAATGTTTTCTTGACTTAGGTAGCTCAATAAAGTCAATATATCTATCAAATTCCTTAAAAAGTTCCTTTTTGTGAACAAATGCTGTTATTTGGTTATATTTATGGTAATTAAGTCTAATCAATTCTGTTAAAATTTGTTTATATATGGTTAATGCTCCTGTATTATATATATTTATTCCTGATAAGACTATGTGTTTCATTTTTTATTTCCTTTCCATTAATTTGTTTTAAAAATTTATTATTTTTACAGAACTCTCTAATACGATTGAGTAAATATGTCAGAAATATTGTTTAGCATCATTCTATAATTTCTTCAAAAATTTTTTTAATTTTATTTTTTAATATTTCTATTTCAAATTCTTTTTTGTACATTCGAGAAACATTTTCTCTTAATTTTATAAAATCTTCTTTTGATGTTGTTGCTATTTGTTTAATTATTTTCTCTAGGTTAACTTCTTCTACATTTACTCCTACACCATACTTTTCTACTAGCTTTATTGAATCTTCTTTTATGTTATTTAAAATGGGTAATCCAAACTTGAAATATTCTAATGACTTCATTGTTAGTCCCACACAGGTTGAACTTTTCATTATATTTATTCCAAATACACATCTATTAGTTATGTATTTTTTTACTTGGTCATCATAGTTTTTTCCATAAAACTTGTATTCTATATTATTTGATTCTAATTTTTCTAGTAGTTCTTGTCGCTTTTCTCCTTCACCAACTATGTGTACTTTTATTTTTTTATTTTTGTTTAACTCATATAACAAGTTAGCAATAAAATCTATATCTACTATATTGTTTATTGATCCTATATGGCAAACTTCAATTTTTTCATCGCTAATATTTTCTTCATATCCTTTATAGTTATCTGCCAAATATATTGTTTTAGTTTTTTCAGGTAATTTGCCTACTAACATTTTTTGATACAAATTACATTCTGTTACAACAAAGTCTGCCTTTTTTAAATTTTTATCTCTTAAGCTTCTCCAAAAATGTAATGGTAATGCTAAAACATTTTTTAATTTTCCAAATGGTAAAGTTTCTGGCCATAAATCTATTATGTCAAAAATAACCTTCACATCTTTGTTTTTTCTTTTATATTTAATAATGTATTTTGTTAAAAAATTTGGTGGTATCATTGAATAGATAATATCTGGTTTTATTTTTTCTAACTCTTTTACTACTTTTTTTGCAAAGTCATAATGCGAATATATTCTTTGATAAGATAGATTTTTCTTATATTGTTTTGTATTTATATATATTACATTTTGTTTTTTTTCTTGTATTTTTGTTTTTAGTCTATGGTCAAAATCTGACAATATAACACTTACATTTTTTGTTTCTTCTTCTAATGCTTTAACAATATATTCGGTCCTATGTTCTAATGTAAAGCATGATATTATTGCAATTTTAACTTGTTTATTTTTTACATTTTTGCTCATTTATTGTTTTCCTCTACTTTTTTACTATCAATATATTGTTTTACTTCGATATCTAATCCTTTCTCAAAAGGCATTGGGCTATATCCAAAAATCTTTTGAGGCTTTTTCATAATTAAATACTCTTGTTTCATTCATTCTTAGTACTTTTATTATTCTTCTAACTTTATTCTCTAATGCTACATTTAAAACATTTTTCCTTATAAAAAATCTTATTTTCTCTGTATAATCGTTTTTCTCTAATTCTTTTAAAAAATATCTTCCTGTATATCCAGTAATTCCTGTTACTAATATCAATTTTATTTTTCCTTTCAGCAATTATTATATAATAATCTTTTCTTTTTTATTTTCTTGTTTTCCTTCTACTATGCCTTCATGTTTGAATACATTTTTTATCGTTTTAAAAAATATCTTTACATCTAATAAAAATGACATTTTCTCTATATATTGACCATCATACTTAGCTTTTTCTATTATAGAAAGCTCATCTCTACCATTTATTTGTGCCAATCCAGTCAATCCCGGTCTAACATTATTTGCACCGTATTTTTCTCTTTCCTGTATTAAATCTTTTTGATTCCATAATGCTGGTCTTGGTCCTATAATAGACATATCGCCTTTTAGAATATTTATTAATTGTGGTAATTCATCTATGCTAGTTTTCCTCATGAAATTGCCAAATTTCGTTATATAATTTTGTGCTCCTTGTAACATATGCGTAGGTATGTCTTTAGGTGTATCTTCTTTCATTGTTCTGAATTTATATATTGTAAAAATTTTCTTGTTTTTCCCTATTCTTTTTTGCTTAAAAAAAACTGATCCATTTGACTCACATTTTATTATGATTGCAAATATGAAAAAAAAAGGAATTAATATTAATAGAATAATAAAAGATAAAATAACATCTATTAATCTTTTAAACATAAAATATGCTTTTTTATTTTTCAAATTTTTGTCCTTCTTTCTTACTATTTAGTCTAGTTTCATATACTTTAATTTGGTCTTGATTCAATATTACAATATTATATTGTCTTTTATATCTTTAAAGTATATAATATCTTTTTTACTTTATAGTTTTGTTTTTAATTCAATATGCGGATCCTAAACTTTATAATACGTTTTCTACCCAAACTAAGTCTTGTCTATTTTTTAATAATTTAGGATCCCTTTTCCATAATCCTTATTTACTTATATTTCTACATATTTTTTTATTATTTGTTCTTTATACGTTGGTACCACTTGTTTCATTATGTCCTTAATTTTATCTTGTTGTTCATTATCGCTACTATTTAATAAATTTTCTAATTTGTTTAACTTTTCACTTATATCATTCATATTTATGCTACTTGGTTCTGCTATATAAATTTTATCATGCTTTGTTTCTTCTAATCCTTCTTCTGCCATTAATAATTCTTCATATAGTTTTTCGCCTGGACGTAATCCTGTTATTTTTATTTGAATATCTACATTAGGTTCTAATCCAGATAATCTAATTAAATTTTCTGCCATATCATAAATTTTAACAGGTTCTCCCATATCTAATACAAAAATCTCTCCACCTTTTGCGCCAGACATAGCTTGCAATACTAAAGAAACTGCTTCTGGAATTGTCATAAAAAATCTCGTGATTTCTTTGTGTGTAACAGTTACAGGGCCTCCTGCTGCTATTTGCTTTTTAAATAGTGGCACTACTGAACCATTGCTTCCTAATACATTTCCAAACCTTACAGCTGCATACTCTGTATTACTTACTTTATCTTTTGCTTGAACTATCATTTCACATAAACGCTTTGTTGCTCCCATAATGTTAGTTGGGTTAACAGCCTTGTCTGTTGAAATTAATATAAACCTTTTTACATTATATTCATCAGCACAATTTACAACATTATATGTGCCAAAAACATTGTTTTTTATTGCTTCTAATGGGCTTGTTTCCATTAATGGCACATGTTTATGGGCTGCTGCATGAAATACTAAATATGGTCTAAATTTATCAAATATTTCATTTAGTCTTTCTTTATCCCTTACACTTGCTATAATTGCTTCTACTTTGATATTTGGATAATTCATCTTTATTTCTTGCTCTATATCATATAGATTATTTTCATAAATGTCCACTATAACTATTTTTTGTGGATTATATTTTACAATTTGTCTGCAAAGCTCTGAACCTATTGATCCTCCACCTCCAGTTACTAGCACTGTTTTATTTTCTATTAAATTTCCTATTCCTGTATTATCTAGTTTTACTGAATCTCTTCCCAACAAGTCTTCTATTTCTATATCTCTAAAGCTATCCATTAGACTTTTGTTTTTTATTAAATCTGTTGTTCCTGGTAATATTCTTACTTTGCATCCTGTTTCTTGGCATATTTTCAAAATATTTCTTTTATCTTCTTTTTTTATATTTGAAATAGTAAACAAAATCAATTCTACATTATTTTCTTTGCAAATCCTTGGTATATCATATCTAGTGCCTAATATTTTATTTCCTGATATTGCATAATCTACTTTATTTATATTGTCATCTATTATGCCTACTACATTATACATTTCTTTCATTGTTGTCTTTAATGTTCCTAATACAGTTTTTGTAGCCTCTCCTGCACCAATTAATAATATATTCTTCTTATCTGGATTTGATTTACTTTTTGTATTAGTGTATTCTCCATTAAGTATCATCCTTAGTAAAACTCTATATCCTATAATACTAGTTACAATTATAAGTGCAGCTACCATATTAGCTCTTAGATTTACTATATCCATATTAAATATAATTTTCAACATTGCTATTATCATATATGATATAAAACATGCTAAAACATATACTAAATAATCAGTTCCATTTTCATATCTAGTAATATTTTTATATGTTTTAAATATTTGTAATAATATGGAATATACTACTACTGCTATTATTATTGAATTTATAACAGTCATGTCTACGATGTATCTTAAATCAAATTGCCCATTTACTATTATTTCTGAAATATAGTAAGCTATGCTTATAACTATAATGTCTAATATCCTTAGAATTACATTTCTATGCTTTTTTACTAATTTCATCTTTTTCCCCTTATTATTCAATCTTTAATCATTGTATTTTATTATAATACTATCATTCTATTTTTTCAAGTTTTTTAGTCATTTTTTGTCGTTTTAATTTTTTCATTTTGTTAATTATTATTATAAAACATATTCCTAAAGTAACTCCAATTGTGTCTATCATTATATCTGTTATTTGCATACTTCTTCCTGGTACAAAATATTGATGTATTTCATCTGATGTTGCATATAGTATTCCAAATATTAAAGAATATATTATTTTATATTTTTCACATACATTATATGTATAAAATAAACTCATTAATAATAATCCCATTAAAGTATATATTGAAAGATGTGCTAACTTCCTTATAATTGTTTCAGCTGTTTCTAATATTTGTTGTTTTTCTTGCACACTTTTGCTTTGCACAAATAATATTTTAGATAAAATTTTACGTGTTATTCCACCGCTTAAATTTCCAGATTCTTCCGCATTTTGACTGGAAAAGTTAAATATCATAACACAATTAAATATAAGTAATACTATTATAATTGTCCTTTTTATGCAAATATTCAAGTCTTTTCCTCTTTTCTTTATAATTAATTATTATTTAGAATATCCTGTTTTATTAACTATTTGTGTACTTATATTTTTTACTGTATCTGAAGGCTCATATCCTGCTTCTTCAAATAATTCTTGATGTAATCTTGTTACATTACTCTGTAATGTAATTGGTACTCCATACCATCTATCTAGTGTTATTCCCTTTGTATCATATGGCCATCCTATACTATTTTCTATATTAAAGTTTTCAGCAATTGGCATTAATTCTAACATTTCTGATGTTGTAATATTAGTATATATTTTGGGTGCTACTTTGTTTATAAAATTATTTAATTTAGTTACATTAAACGTTTTTACTTTATTTACTGCTGCAATTAAAACATCTCTCATTCTTTCTGTTCTTTTATAATCTCCTCCTGTTGCATATCTAATTCTTGAATATGCTAATGCTTGTTCTCCAGTTAAATTATATGCTCCTGCTTTTGTTATACCTGAAATATGACTTACTTCTTCTGATGTAATATTCATTGATACTCCACCAATTTCGTCTATAATGTCTTTAACAGCATCAAAATTTACTGCTACAAATTCTGTAATATTTAAATCTAGGTTTGTATTTAATGTCTTTATTGCTAATGGTGCTTCTCCATATGAATATGCATGTGTAATTTTATCTAATCCATGTCCTTCTATTTGTACATATGTGTCTCTATATACTGAGGCTAATTTTACTTTTTTAGTATCATTATTTATGCTTGCAATTATTATACAATCACTTCGATTTCCTTTGCTATAAGTATCTGCTCTTGCGTCAATTCCAAATATTGCTATGTTTCTATAATTTGATAAATTTTGACTTACTTCTACCGAAACTCCTAGTTCTTCTTCATCTAATTCTACATATTGCATTTTTCCAAATTTATTATCTATATACCACTTTGTTACTCCTATAATAATTGCTAATAATATCACTAATATTAACACAATTTTACCAAAATATTTTCGTTTCTTTTTTTGTGTTTTTTTTGATTTGGTTGATTTTTGTTTTGCGTTTTTATCTACTTTTGTATCTTTTCTAAATGCTTTTGGTATTTCTTCATCTTCATCGTAAGATTTTTTTGCACTCATTTTCTCCTCCTAATATTCGCCTTATTTTACATTTTATTAGGCATTTGCATTCCTAATAGTTTGGCTCCTATTTTTAATACCTCTGCTGTTATATATGTTAATGTCATTCTAGCATTTTTTATTTGCTGATTGTCCACTATAATTTTATTTTCATTATAAAAGCTACTAAATGCCTTAGCCAAATCTATTAAATATCTTGACAATATGGATGGTTCATTTTTTTGTGTTACTTGAATTAATGTATCTTCAAAATTATATATTAATTTAAAAATTCTTTGAGAATATTCGTCAATTAAATTTTCTTCTATTTCTTTTATGTTAAAAATATATTTTTCTTTTTCTAATATACTTTTGCATCTTACATATGTATATTGTATATATGGTCCCGTCTCTCCTTGGAAATTTAATATAGTATTCCAGTCAAAGATTTCATCCTTTAGTCTACTATTGGCTAAATCATTAAATATTATTGCTCCTATTCCAACCTTTTTTGCTATTTCATCTTTATCTTCTAGTTCTGGATTTTTTTCTTCAATAATATGTTTTGCCCTTTTAATAGATTCTGTTAATAAATCTTCTAGTTTTACTATCTTTCCTTCTCTTGTTGACATTTTTCCTTCTGGTAATAATACCATTCCAAATGGTACATGCTCTAACCCTTTTGTATATTTTTCATCTAGTCCTAATAATTTTGCTACTTCAAATACTTGTTTAAAGTGTAATATTTGTTCATATGACGTTACATATAATGCTTTATCAAAATTATAATTTCTTGCTCTGTATATAATTGCTGCTAAATCTCTTGTAGCATATGTTGTTGAACCATTCGTTTTTTCTATTATACATGGTGTATTTATACCTGATTCTTCTAAATCTATGATTTTTGCTCCCTGTGATTCTGTTAATTTTCCTGATTTTTCAAGTATTTCTATTACTTCTGGCATTTTGTCTGAATAGAATGCTTCTCCATCCCATGAATCAAAGCTACTTCCTAGTAAATCATATACTTTTTGAAATTCTTTCAAACTTAATTCTCTAAATTTTTGCCAAATTTCAATACAATATTTATCTCCATCTTCTAATTTTTTAAAATTATCTCTACATGAATTTAATACTTTTTCATCCTTCTTGCATAATTCATTAATTCTGATATATATTTTCGTTAATTCATCTATCGGATTTTCTTCTATATTGTATTCTTTGCCCCATAATTTATATCCTTCTATTAATTTTCCAAATTGTGTTCCATAATCTCCTAAATGATTAATACCTATTGTATTATATCCTAAATGCTTATATATGTTGTACAATGCTGCTCCTATTACTGTTGAACGTAAATGTCCTATGTGAAATGGCTTTGCTATATTAGGTGCAGAATAATCTATAACTATATTTTTTCCTTCTCCTATTTTTGATGTTCCATATTCTTGTTCTTTTTGCATCTCCTGTAATACTTCTTTTACTAATGTTTTTTTATTTATATAGAAATTTAAATATGGTCCTACTATTTTTACTTCTTCTATTATATTTATATCTAAATCTATTTTTTCTTTCAATTCTTGTGCAATTTCTTGTGGCGATTTTTTGAGTTTTTTTGCTAAAGAAAAACATGGAAATGCATAATCTCCATTTTTTTCCTCTTTTGGTTTTTCTATATATTTTTGTATCTCTTGAATATCTATATTAGTTGCTTTCGCAAGTTGTTTAGCAATTTGCATTTTAAAACTCAACATTTGTTATGTCACCTCTCTTAATTTTACACTTTTATATTATAGTATTTTTTGACTTTATTGTCAATTTTTTTCATTAAAGATTATAACCCAAAAAAGGTTACAATGTTTATAAATTCTTAATGTTACAGGATAATGGCTACAAATTTAGCTATTATCCTGTAACTTCTTAATTCTAAACTTTTACAATTTTTTTGATTTTTTTTTTATTTATTGTTACAATAAGTATAGATTATTTTTAACTAATCAAAATATAATATTAAGGAGGAATTATATATGCCAACACCACATAATGAAGCTCAAGTAGATGATATTGCAAAAACTGTTATAATGCCCGGTGATCCACTTCGTGCTAAATATATAGCCGAAAATTTTTTGAAAGATTATAAATTAGTAAATCAAATAAGAGGAATGTATGCATATACTGGATTTTACAATGGTAAAAAAATAACAATAATGGCTCATGGAATGGGTATTCCTAGTATAGGAATTTATTCTTATGAATTATATAAATTCTATAATGTCGATAATATTATTAGAATAGGTTCTTGTGGAGCATATATACCAGATTTAAAATTATTTGATATTGTTTTATCTGAATGTGTTTTTTCTGAAAGTAACTATGCTCTTACATTTAATAATGATAATTGTCATTTAGTTTATGCTAATAATGAATTGAATTCTATTATTAAGGAAACTTCAAAAAAAATTAACATTCCAATTCATATAGGCAATACTGTGTGTATAGATTGTTTTGATCCATATGCACCTAATTTTGATAAGTTTATTGAAAGACTACCTAAAGATTTAAATCCTATCTCTGGCGAAATGGAAGCCTTTTCTTTATTTTATAATGCTAAATATTTTAATAAAAAAGCTAGTTGCTTAATGACTGTTGTAGATTCAAAATATATAAAAGATATTGCTACTTCTGAGCAAAGAGAAACAGGATTAAATAATATGATTAAATTGGCTTTAGAAAGTGCATGTAATTAAAATAAAAAATATCCCCAGCTGAATAACTGAGGATATTTTTTATTTTTTTATTGATAAAATTTTATATTTCATTACACCTGCTGGTGCTTGAACTTCTACTATATGGTTCTTTTTTGCTCCTAATAATGCTTTTCCTAAAGGTGATTCATTTGATATTTTGTTTTCTGCTAGATTTACTTCTGTTGAACCTACAATAGTGTATTCTATTTTTTCGTCAAATTCAACATCTAGTACTTTAACTATATTTCCTATTTGTACTGTTTCTGTGTCTATTTCTTTTTCATCTATTATTTTTGCATATCTTAATTTATTTTCTAATTCTGCTATTCTTATTTCATTTTCTGCTTGTGCATTTTTGGCTTCATCATATTCTGAATTTTCTGACAAGTCTCCAAATCCTAAAGCTATTTTTATTCTATCTGCTACCTCTGCTCTTTTTTCTGTTCTTAAATAATTTAATTCCTTTTCTAACTTATCATATCCTTCTTGTGTTAATATTACTTCCTTTTCCTCCATTGTAATTCTCCTTCCTTATCCTTTAAAATTATTCTCTATATTAAGGCACAAAATCAAATTTGTCAAGTATATTTTTCAAATTTTTAAAATTGACTGTTACAGTATAATGGTTACAAACTTAGAATATTAAAAATGCTTATATATTAATATTTGCAGTCAAGACCCAGATTGTTACACCCCAGATATGTTTTGACAAAACATATTAATATATAAGCATTTTCATAGCTGATTTTTAAATCATTATCTTGTAACAGCAGACTTTTTACTTGCAAAATATCAATTATAATAACTCTTTTGCGCCTTTTAAATAATCTACTCCTGAAAAAATAGTTGCAATCGTCTGTATTATCATCATAAATGTAACAATCACATTAAAAACTAAAAATCCATTTTCTAAATTACCACTAAAACATTGACCAAAAGCATTTAAATCAATAAATGCCATTATTATAGCAATCATTTGTGTAACAGTCTTTAATTTTCCCCACTTAGAAGCTGCAATAACCTTTCCACCTTTTTCAACAGCAACTAGTCTATACCCTGATACTACAAATTCTCTTGCAAGCACTATAATTGGTATCCAGGCTGGTAATTTTGACATTTCAACTAACATTACCATTGCTGCTAACACTAAAATTTTATCTGCAAGCGGATCTAAAAATTTACCAAATGTTGTTATTTGATTTCTACTTCTTGCTATATATCCATCTAATTTATCTGTAATAGATGCTATTATAAAGATAACATCTATTATTATATATGAAATTGGTATTGTAAATATTTCTCCTTTTATATCTAAAAATGGTATTATAACCATAATTGGAACTAATAAGATTCTAAAAACAGTTAGTTTATTTGGTAAATTCATCTTCTCCTCCTTGTATTATTTTAATAATTCTATTGCTTTTTGTAACTGAGTATCATCTTTTTCGTCTATATTTAATACATTTGTTATTTTATCTGGTAATTCTACTTTCTCATCTGGCTCTATACCAATCTTATTTATTTCTGTTCTATTTGGAGTTAAATATTTTTCTGATGTTATTTTTAGTCCACTTCCATCACTTAAAGTTATAACCTGTTGTATAACACCTTTTCCATATGTTTTTGTTCCTACTATTTTTGCTTTTCCTAATTCTTTTAATGCTCCTGCTAAAATTTCTGATGAACTTGCCGTATTTTCATTTGTTAAAATAACTATTGGCATGTTGATAATTGGTTTATTTTCTGATTTTTTTACTTCTTCTTCTCCATTTTTATCTACTTCATATAATAAAACAGAATCTTTATCTGTTATATAATCTGCTATAGTTAAAGCTGAGTCAACAATTCCTCCACCATTATTTCTTAAATCTATTATTAATGATTTTATTCCTTGTTTTTCCAATTTTTCATATTCTGTTTTAAAATCTTCTGCTGTATTTTCATCAAATGCAGAAAATTCAATATATCCTATATTGTCTTGTAATTTCTTGCTTTCTACTGGATTTACCTTTATATTTTCTCTTTTTATTTCAAATTCAAGAGTTTCTTCACCTCTTTCAACTTTTACACGTACTACCGAACCTTCTTTTCCCTTGATTCTATTTGAGGCAACTGTCATATCTTCTCCCTTATATTCTACACCATCTACTTCAATAATATAATCTCCTGGTAAAATTCCTGCTAATTCAGCTGGACTATTTTTTATAGGTGATAACACTTGTATTTTATTTTTTTCTGTATTTTCTACCATATAAATTCCTATTCCAACAAAATTTCCCATAGTATCACTCATATAATCTTCCATTTCATCTTTTGGAATATATTCTGTATATGGGTCTTCTAATGCTTCAATATAACCTTTGATTGCACCTTCTTTTAATTTTTCCTCATCTACTTCTCCTAAATAATATTTATCAATCAATTGTCTAAATTTACTAATATCACCTGTTATATCTTCTGCTTCTGATTTTACTAATATATATTTTTCACCATTTTCACCCTTTGTAAAATATTGATACATTACAATTGATGTCACTAAAAAAGTAACAAATATTGTTACTACTAATAGCATTAGTATCTTATAAATTTTAAATCTTTTTTTATCTTCCATTACAACTCTCTTTCCTTTCTTGCACAAATTTAGGGTAAAAAATCTCCTCATAAGATAGAAAATTTTGACATTAAAATTTGTAAACTGGGCGGAATATATCCCGCCCATACAAAATTATATGATATATAATTTAAATTTAATGCATTTCTATGGCAAATAATTACGTGGATTTACACAAGAACTATAGCCATAACTAGGTGTTCTAATCTCAAAATGTAGATGAGCCCCTGTAACATTTCCAGATGCACCAGATAACATTATCTGTTGGCCTTTAGTTACTGTTTGACCTGCACTGACTTGCACACTAGAAGCATGTGCATAAAAACTATATACATTGTTTCCATGATATATTTCAACAAAGTTTCCATAAGCTGAATTATATCCTGTATCAAAAACTTGCCCATTTCCTACAGCATATACTGCTGTACCTTGTGGAACTGGGAAATCAACTCCTGTGTGATATCCTGAACTCCAATATTTTCCTGCTACACCATATCCTGTTCCAATACTATGATTTGATACTGGCCATCCAAATCCATATGAACTTGTTGCATTACTGTTTAAATTATTTGATTGACCTGAGCTACTTGAATTATTTTTTTGACTTAGTTCTTTTTGCTTTCTATCATATTCTTCTTTCATTTTCTTAATTTTGCTACTAATTTGGCTTTCATAACTCTTCAATTCTTGTATCTCATTTGCTAACTCTTTTTCATCTTCTGATAATTGTGCTACTTGGTTGTCTTTCTCTTGCTTTGTAGCTTTTAATTGTGTTGATATACCTTGTTTGCTAGCTTTTGAAGTTGCTAGTTCTTGTTTACTTGCTTCTAAACTTTGTTTTGCTTTTTCTATTTCTTGCTTTTGTTCTTGTATTTTCTTCATTAAATCTGTATCAGCTGTAGCAATTTCTGTTACAAGATAATAGTTTGAAATCAAATCTACAATATTTTCTGATGAAAGTAAAACATCTAAATATGAAGTTTCTCCTGCTTCATAAGCTGCTACTAATCTTGCATTTAAAAGTTCCTCTTGTTTTTTATAATCTTCTTCTGATTTTTGTATATTTGCTTCAGCTTCTGAAATTTTAGAATTTAAGTCTGATATTTTTCCATCTAATTCATTTATTTGATTTTCATATTGTGAAATTTGCGTAGATAATTCTTCTACTTGTTTCAACGTTTGTGATTTTTCATTTTGAACTTTTTCTAAGTTTTCTTGTGTCTCTTTAATTTTTGAATTGGTTTCACTTTGTTCATTCTCTAATTGCTTTTGCTCACTAGTATTAGCTATTACTATACTACTATTTTGCATTACAATTATTGATGTTATAATTGCTATTAATAAATTTCTACATATTTTTTTCATGAGTTCCTCCTAAAAATAATATACCTTATTGATTTAAAGTATTATTATTTTGATTTTCATTATTATTTTCACTTTGTTGATCTTCTTTAGTCTCATTATTATTTGAAGCTGGTATTACTCCATTTGTAATATATTCAATTGGATCTGTAACGACACCATTTATTCTTACTTCAAAATGAGCATGTGGACCTGTTGAATATCCTGTGCTTCCAACTTTTAATATTGCTTCATTTCTTTTTACAGTTTGTCCTACTTGTACTAAAATTTCTGAACCATGTGCATATAACGTTGAAATTCCACCTCCATGGTCTATAATAACCATGTTTCCATAAGCTGAGTTATATCCTGCCTTTGTAACAATTCCGTCATTTGCTGCTACAAAATTTGCTCCCATTGGGGCACTTATGTCTACTCCTGTATGTAATTTATTTACATGTAATATTGGATGATATCTCATTCCATATTTAGATGATATTCTGGTATATCCAGGAACTGGCCATGCCAATTCTCCACCTATATACCTTGTATCTAATCCTTGTAATGCTAAAGCTAATATTTCTGAATTTATTTCTTCATATTTTGCATTGTATTCATCTATTTTTTGTTGAGCTTCTTTTTCTTTGTCTGTTAGTTTAGATATGTAAGTTTCTCTAAGTGTTTTTGTATCTTGCATAACTTTTGCCATTTTTGTTTGCGTTTGAACTGCTATTGTCAAATCTTTTTTATTTTTTTCTAATTTTTGTTTTGCTAAGTCTATTACATCTCTCTTTTCTTTCATATCTTCTAATAATTCTGTATCATAACTTGCAATTTCTGTAATTAGAAAGTAATTAGATAAAAAGTCTGATATGCTTTTTGATTGTAAAACTACATCTAAATATTGCGTATCTCCTGATTCGTAAATTGCTATTAGCCTATCTTCTAGTGATTCTTCTTGTCTATTATATTTTTTCTCGGCCTCTTCTAATTTGATTTCTACTTCTTTTATGGATTCTTTTAATTCCGTGGCTTTTGCAGTTAATTCTTCTATTTGTTTTTGTGCATTACTAATCTTTTCGTCTAATTTTTGTACTTGTTGTAAATTTTCACTTAGCTCTTCTTGAACAATATCAAGTTCTTGATTTGTATTATCTATTTGATTTTTTATTTGCTTTTGTTGCTCATATAAATCATCTGTTGTATTAGGCTGTGATATTGTATTTTGTGTATTATTTTCATTTTCTGCAAAAGAAATTGTAAAATAACTAAATATAATTATCAAAGCTAAAACACTACATAAAATTTTACGCATCTCTAACTCCTTATACTTTTAAATATTTTCTCATAGATATAACACTTCCGTATTGCACCTATGCCTATTCCTAATAGCATGTACACAAATATTATTGAATTTAACATTTCTGAAAATCCTACTAAACTCATATTAATAAGTTTCATAAACTCAGAATTTACTACTCCTTGTGCTATATAATTATATGCTATGCCTACTAATACTATAGAAATAATACTAGCTACTATGCCTATTATCATACCTTCTACTATAAATGGCCATCTTATAAAATTATTGGTAGCTCCTACATATTTCATTATTGATATCTCTTTTCTTCTTGCATGTACTGTTAATTTTATTGTATTGGCTATAATAAAAACAGAAATAAGTACTAGTAATATTAAAATAGCTCCTGTAACTAGTTTTATTCCATTTGCTAAATTTATCAATGTTGTAACTGTTTCATCTTTACTTGTTATTTTCTTTACGTTTTCTATTTTTAGTATTTCTTCTTGTACCGAACTGCTTAAATTTAAATCTGTTAATGTTACTACATATGAAGCTGGAAAAATATTATTTTCTTCAAATCCTGCTAATAAGTCTTGTTGATCTTCAAATTTTTCTTTCATTTGGTCTAAGGCTGCTTGCTTTGATTTATATTCTGCATTGTTTACTCCTTGAACGGCTCTTATTTTATTTCCAACCTCCTGTATTTGTTGTTCTGTAGCATCATTATCTATAAAAACCTGTATTCCTTGAGCTTCTTCTACATCTTGCACAAAATGATTTATGTTTTCTCCTAAAATTAAAAATATACCAAATATAATCATTGTTGCACACATAATCATTAAAGATGCACCTGTAGATTTTTTGTTCTTGAATACATTGCTAAATCCTTCTCCTATTAAATAGCCTAATATATTATATTTCACAATCATACCCACCTTTTTTATCATCTCTTACTATAGTGCCTTTATTTATATGTATAACTCTTTTTTCCATTTTATCTACTATGTCTTTGGCATGTGTCGCTACAACTACTGTTGTTCCTCTCATATTAATATCATTTAATAAGTTCATTATATCCCATGCTGTATCTGGGTCTAAATTTCCTGTTGGTTCGTCTGCAATTAGCATAGATGGATTATTAACTAATGCCCTTGCTAATGCTACTCTTTGTTGTTCTCCTCCTGATAATTCATTGGGATACATTTTTGCTTTTCCACTTAAGCCTACTAATGAAAGTATCATTGGAACTTGTCTTCTTATATGTCTAGGAGTTGCTCTTACTATATACATTGCATACGCTACATTATCATATACAGTTTTATCTTGTAATAGCCTAAAATCCTGAAAAACTACTCCCATACTTCTCCTCAAAAAAGGAACTCTACTTGGTTTTAAAAAAGTAGTATCTTTTCCATTTATTATTATGTTTCCTGATGTGGGTTCTTCTTCTTTTAATATTAGTTTTATTAATGTTGATTTCCCACTACCTGAAGAACCTACTAAAAATGCAAACTCTCCTTTGTCTATTACAAAGTTCGCATTTTTTACAGCTTTTGTCCCTGTATCATATGTTTTAGTTACATTTCTAAATTCTATCATTCTTTGGCTCTCCCTTACCTTTTGTTTTAAGTAGTATTTTCATTCCCTTCTATAATAACAATAAAGTCGATTTTTTGCAATAGTCTTTTGGCCGTTTTTAACAATATATTGTTGATTTTTTTGAGTTCTTTGTAGTTTATCTTGTATTTTCTCTTTTTTTAAAAATTCACAAAGAATTTACAATTACCATTGTTGTTGTAGTTTATTTTTTATATCTCTTCTATAATTTCTTTTTGCTTCATCTCTAGTTCTATAAAAATCATTTGACGTCAATTCAAATTCATTTATGGCTTCTTCATATATTCGCATGTATTTGAAAAATACATCATTATCATATAATGTTTCTTTAAATTTTTTATAATCTGCATCTATATATTTTTCATTACTTGGCTTGTGAAATTTTTTCAATGTTTTTAGTACCACTATTTTTAGTTCATTTTCTCCTTTTCGATTTATTAATTCTGAAAATGCTAATAAATTTGTTAGATTTTTTATAGTTATATATTTTCCAGTATTATCATAATCACGCATTGGTGTTACTATAGATTTTCCATCCAAATATATATCTACTACTCCCATTTTTGAATTAACAAAATAATTTTCTTCTTTTTCATCACTTAAATAAATTTTTTCTTCATTAACTATTCCATTATTGCCATTTTTTATATTTTTAATAAAATCATATACTGGTTTTCTATAATCTTCTATAAATCCTCTTTGTATTGTTTCTCCACGATTTTTAGATATTATTGATGCTATTTGATTTATAGTTGGAGTATTTTCTTCTATACTTGATATTTCAATAACTGGCTTTTTCTTTTTGAATATTTGAGCTATTTTTTCTTTTATTATAGCTATAATTCCTCTTATTTCTTTCTTCCTTTGTGGTACATAAATTTGCATAGCTGTATCATGACTTAAATTTCCTTCTGACGGATATTGTAAATGTTGTTGTACTTTCATTGATTTTTGTTTGTACTCATCTGTATCTAAAAATTCAATCAATTCATTTTGAAGTTTCATAAAACCATCTATCATCTCAAATGCATCCATTTTTTGCTCTTTTAAATCTTCTATCAAAATTTTTAATTTTTCTTTCATTTCTTCTGTCTTTTTTTCATCTACATCATTTATCTTCTGTAATTTATCAATAATAATTTCAACAGTTTCTCCAATTCTTTCATTTATAATATTCACAGTATTTTTTGTATTTACTTGTTCCATTATATTTTTATCCCCTTTAATTTTTTATATTTTTAATTATATCTTCTGATGTAATTCCAAAGTATTTCATTAAATCTTGTGCTTTTCCAGATTTTCCAAATGTATCTTTTATTCCTATTCTAACTAACTTTGTTCCACATTTATCTGTCAGTACTTCTGAAATTGCAGAACCTAATCCTCCTATAATACTATGGTCTTCAATGCTAATTAATTTTTTAGTTTCTTTAGCACTTTTTATTATTATTTCTTCATCAATTGGCTTTATTGTGTGAATATCTACAACTCTAATATTTATTCCTTGTTTTTCTAATAACTCCTTAGCTTTTAACGCTTCTGCCACAGTTACTCCTGTTGCAAATACTGTTGCATCTGTTCCTTCTCCTATTTGAATAGCTTTTCCTATTTCAAATTTTTGATTTTCCTCATAAATAATTGGTGTATCTAACCTACATAACCTTAAATATACTGGTCCATTAATTTTACTTGCTTCTTTTACTGCCCACTTTGTTTGAATATCATCTGATGGACATATAACTGTCATATTAGGTAAAGTTCTCATTAATGATATATCTTCTAGCATTTGATGTGTTGCTCCATCTTCACCAACTGTAATTCCACTATGTGTTGCTCCAATTTTCACATTCAAATTTGGATAGCATATGCTATTTCTTATTTGATCATAACTTCTGCCAGCTGCAAACATTGCAAATGTACTTATAAATGGTATTTTACCACATGTTGCCATTCCTGCTGCTGTACTTGCCATATTTGCTTCTGCTATTCCCATATCAAAAAATCTTTCTGGATATTTTTTAGCAAATATATTAGTTTTTGTTGCTGACGATAAATCAGCATCTAATACTACAACATTCTCATTTTCTTCACCTAATTTTTCTAAAACTTCTCCATAGCTTTGTCTAGTTGCTTTTTTTTCTTCTTTCATAAACATTCCTCTCTTTTTTTATTTCTATATGTTGATATATTTAGTTTACACTTCCTATTATTCCTGCGTCATTATTTAAAATAGCTGTTTCTATAACAATTTCTTTCCTATTGTTAAATAACAAATTTCCTTTTAATATTTTTTGTTTTAATTTTTCCAATAAAACATCTTCAAAAAATACAAAACTTCCCCCTATTCCTATTGCTTCTGGTTCAAAAATATTAATAAGGTTAGAAATTCCTATGCTTAGATAATCTATATATTCATCTATAACTTTATTTATTTTTTCATAATTCTTATCTTCTTTTTTATTTTTTCTTATAAGGTCTAATAATTCTTGTCCTCTTGTTGTTTCATTTAATCCTAATTGTTTTCTCAAATTATCTTTTAGAACTTTCATAGAAGCATATCTTTCAAAACATCCATTTTTCCCACATTTACAAGGTTCTCCATCTTTTTGAATAATCATATGTCCAAATTCACATCCTGGCAAATCTCCAGTATTTAATAGTTTTCCATCAATAATAACTGCTCCTCCTATGCCTGTTCCTAATGTTAAAAATAAACTTCTGCTATAAGACTTTAAAACTCCATATTTACTCTCTGCAATTGCTGCACATTTTGCATCATTTCTTATTTTTATTGGTAATTTTAATCTTTCTTCTAAATTATCAACTATATTATAGTTTTCTAAACCTAAATTAACTGATTTTTTAACAATTCTATCTGTAACTGTTCCTGGAATTGCTATTCCTATACTAGTAATTTCATATTTTTGTCTAAAATTATTAGTGTTTTGCACAATATAATTTTCGATTACATTTATAATATCTTTCTTTTCTTTGTCTAAAATCCTCTTTTCAACTTTTTCTAAAATAACTCCTTTATTATCTACTACTCCAATGGCAATGTGACTACCACCTAAATCAATTCCAATCTTCATATTTCTCATCCTTTTTTCATAAACTACCAAGGTTGCCGATGGTCGCCAAAGGTTGCCAAAGGGGACGTTCTTAAATGGCAACTTATAAGTTGCCATTTAAGAACGTCCCCTTTGGCAACCTTTGGCGACCCCTTGGGCAACTCCTTTGGCGACCTTAATTCAATCCTTAAACTCCATATGCTGAGAACAAGAATTGACCCATATAAACTTGAACACATGGTACCAACACAACCAATACGAAGAATATTAAAACAACACCCACTATTGCATAAACAACTTGTGGTAAAGCTTTCATTATTTTTGTCATAATATTATCTATATCAATTTCCATATATTCTACTAATTTTTCAATCATTTCTGTCAAGTCTGTTTGCATACCTATTTTCAACATCTCTGTAGTCATTGGCGAACCAAGTTGAGCTTTTTCAAATGGCTCAATCCAAGAAGAACCTATTAAAATATTATTTATTGAAGTTTCTATCATTGATAACATAACATAATTTTGAACTACATTTCTACTTACTTCTAAAGAGTCTTGAATTCTCATTCCATTTTTTAAGTTCAACAATAATGCTTTCATTAATCTTGAAAAGTCTAAAGCATAAATTAATTCTCCAAATATAGGCATTGTATATTTAAAGTAATGATAATTATATTTTCCTTTTGGTGTGTGAACATAAAATACAATCACCCCTGCTATTGCCGCTATCACAATAACTGGTATATACCAACACTGGGCAAGTCGATCAACTACTCCTGCAAACCACATTGTAATTGCTGGCAATTTTTCTTTTGTTCCTAATTCATCAAAAATTCCTTGAATTGCTGGAATTGCAACTAAAGTTCCTACGAATAACATTACTAAAAGTAATACAAACTGTACAAGATTAGGTATTAATATTGATTTTAATTTTCTATTTAAACTATCTGTATCATCTAAATATTTTACTGCCTGTTGTAAAGAATTTGTCAATGAACCTGAAAGTTCACCTACTTTTATCATATTTACATATATATATGGGAATACATTTGAATAATATTCCATTGTAGTATACATATACTCTCCTGCTTCTACTCCTGCTAATATATCTTCTAGAATTCCTCTAAATGACATATTTTCTGTACTTTGTATTATAGTATTTAAAGCATGTATATTATTAAAATTAGCCTTTTTTAATAAATAAAAGTTTTGTGTAAATACTACTATATCCCTTGGTGTTATTTTTTCAAAATATAAATTAATTTTTTCAATCGGTGTAAGACTTTTTATTTTTTGTTGTCCTATTCTTGTTGTATTTACATTTTTCATTACATCATTAATATCAACAATATTCTTCTTTTTTGTCTTTTTATTATTAGATGAATATCTTAGTTGTATTATGTCTATTGGGATTAAGTCACTTCCCTTTAACGATTTAACTAAGTTTAATTTATTAGCTGCTTCTACTTTATTTCGAACTAATAGTCCATTTTTCGTTACAGCTCTATACATATATGTAGGCATTTCTTACCTCCTATCTTTTACTACTATCTCTTTTTATTTTTAATTGCATAATTGTTCTGTTTAAAGTTTCTATGTTTTTCTCTTCTATTTGGGCTTTTGCTTGCTCTAATGTGATTTTGCCCTTTACAAAAAGTTCTGCAATAGAATTTATTAATCCTATACTTCCTTTTTCTGAATTACTTTGTATTGCATCTTCTATTTCAGATACACTTAATTTTTCTTTTCTAATAATTCCTGATACAATATTATCTACTACCATTACTTCTGGAATTAATACTAATTTTCCGTCTGTTCCTTTTAATAACCTTTGTGATACTACTAGTTTCAATAAAGATGATAATAAATATTTTATACTCGCTTGATCTCTTACTTCATAAAAATTTATCATTCTGTCTATAGCTTCTGCACAAGATTTTGTATGTAATGTTCCTATTACTAAGTGTCCTGATTCTGCCATTTCTATTGCTGCTTCCATTGTGACTTTATCACGAATCTCTCCTATTACTAGAATATCACAGTCTTCTCTTAAAGAGTTTTTAACACCGTCACTAAATGTTAATACATCTCTTCCTTTTCCTATTTCCTTTTGTACAATTAATGATTTTTTAGAGTGATGTTTATATTCTACCGGATTTTCTAATGTTAATATTTTTTTATTTTGATTTTCATTAATATGATTCACCAATGCATTTAATGTAGTACTTTTACCAGAGTTTGTTTTTCCAGTAACTAGAATTAGTCCTTGTGGTTGATATGTCATTCTCCTTACTATGTCTGGTACTCCCAAAGATTCATATGTTGGCAATTCATTTTTTATTAACCTTAATGTGCATAAAGGAATATCATCTGACAATGATATATTTACCCTCAAACGTATATCCCTATATACATATGATATGTCTAATTTTCTAGTTTGCCTAAATACTTCATCTTTATCTAAGTTTCCTCTAACCAAAAAGTCATATATTTCACTCATGTCTTCTGCTGTTAATTCTTCCATTTCTTCTATTGGTACTAAATCTCTAGCAATTCTTAGTATCGGTTTATTTTGACATATTAAATGAACATCTGACGCATCTTTTTCCATTGCCATATCTAATACTTTTTCTATATTCATATTTAATTTTCCCCCTTTGTTTTAATTAAAAGAATAACAACTTCTTATTTAATTCTTCTAATGTTGTATATCCTTGTAGAACTTTTTTAATACCATCCACAATTAATGGCCTATAAGTTCCTTCAAGAGCTTTTCTTCTAATTTCAATACTAGATGCCCCTTTTACTATTAATTCTTTTAATTCTTCTGTAATATCTAATACTTCAAAAACACCAATTCTATCATAATATCCAGTATTATTACAATTTTTACATCCTACTGCATCATAGGTTTTAAATTCATCTATATTAACATTTTCACCATATTTTCCTAATATATTTTCTATAATATGTTTTTCTTCTTGTGTGAATTTTCTTTCTTTTCTACAATTAGGACAGATTCTTCTTACTAGTCTTTGAGAAATTGTCGTTGCTAATGTACTTGCTATATCATAGTCTGAAACTCCAATTTTTCTCAATCTATTAATTACTTCTATACTATCTATAGTATGTATTGTAGACAAAACATAATGTCCTGTTTGTCCAGCTTGTATTGCTATTTCTGCTGTTTCTGTATCACGTATTTCTCCAACTAAGATTATATCTGGATCTTGTCTTAAAACTGTTCTTAATGCACTAGAAAATGTTGATTTATTATCTATTTCAATTTGATTTAATCCTGGTATTCGTATTTCAACTGGGTCTTCAATAGTAGTAATATTAATTTCTTGTCTATTTAAATAATCTATTATACTATATAGTGATGTTGTTTTACCTTCTCCTGTTGGTGCCGCAACTATAGTAATACTATTTTTCTTTTTAACACTTCTTTTTAAATCTTCTTCTGTTCCACTATATCCTAAATCAAATATATTTTTTATATTTGTATTTTTCTTTAATAGCCTCAAAACAAATTTTTCTCCATATACATTAGGTTGTGATGATACACGTATATTATAATCTTCATATAATAAGATTCTACCATCTTGAGCTTCTTGTTTTTCTTGGTGCATATTAGAAATTGCTTTTAATCTACCTATAATTTGGCTTTGCTTTTCTTTATCTATATTAGCTGCTGTGTATAGTTCACCATCTATTCTATACCTAACTCTTACATTATTTTCCAATGGTTCTATATGTATATCACTTGCTCTTTTTTCTATACCTGTTTTTATAATACTATCCACCAAATTAGTAATAGTTCCTGTTAGGCTTGTATTGCTTATATTGTCACTTGCTTTTCCTTCTAAAGATGCTAATATTTTATCTATATCACTTTCAAAAGTTATATAAGTTTCCATTATTAGACCTTTATTTAATAATAGCAACCTTATGTTTTCCATACTTCTTCTATTTACAGTATTAGCAAAGCATACTTTTATTTTTCCATTGTTTATTTCAAATGGTACTACTTTATTTTTCTTGGCTACATCAATAGCAATATAATCAGTTACTCTTATTTTTATAGTATTTTGGTTTAATATTATACCTTTTTCTCCTAAAATTTCACCTATTGCTGTAATTAGTTTTTCTGGTTCACATAATTTTAGTGCATATAAACAATCACCTAATTTGACGTTTGGATGTTCTCTTTGATATTCTACAGCTCTTTCTATATCTTCTTGCCTTACAATTTCTCTTCTAACCAATTCAACACCCATTGGTTGTCTTTTTCTTAAATCCATTTTTATCACTTCTTTCATTTACATATTTAATTATACAATAATTTTTATATTTTTTGTTGATTTTTTTGAAATTTCCTATAATTACTAATTATTAAAATAATATGAATGTTCTGGATATCCACTAATTTGTACAGTAAAGCCTTGTTTTCCGTTTTTTGAAGTTGTTTCTATATTAAACTTTTCTATTTTTTTTGCTATTTTTACATTGTTTTTATATAAAGATTTGTTTTCTTCTATATATGTGTATTGATTTCCACTACTAAAAGCTACCCACTTTTGATAACCATCATTATCATTTATTTCAATTATTTTATTATCTTGTAAATTTGCTTCTTCAGTAAAAAATACATTAATATCTGTATATTGCTTGTCTAATTCAACATAATTTCTAGAATTATTTATATTTCTATAAAAATATCGACTTAAAACAGCAACAATAGAAACTACTATTACCATGGCAATTACATATATTATTATAGAAATAAGTGTTATCCCTTTTTCAGATTTCATTCTAATTCTCCTTTGTTCTTATTATTGAAATTTCCACACTTTTATCTTGATTTTGTGATTTATAGCTTACTTTCACAACAACTTCTTTCACCACGCCACGTTCTTTATCACTATTTCCTTGCATGTCCGCATAATCTGTTACGATTATTTGTATATAATATGATGTATCTGTACTATTTTCTTTATTATAGTATTCTTCTTTAGATTCTAAATCATCAAAATCGACTGTTTTTAAATCTTCTATTGTTGAAATGGCAATTTCTGTTGCTTTTTTCTTTCTGTCTATGTCTGTTGCAGTTACTCTTATTGAGTAAAATAACACTGCAATAATTGCTAAAAACATTGCAATTATAATTATAGATATTGTTATATCTATTAAAGTGATTCCTTTTTCACTTTTTAAATTCATCAGTTATCCCCCTTATATAAAAAACTTATAATAGCTTAAAACAAAAATTAAATTTAATATATTACAAATTGCCATTATAAATCCTACTCTTATATCCTTATAAACTTTTTTATCTGTCTTTTTACTTCTATTTTTTAAATTTTTTAATTTATATATAAGAATATATATAGCTATAGATAATAATGTTAGAATTATTGTATTAAACATTATATATTGTCCTGTGAAAACTAACATCACTACTCCTGATAACGCAATATTATTTATGTAACTATTTTTAGCATATTTTCTAAGTGTTATTGTATCTAATATTAAGAAAATAATACAATATATTATATATATACCATATCTATATATATTAGCTTTTTCTACTATGCATAGATATATTATATATGCTAATGATATTATTATTCCATACATTACTACTGACTTTTCTATTTGTCTATTTTCATTATCTATTCCTGCTATTATAAATATGAAACACAAATAAAGTGCTAAAAATGCACTGTTTGCAATTATTGATATATTTAAATTTTCTATACTTACATTCATTAAATATGCTATTAATGTAAATATAATACCTGACATTATTTCTAAAATAAAATATCTTGGTCTTATTTTTTCTTTGCAGTATCTGCATTTTCCTCCTAGTATTATATAACTAAATACAGGTATTAAATCTAATGTTCCTAATTTATGATTACAATTAGGACAATATGAATGGGTATGTACTATATCTTGCTTTTTTGGTATTCTATAAACAGCAAGTGTAAAAAAGCTCCCAAAAAATGTTCCCATTATAAATATTAATATATATAGAAATATATCCATATGTTTTGGTTTTCCTTTACTATTTTAAAATTTTAGCCATACACACTATGTGTGCGTATGGCTTATCATATATTCACTGTATAACGTTATCTAGTCCGTTGTCATAGAAGCAGCAGGAACTGGATCAGACCAATCTATACTTCCTGATGTACCAATTGTACCAATAACTCCTGTCCCATCTTTATATTTTGGCTCAATAACAATCTTAGTTTTACCAACATAATATAATCCCTCAACTGATACTAATTTTGATTTAACATAGTCAGATATAGTTTTATCATCAAAGTCACTATTAGTATATTTTTCCTCGTAATAATCTCCTATAATTTCATCTACTTTTAAATCTGCTTGTTCTTTTGCTTCTTTAACTTTTGTATTAGAACCAGCTCTTGCAGCTTGATTTAATATTCCATTATCTCCTGAAAGCATTGCAATGCTTACTCCAGCTAAAATTAATAATACTATAATTGTGATAACTAATGCTATCAATGTAATACCTTTTTGATTTTTCATCATTTTAAATCCTCCTAAATTTATTTTCTTTTATAATTTCTACATCCTAATTTTATACATTCTTCTTAAGTTTTCTTTCTTATTCCTCCTTTTCTTTAGAATTATATATAAATGTTAATAACAAAATTATTTAGTTCCCTTATCATTAAACAAACGTCCTTCTGAATTATTAGTTGTTGGATTGTTTGGTATTGTTGTTCCTGCTGAACTACTAGCAGAACCAGAAGAACCTGAGCTAGCATTTCCAGAACTTGCTCCTGAATTACCTGCTTCATATGTTGAAAAAGGGTTTTTCTTTCCTGGAACATAATTATTTATTCTTTTATAATTATTTAAATCTGTAGAATCTACTTGATAAGTTAGAATAACTTGTGTTGTATCTACTTCTTCAGATTTACTTAATTCTGATTTTACTTCTTCTGACGTGGTATATGAAACTTTTTCTGGAACCAATTGATTACTTGGTACATATTCATATAATAATACACCTAGTATTAATATTATAGCCAAACATAATAATAATACTATAATAATTTCCTTTATTACTTTTTTAGCCATAAAACTTTCTCCTTTTTATTATTCACTAGTATTTGTTGTATTTTCCTTTGATGTATTTGAAGTATTAGTTGATGTTGTATTTGTCGTATTAGTTGTGTTTGTTGTATTTGTATCATCTGAATCACTTGATGAACTTGTAGCAGCTTTAGAAGCGCTTTGTGAAACATCTACTATTTCTATATTTCTACAAGTAAAAGTAGTATATAAAGTATTTGTTGTTATACCTGGTTCCATTTTAAAATCTTCAATTTTAAAACCTAAAGATGAATCATTTTCTATATTATATATATAATTAGTTATGCCCACATAATCACCAGTAACTGTGAAATTCAAATTATACATTCCTTCTGCATTCCCATTTGCTAAATCAATTTTAATTTCTACACCTTCTGAAGTAGCATGATTTCCTAGTTGTACCCATAGACGTTCAATTTCATATTTTTCAAATTGATTTGCTGATTGTACTTCTTCACTTGAACTAACACTTGTCATTTGTTCATAATTTTGTTTTTCACTAGTTAATTTTTTTAAATTTGTATTTATTTCATCGTTCTTTTTTGGATAATCTATTGTTTTCAATTTAGTAGCTACATCTACTGTATCTTGTAGTTGCTTGCTCTTATCTCTAATGCCTTGAATTCCTAATATTACAAAATTACCAATTTGAACACCTTTAACTGCCGTATATGCAGTCAAAATGAAAATCAAAGTTATTAAAATTAGTATTAATAATTTTTTCATGGTAAATCTCCTTCTATTTTTACACTAATAACGTTATTTTCTTTTTCTCCAGCTGTTGATATTACATTGTTTAATATTACATCTGTCTTAATTTGAGCTTTTAAATATCCTAATGGTTCATATTTATTTGATTGTGCATATATCTCTATATGTCTATTATTTGTATTTTGAATAGAAGTTAATTGAACATTTTCAGGTATAATTGTCATTAATTGGTTTAATAAATTAGGAATTGCATTTCTCGTTTTATTTGCATCTGTAATTCTATCATTAATTTCTTGTAAATTTTCAATTAATGCAGTATATTCGCTAGTTTTTTTCTTTATTTTTGAATTATCTGCTTCTGCAAGTGCAATTTGTGAATTTGTATAATTTATATAATCATTTGCTTCTTCTTCTTTTTTATCAATTTGTTTATTTAATAGTGCCGAAAATCCACTATATATTATAAATAATAGTAATAAGCCTACTGCTGTTCTTAATAATCCAATTTCTGTTGCATCTAATTTTTGTCCTAAGTCGTTTGTAAAAAAGCCTCCTAAATTCTTTTTTTGATTTGGTGTTTTGTCTGGATTAACTTCTATTTTTAACCAATCTGGAATTTTATCTGTAAAAAGTTGTTTTTTAAAGTTCATGCCTGGAATTCCTTCTCCAAGTCCATCCATTGCTAAAGCTAATGCGGAATTAACTTCAATATAATCTCTTATGCTTATATTTTCTGTTGGCTGTATAAAATATGGTTTTAATATTTCGCAGTCTACTTCTGATAAATATTCCTGAAAATATAAATCTATATTATTAATTACTGTTGCAGTTCCTGTAAGATAAACTCTCTTTATTTTATCCAAATTTTCATTTATAGCTTTTCTTACATTTCCAACTATATCATATAAAGTAGGCATTATATCTTCTAAATAATTAGTTTCTGTTTCTTGTAATTCTCTACCTTCTGATGTATATATTGTTGTATTTTTACATATTTCATAAGATTTTGAATATGAATTTTCTCTTAAATTTATTTTACTTAAAAATTCTTCACTTCCAATGTCTAATAATTCCACATTATAAACTTTTTTATCTATTATTGTTGTTATTGTTGTTTTGTCTTCAATATTTACTATTATAGAATTATCCTCTATATCATTTGGTAAAAGATTTGATATAGATATAGGCATTGGAGAAATATTTGCTACTTTATAACCTTCTAATTGTTGAATTCTTTTGTTTAGTTCTATTTTGTTTTCTGATACATGTATTACTCTTAGTTTATCATTTTCTTCTGGTTCTTCTGTAATAGCATATCTAGTTTCAAATACATTTGGATTATATCCCTTTTCTAAACAAAATGTATCAAATTCTGTTTTTATTGCTTTTGATAAATCTTTTTTATTTAATAAAGAAAACATAGTAAAATAATTGTATGTTTCTTCTGATAAATTTACACTAATTGGAATTTTATAGCTATATGTTTCTTCTATTACTTGATTGATTGCTTCATTTACATTGTCATAAAATTTTACTCCAAAGGCTTCAATTTTTACATCTTCACGTTCCTTTGACACCTTAGCATATTTAATTATATTATTTTGTATATATAATCCTAAACAACTTGCCATTGTATGCTCCTTTTTTTTTATTTTATATAAATTATCATTTGCAAAATAACAAAAACAATACTTGAATAAATTCGTTACATTTCAATTTTTTTCACATATTGTTATTTTATTCTAATTTATTTTATCGTTTTTTGTAAAAATGTCAATAGATTTTATAGAAACGTAATGTAAATGTAATATGTTTGTAATATTTCGACATAAAAGATTATTAAGCACTTTTTTTTATCATTTTAGCAATAAAAAAGCCATCTGTTTTTTCATTTTGATATAACTTTATATATCCCTGATTTTGTATATATTTTTCAAATTGGTTTTCATTTATTTTTTTGTAGTTTAGTTCTATTTTTTCTATTTCAAAATTTTTATTTTTCTTTAAAAAGTTCTGTATTATATTTTCATTTTCTTCTTTTAATATACTACAAGTTGAATATATTAACTCTCCATTAACTTTTAAATATTTTGAACAAGTTTCTAATATTTGTTTTTGAATATTTGCAATTTCTTCAATATCCTTTTCTTCTCTTTGCCATTTTATATCAGGTTTTCTTTTTAATACACCTATTCCTAAACAAGGAACATCTAAAAGAATTTTATCAAATTTTTCTTCATATTCCTTCTTATATATAGTTGCATCTTGTGTCTTTGCTTTTATAATATTTACTCCTAATCTTTTAGCTGTTTTTTCAACTAATTTTGTTCTATGTTCATGTATATCCCATGCAAATATTTCTCCTTTATTGTTCATCAATTCTGCCATATAGCTTGTCTTTCCTCCTGGACTACTACATGCATCCAATATAATTTCACCTTCTTTTGGTTGTAATATTAAAGGTATTAATCCAGCCCCTTCATCTTGTATTGTAAAAAGTCCTTGTTTAAACAAATCTAATTCTTCTATATTTTTAATTTTTTCTAAAACCAGAAAATCATCTAATATCCCACTTTTAAAT
Source organism: uncultured Clostridia bacterium (assembly GCA_947589015.1). Taxonomy (GTDB): domain Bacteria; phylum Bacillota; class Clostridia; order TANB77; family CAG-508; genus CAG-269. Next base: position 70,082 of record CANPZF010000005.1, read on the forward strand.
TTTATATTTTTTTCTTTTAGCTTATCTTGTATTTCTTTTTTATTAGTTTTTAAATTATTAATTCTTATTGTAATCTGTGGTCTTATATTAGAATTTTTACAAATATCTTCTGTAGTTTGTAAATCATTTTCTTTTAACAATTTTTCCACTATCCATATAGGCATTGAATTTACTTTTGAAATTCTTTCTATATCATTTTCTATTTTAAAAAATTCTTCATAATCACTTTTTTCTACTTTTCTCAATATTGCATTTACAAAATTAGAACTACTTTTATGCCCATATTTTTTTGCTAGATTTACACTTTCATTAACTGCTGCTGACTTTGGTATTTTATCTAAAAATATAATTTGATATATACCCATTCTTAATATATTTATAATCCATATTGATATTTTTTTTAGTCTTATATTAGAATATTTTTTTATAATTTCATCTATTGTCAATCTCCAATTTGTTGTACCATATACTATCTCTGAAATTAATCCTACATCTCTTTCATCTATTTTATTTTTATTTTGATTTATCATTTCATCTAATATTAAATTTGAGTATGCCTTTTCTTCATCTATTTTATACAATGTTTTTAACGCTATTTCTCTAACTTTATCTACCATAAATTACACCTCTGTCCAAATTATAATATTGTTTTTTTATTTTTTCCATAGATTTTTGTATAAAATTTCTATTTTCGTAAAAAATATATTTAAAAGATTTGGAGGGAAAAATATGGATATAAAAAAACATCTAATGATTACAGGTTTCTCAAATGTTTCCTGGAAGGACGCAATTGTAAAAGCAGTTGACGAAGCTTCAAAAACAATTGATTATCTATCTGAAGTAAAAATAATAGAACAAAAGGCTAAAATTAATGGTAACCGTATTGTAGAGTATTACGTAGATTTAGATTTGAGTTTTACTATCGATTTAGATAGAAAAGATAGCTAAGGAGGTTAGTATATGGATCCATTAGAAACAAAACAGACTTATCAAAATTATGTTGATAAAAAATCGCCAAATTCTCCTATTTTAAAAAATTGTTTTAATGCTTTTTGGGTTGGTGGACTTATCTGCACAATTGGACAAGTTATACTTAATATATGCAAAGAACGTGGTTTCGATACGCAAATTTCTGGTACAATTGTTTCCATTATTTTAATTGGAATATCTGCATTTTTAACAGGATTAAATTTGTTCAATAAGATAGGAAAATTTGCAGGCGCAGGAAGCCTTATTCCTATTACTGGTTTTGCAAACTCTATTGTTTCTCCAGCTATGGAATATAAATCAGAAGGTTATGTAATGGGTGTTGGTGGAAAAATGTTTACTGTTGCTGGTCCAGTATTAGTTTTCGGTATATCTGCTTCAATTATAGTTGGCATCATATATTTAATCTTTAACACTCAATCTATTACTTTAGTTTAGTCAAAAGGTTGCCAATGGGGCTTGCCAAAGGGAGTTTGCCAATGAAACTTGCCAATGGGGACGTTCTTAAATGGCAACTTATAAAAAATTAATAAATAATAAAATAATATTTTATTATTATAAGTTGCCATTTAAGAACGTCCCCATTGGCAAGCTTCATTGGCAAACTCCCTTTGGCAAGCCCCATTGGCAACTATTGATAAACCATTATTTCTAACTGAAAGGAGTTGTTTTTTTGGAAAAGTTAGGTTCTCAAACAATAAAGTTTAATACCCCGCCTACTATTTTAGATTGTGCCTCTATTGTCGGTCCTAAAGAAGCTCAAGGACCACTTGCTAAATATTTTGATCAGACTTTAGATGATGAATTTTGGGGTGAAAAAACTTGGGAAAAAGCTGAAAGCAAAATTATTAAAGAAACTGTTAATACTGTCATTTCTAAGTCTGGTATTTCTATTGATAAAATTGATTGCCTTTTTGCAGGTGATTTACTTAATCAATGTATTTCTTCTAGTTTTGGTCTTAGAGAATTGAATGTTCCTTTTTTTGGAGTTTTCGGAGCTTGCTCAACTTTTGTAGAATCTTTGTCTTTAGGTTCTATATGTGTTGAGGGGTTTGCTGAAAATGTACTATGTGCTACTTCTAGTCATTTTTGTAGTGCTGAAAAACAATTTAGGTTTCCTTTGGAATTAGGAAATCAAAGACCACCTACAAGTCAATGGACTGTTACAGGTGCTGGTGCTGCTATTGTAAGTAAGTCTGGTACTGGTCCTTTTGTTACTCATATTACACCTGGAAAAATTGTTGATATGGGAATTAAAGATGCAAATAATATGGGGGCTGCTATGGCTCCGGCATTTGCTGATACTTTAATTAGTCATTTTCAAGATACTGGAAGAAATCCTAGCTATTATGATGCAATAATTAGTGGTGATTTAGGTCATATTGGAAAAGAAATTGCTATAGATATTGCCAAATCAAAAGGATATAATATTAAATCTAATTACAATGATTGTGGTGTTTTAATTTTTGATAAAAGCACTCAAGATACTCATAGTGGTGGTAGTGGCTGTGGTTGCTGTGGTAGTGTTTTTTCTGGATATTTCTTTAAACAGTTAAAAGACAAAAAAATTAAAAAAATATTATTAATTGCAACTGGAGCATTAATGAATTCCACAAGTTCTCAGCAGGGTGAGACAATTCCTGGAATTGCTCATGCTATTAGTATAGAGATGTAATTAAAATATTATATTATTTACATTTATGAAGGAAGGTTATAATCATGGATATTAATTGGGCAAATGTTTTTGAGTGGAGCTCTTTATTAAAATGTTTTGTTACTGCTGGAATTATTTGTATTATAGGTCAAATTTTAATTGATAAAACTAAATTAACACCAGCAAGAATATTAGTAATTTTCGTAACTACTGGTGCAATTTTAGGTGGACTTGGTATTTACAAATATTTAGTAGATTTTGCAGGTGCTGGCGCAACTGTACCTCTTACTGGATTTGGATATAATCTTGCTAAAGGTGCTATTGAAGAAGTTCAGAAATCTGGTCTAATTGGTGTATTTACTGGTGGTGTTAAGGCTGCTGCTGGTGGTATTGCTGCTGCTGTTTTTTTTGGATATTTAGCTTCATTAATTTCAAAACCAAAAATGAAAAAGCAATAAAACATTTAAATATATAGGGTACTTCTGTGCTTCTATTTTTATATAATAGGAAATGTTAAAAACTTTCCTATTATATAAATTATATAAAAAATCATTTTATGACTCTTTTTTTCGTAAAAAAATAAAGCTATTATACTAGCTTTATCAAACTTATTTATATATTTTTTTTCTATGCTTTTTTTGCAATTTCTGCAATTTCTGTGAAAGCTTTTGGATCTGATATTGCAACTTCTGCTAACATTTTTCTATTAATTGTAACATTAGCTTTCTTTAATCCTGCTATTAATTTGCTATATGTTGTTCCATTCATTCTAGCAGCTGCATTAATTCTTGCTATCCATAACTTTCTAAAATTACTCTTTTTATCTTTTCTTCCTACATATGCATAAGATAAAGATTTCATAACTGCTTGATTTGCATTTCTAAATCTATAATGTTTTGCTCCGAAATATCCTTTAGCTTGTTTTAATATTTTTTTATGTCTTGCTCTTGTTGTTCTTGCTGTTTTTACTCTTGCCATTTATATCACCTTCCTATATCTCTTTATTTGTTTTTATTAATTACCATATGGTAATAATTTTTTGATTGTATTTTCACAAGTTTTGCTTGCATAAGCATTTTGAATTTTTCCTGATTTTTTTTGTCTTTTTGTTTTATTGGCTAATAAGTGTCTTCTGTTTGATTTTGTTCTTTTTACTTTTCCTGTAGCTGTTAATGAATATCTTTTTTTAGCAGCTTTATTTGTTTTTAATTTTGGCATAATAATAACTCCCTTCTCTTTTTTTATTTTTAGCATTTATTTTATGCTTTTTTAGCTAAAATTGTAAACATGTTTCTTCCTTCCAATTTAGGAGCTTTTTCTACAACGGCAACATCCTCTAAATTTTCTATAAATTTATTAAGAACTATTTCACCTGCTTTTGAGTTATTTAATTCTCTTCCCCTAAATCTTACCGTGATTTTTACTTTATTTCCATCTTCTAAAAATTTTCTTGCATTTTTAGATTTGAATCCAAAGTCATGTTCTTCAATATTTGGAGTAACTCTTAGTTCTTTTACTTCTAAAATTTTTTGCTTTTTCTTAGCTTCTTTTTCCTTTTTTGCTTGCTCAAATTTGTATTTTCCATAGTTCATTATTTTGCAAACAGGTGGTTCTACATTTGGTGCAACCAATACTAAATCTAAATTCTTTTCTTCTGCTAATTCCAAAGCTTGATTTGTAGATATTTTTCCTAATTTTTCTCCATTTTCTCCTATCAATTGAACTTCTTTTGCTCTGATTTGACTATTAATTGGTAATTCTTGTTTTATAAAAAACACCTCCAAAATAAAAAAATTGACTTTTGTTACAAGTCAATATCACACAAAATTATTCTATCTTTTTTGATAAGAATTATTTAGTTTCTAACCTTTTTCTCTACTTAGATAAGGTGAGAAGTGATTACTTCTTCTTGTAACATGTAGTATTATATAACATTATATTGTGCCTTGTCAAGCATTTTTCTGTATTTTTATACAAATTCTTGTAGGTTTGTCAAACATATGTCACACTTTATTGATAAATATAGTGTTTGAAATACCTTTTACGATATATAAGCTC
>CANPZF010000006.1 GCA_947589015.1 uncultured Clostridia bacterium
GTGGTTAAAAACATTATATCATATTGGTATTTCCTTTTTTATATCTTAGTGTGACATATCTATTGTAAACCTATAATCTAAAAATTATTACTAGCCAAACTATTTAGTTTCATTTACACTTGATTATTATATTACTTTAAGTTATAATATATACAGTTATGCGGGTATAATTTAGTGGTAGAATGTCATGCTTCCGACCTGATAGCGTGGGTTCGATTCCCACTACCCGCTCCATAATACTTTTTCGTCGAACTACTAAAAAGTATTGAAATAAGCGAGTTTGAGGAAAGCAAAAAGTGAACATCGTATCACTTTATATAAGTTGATTTAGTCGGCTTATTTTTTGCATTTTACAATATTTTACAATGTTAAATGTACAAAATAGCCTCAAAATTTTGAAAGCAGGTATTTAATTAGAGTAAGTACCAAAGATTAAGCACATTAAAAATTTATTATTATAACATTTACATAATATTTATTTTACATATTACCAGATGTCTTTCATTGTTTATTCGCCATTTCGGAACTCATCAGTTTCAGGCTTTCGCATTGCGGCTCAATTGTTCTCTTATCTACACTTACTTTTGACATTACTGCTTCAAAGCCAAGTCTAGATACTGGCTGTTGGTTAGATTTTACCAGGTAGGACTTCCACCTACTATATGGTATTAGCTTTTTTAATTAGTTTAGAATTTTCTTTATATTTTTCCAAAAAGTTTTCGTAAGCAAGTTTAGAATTGTAGAGGTTAGAGGCAGTATAGATTTGTTTAAAATCTGCAATTATTTGTTTAGCCTTCTTTTTATCAAGAATGCTATAAATATTTCTAACAATATGAACAATACATCTTTGAGTTTTAGTCTTAGGAAAGACTTTTTCAATAGCATCAGAAAGACCTGTAAGACCATCCATAGAAACAAAAAGAATATCTTCAACGCCTCTAGAACGAATTTCTTCAAAAACAGTAGTCCAGAAGAAAGCAGACTCAGATTCATTCATCCAAATACCTAAAACATCTTTAACACCATCTTTATTAATACCAAGCATAACATAAATAGCAGTTTTTTCACTAATTAAATCTTTTTTTACAGGAGCATACAAGCAATCTACATAGATGAAAGGATAAAAGTTTTCTAAAGGTCTATTTTGCCATTTAGTAACCTCTTGGCTAACAGCAGAAGTTAAATTGCTAATAGTTTCAATACTTAGTTCTACTTTATATATTTGCTTAATCATATCACTAATATCTTTAAGAGACATACCTTTTGCATACATAGCAATAGCAATATCATCAAAGCCTTCTAAAACTTTTTGCCTCTTTTTAACGATTTGAGGTTCAAACTTACCATCTCTATCTCTAGGTGGACAAATGGTTATTTCACCATAATCAGTTTTAACTTTTTTTCCTTTAGAAGTAGAACCATTTCTTCTGTTAGAATTTTGCTTTAAAGCATGATTACCTTTTGAATATCCTAAAAACTCATCTAATTCAGCATCAAGTAATCTTTGAATTACTTTACCTCTAAGGTCATTAAAAACATTAGAAACATCTTTACCAGTTTTCATAGAATTAGAATTTAAAATCATGTTAACAATCTGCTCTTGCTCAGGAGTCATATATCTAGGATCAGAAGGATCAAATTGTTTTTTCTTGTTTTTATTTTTTAAATCATTACTCATTAAAAATATACCTCCATTTTCTTAGGATAAAGTTCATAAAGAGAGTTGATAAGTTTTACCCAACCCTTTTTAGAATAAGTTAAACCTCTTTCAAAAGAAGAAATGTAATCAAGGAAATGTTCTTGAACCATAATTATATTATTAAGCAAAGGTTGGCGTTCATTTAGTTTATTAACATGTCTTTTAAATTCTCTAATAGCATAATACTGATAAAGTAATTTTCTAATATCATAGGGATATTTGTACAAGTTAATAATATCTTTTTCCTGTTTTTCAAAAACAGATAAAACAAGTTGATTATCAAAAATTGCTGTTTAAAAAGGTCAATTTTATCCTTACAAGTCTTAATATCTTCAGCTAAAAAAAGATTCTTAAGTTGAATTTCTAAATATCTAGAAGTTTTAGTAGCAAAAAAGATATCAATAGAAGCCATAATATCTTCAGGGGAACGAACAATTTCAATGTCATTATATACAATCTTAGCATATCTTTCAATATTTTTATTTTGAGGAGTTACAAGAAACATTATATTAATTAAGTTTTTAGCTTTAAAATCCTGAAAAACATTAAGCCAAAAGCGATTATCTAAAGTATCTTCAAAATACAAAGCAATAACTCTTCTAGCACCTAAAGCAGTAAAACCATAGAAAATACATAAATTTTTAGGTTCAATGCCATCTTGAGTTTCAATTAGTATTTCCTTAACAATTACATATACAGATATGTAACTTCTTTCTAACTTTTTTTGAAATTCTTTTAAATCAATTTTTCTAACATACATTTTATACCTCTTTCCGCACAAAAAAAACTGTGCAATTCAAAAATTTTATTTTTTGAATTTACACAGTTAAATTTATACTCTTAGTTTGAACTCTTTCAAAATTTTACCTAACGTACAATGCTGGGCGAAATCCAACAACCTCGGGCGTATTGTCTGGTGCGTAGCTGATGCGGGTAGAAACTGGACTGCTACTAGCATAGAATGCGTAACCGCCTCCTCTACAAATTCTGACGCTAGTGTAGAAGGCTTCCATTGTCCACTCATTCACATTTCCTGCCATATCATATATATTCTTCATTTGATATTCCTCATTACTTCCTGTTCCTCCTTCTAACAATTTACCTGAATAATTTCCTTTCCCATTACTATCTGTTAAATATTGTTTTAATTCATTATCCTTACTTATCCATCTCATTACTGCATCCCATTGCACTCCATAACACAATGTACTTGTTACATTTGTATAGTTATTTTGGTCTGCAAAACCTCTTGCTACCTGCACAGCTCCTCCTTCTTCTTTTGTCATACTTTCTCCCCATGGTATACTATTGTATACTGTTGCTCCTTTTTTACACACCATTTCTCCTCTTATTCCTTCTTTAGTTGTATCTGTTGTCCCTGCCTCATATCTTCCTATATAAAATCCTCCATTTTCTTTTACACTTTTATACATCTTTTTTACTTCTTCTAATGTTTCTTTTGATGAATATTCCGTATCTGTACTTTCTGGGTTAGGCTCATAACACTTTTCATCTGCTGCTTTATCTGTTACAAAACCTGCATCTGTATTACTCTGAAAATTATATCTTACAAATTTACTAAAATCTTCCACCGGCACCCACACAAATTGATTTCCATTAGCTACTTTTGTTTTTCCTGTTTCTTCTGTGTCTTTTTCGTCATCTGATATTACTAGTCCCTTTTCTACATCATCTAACCCTGGCACTATTGCAAATCCTACTGGGATTTCTGCTGTTCCATTTTTTGTGTATTCCTTATTTTCTCCTTCCACCTTTTTTCCTACTTTTGCTTGCTTTATTGGTCCTTTTACCTTTCCTCCTTGTATTCTATACTTATTTCCACTTGGAAATACTACTTCTATTTTTTCTCCATTTCCATTTGCTGTTGCTCCTGTGTCTAAATTGTCTAATTCATCCTGCAATCCTTCTATGTCATCTTCATTTGTGTCCACTGTGTATTTTCCTTTTTCCATATTTTTTGACACTTGCGTATTATATGCCAATTCCACTTGTTCCTTCTCTGTTGCGTTTTTTGTATTATCTGCTGCTCTTGATGCTTGATTTAATATTCCATTTTCTCCTGTTAATGTTGCTATACTTACACCTGCAAGGATTAGCAATACTATTATCGTGATAACTAAAGCTATCAGTGTTATACCTTTTTCTTTTTTAGTATTATCTAAATTATATTTTTTGCTCATCACTCTTGTTTCTTTCATTTTTAATTTCATTAAAATTTCTCCCTTCTTTTGTTCTATACATAATATGTTATGTATTTTTATTATAAAATATCTTTTTATTTTTTTCAATATTTCTACTTTATTTAATATATTTGTAATATTTTTGAAATCATCTTGTAATATAATTCATATGTTTACATAATTTTTATATAATGTAATAGTAAATCAATATTTGCTAAGGTTATAAAAATACCGAAACTTAAACTATAAAACTTGCAAAATTTTAACTATTATGATAAATTATAAAATAAGCTTTTTTATGGCTGAATAATTAGCAATATAAGGAATTTTTAATAACTATGAAAAAATTAGTTGTATCAAATAACTATAACGGAAAAAAATTAAATAAATTTTTGTTAGACAGTATCCCTACCTTATCTCAAAATCTTTTATACAAAACTCTACGAAAAAAAAATATAAAAATAAATGGTAAAAGAATTTCTAATAACATAACTATATATGAAAATGATGAAATTCTAGTATATATTCCAGATAATTTATTAAAAAATAAATTTAATTTAAATATATTTTATGAAGATGAAAATATTTTAATTGTAAATAAACCTTATAATTTAGAAGTAACTGGAGAAAATAGTTTAACTTCTCACATTCACCAAATTTATTCTTCATTTTCCTTTAAACCAATGCCCTGTCATAGACTTGATAGAAATACTATTGGTCTTATTTTATATGCAAAAAATCAAGAATCTTTAAATATTTTATTAAACAAATTCAAGAATCATGAAATAGAAAAGCACTACTTAGCTTTAGTTTATGGTCATCCAAAAGAAAATAAAAAAAGAGTTGAAAGTTTTTTATTTAAAGATAATAAAAAATCAATGGTATATATTAGTGACACATTAAAAAAAGGTTATCAAAAAATAATTACTACTTATACAGTACTAGAGCAAATAGATGATGGTTCTTCTATATTAGATGTTGAAATAGAAACAGGTAAAACACATCAAATTAGAGCTCATCTTGCCTATTTAGGGTTTCCTATTATTGGTGATGGAAAATATGGAATAAATGAAATTAATAAAAAATTCCATAAAAAATATCAAATGCTTTGTAGTTATATTATAAAATTTAATTTTATGGATGATAATAATTTACTTGATTATTTAAAAAATAAATCTTTTTTTCTAAATGTTAAGCTAGATAAAAATATGAATTTTATATTTTAATTTTACTAGTCCTTATAATAAAGGGCTAGTTTTTTTATTAATATAAAACACACAAAAAAGTACAAACTCATATAATACAAGAGTAGCATCATTATGTTATTACATAGGAAGGAGGTAAAAAAATGTCAAATACCAAAACTCTTATCATAGGTACATTATTAGTAGTAACATTAGCCATGTGCATAGGTTATTCTGCATTTGCCACTCAATTAAATATAAATGGAACAGCTGAAGTTACTGGCGAATGGAATGTAAAAATAATTAATATTGAAGCTCAAAATGTTAGTGATGGTTGCGATTATGGAACTCCTCAATTTACTGATACTAGCGCAACATTTGATGCTAAATTAATGAAACCTGGAGATTCAATAACTTATGTAATAACAATACAAAATGCCGGAACTATTGATGCTACATTAAATAATATAACCTGTACACCAGATGAAAATGGCTCACCAGCCATTATATATACAAATACTGAACCTGCAAGTTCTCTAAAAGCTGGGGATCAAACGACCTTCTCAGTAAATGTTATATATGATTCCAAATCTACAGAAGTGCCTTCAATAAAAACTAAAACAATAACAGGTACTATCGAATATGTACAAGAACAATAGTAATACACATGCTTATGAAAAATATAAACAGATAATAGGAAAGCATAGTCTTTCCTATTATCTTTAAATAAGGTGAAACTATGAGAATTTTAAAAAATAAAAATTTATTAATAATTGTAATTATTTATTTATGTGTAATGATTAATTTACTTTTAAAAAATGATGTATTCTTTAGTCATATAGTAAATCCGCTATTTTGGTTATGTATTTCGCTTTATGTAATATGGGATATAAAAAATTCATATTTGCGATTATGTATTGCAAGAAAATATACTATAAACATGATTATAATCTCCTCTCTTCACATATGTTTTTACTTTTATATAGGTTATATTTTTGGATTTTCTAAAAGTCCTTATAATCATGAAATATTAACTATGTTTAAAAATATTATAATTAAACTCATCCCTATTGTTGGTATTGAAATGACAAGAAATATCATTATAACTAGAAATAAAAGCAACAAAATCCTATTGGCATTTGTAGCAATTATTGGGGTATTATTAGAAATTAATTATAATACATTAATTAATATATTTCCAAATAAAGAAGCATTTTTTAAATATGTTTGTTCAACAATATTACCAACATTTGCATGTAGTATTTTGTACACATATTTAGACTTTAATAATTCTTTTTTACTTGTATTAATATATAGATTTTTCAAAGATTTAATAGTCTTTCTAATACCTATTTTGCCTGATTTAGACTGGTTTGTTACAGCTTCTATAAATATATTATCACCTACTCTAGTTTATATATTATTTAAATATAAATTTGCAAAACAAAGAAAAAATCACATAAAAAAATCTCAAAATATTTTTGAAAAAATTAGTTATTCAATAACACTTATTTTTTTAGTTGGTTTGATTTGTTTTATGTTAGGTGCATTTAAATATGAACCAATTACTATTCTTTCAAATAGTATGAGTCCATTATTTAATCGTGGCGACGTTGTTATTTTCAGAAAAATAAATGATAGTAATCTAAATGAAATCTCGAAAAATTCTATAATTATTTATAGTATAGAAAATCAAAATATTGCTCATCGTGTTGTTGATAAAATTGAAAAAAATAATACTATATCCTATCAAACCAAAGGTGATAGCAATAATGTAGCTGATACAAATCTAGTACAAATAAATCAAATTAAGGGTGTTTATTTATTCCATATTAAATACATCGGTTTTCCGTCTGTTTGGCTATATGACTATTTTAATAAGTAAAACTCAAAAGTTAAAATAAAATAAGGAGGGATAATAAATATGTCAAATAATAAAAAAACTAATTGTATTATTGTAATTATTATAATCTTATCTATACTTGGAATCACTCTTATTAAATATGGCTTACAATCTGGAAATACTATAATTCCTATTTATAGTTATACAGCTCAAAAAACTGATAATTATAATGTTCTATTAAAACCTAATACATTTTATGAAACTGAAACACTTCCAGCTGGTGGTTACTATGCTTCAAAATCTATTTATACCTATAACATAAACCTTATGTATGATTTTAAATCTAGCCAAAAAGCTAATATAGAATATAATTATACCATTACCGCTAATTTAGTAGGAACAGCTATAGATAATGACAATAAAAATAAAGAAGTTTGGAATAGAACTTTCATCATAAAAGATAATACTAATAGTATCCAGGAAAATATAGATTCATTTTCTATTAATGAGCCAGTAAATATTGATTATGACTATTATAACAATGTAGCTCGTTCTTATGAAAAAGCATATGGAATTACAATCAATGCAATATTAAAAATTCGTTTTAATATTTCTTATTCTATTAGTGCTGATGTTTTAGGTTCAGATGTTGAAAATGTTGAAGATTATATTGAATTAGATATTCCTATAACTTCTACTATAAGTGAAGTTCAAAAAAACTATGAAAATGTAACATCTAAAGACATTACTTTACCAATGGAAAATACTAGACTACCACAAAAGACATCTTTGGCAATAGGTATATCATTAATAATAGTAGCACTAGTAACAATGATGATAACTATAAATAAAAAAATGAAATCTCCTGAAATAATGTATAATCACAAACTAAAACATATTTTTAAGTATTATAGAGATTTAATAGTAACAGTTTCTGATAAACCAACTTTCTCAAGCTTGCAAATAATGAATGTTTCTATTATTGATGATTTAATTGATGTAGCAGAACAAACCCAAAATAATATAATCTATTATAAAACCCCTAATAAAAAGCAAAGTAACTTTTATGTAATTGTTGATAATTATGTATATGTTTATACATTATCAGTAAAATAAAGTTTTATATATGGGAATAGTTTTTATAAAACTATTCCCATAATATCTATAATTTTAAATTCAATTAAGATATTATATATTCATATTTTTGATATTCTGGTTCATATTTTTTTATTAATTTTATAAAATTCTTACAATGCGTTTTATATCTTAAATGACAATATTGATGTAGTACTACATAATCAATAGTCTTTCTATTATACATAACTATTTGAGGATTTATAGTTATTTTGTTGTTTTCACATTTTCCTAATACATTATTTATTTTCTTTATTTCATAATCTTCTGGTGCAAACCCTAATAAAATTCTCATTTTTTCCATTGCTCTTTCTATTTCAACTTTTGCAATCTGTTCATACATTTTTTCAATCGCTAAGTCTAAAATTTGTTCATTAGATGTTCTTTTATATCTATTTGGAAGTGATATTTTTATGGTTAAATTTTCTATATTTAATTCTGCCATTTTTATATTTTTATATTCAATTTTCACTTTGTAATTAATTCCTAAAATTGGTACAGGATGTCTCTCTATCACTGCTTTACTAATATTTCTAACTTTTATTTTTTTACCTACCATATTCATTATTATCACTCCTAATAGAATTTTTGTTTTGCGAATTGTTGTTCGTTTTTTTGTTGTTTACATTTTATACTCTATATAAAAAATTGTCAATAGTTTTTTTAAAATTTTTCAAATTTTTGCTACAGGATAATGATTACAAACTTAGAATATGCGAAAATGCTTATATATTAATATTTGCAGTCAAGACCCGGATTGTTACACCCCAAATATGTTTTGACAAAATATATTAATATATAAGCATTTTCATAGCTAATTTTTAAAACATTATCTTATAGCAAATTTTGTTCACAATATTACTACCGTAAATAAAAAGAACTCTATAAAAAACTTAGAGTCCTTAATTTATATTTTAATAATATTTTTATTTAAATGATTCTTCAACTGCAACTGCTACTGCAACTGAAGCACCAACCATTGGATTGTTACCCATTCCAATTAGTCCCATCATCTCAACATGTGCTGGAACTGATGAACTTCCTGCAAATTGTGCATCTGAATGCATTCTTCCCATTGTATCTGTCATACCATAAGAAGCTGGCCCAGCTGCCATATTATCTGGATGTAATGTTCTTCCTGTTCCTCCACCTGATGCTACTGAAAAATATTTTCTTCCTGCTTCTATTCTTTCCTTTTTATATGTACCTGCAACAGGATGTTGGAATCTTGTTGGATTTGTTGAATTTCCTGTAATAGAAACATCAACATCTTCCATCCACATAATAGCAACACCTTCTCTAACATCATTTGCTCCATAGCATTTAACCTTAGATCTTTCTCCTTCTGAATATGCTATTTCTTCTACTACTTTTACCTTTCCAGTAAAGTAATCAAAATCTGTTTTTACATATGTAAATCCATTAATTCTTGATATAACTTGTGCAGCATCTTTTCCAAGTCCATTTAAGATTACTCTTAATGGTTCTTTTCTTACTTTATTTGCAGATTTGGCAATACCTATTGCCCCTTCTGCTGCTGCAAAACTTTCATGTCCTGCTAAAAATGCAAAACATTTCGTATCTTCTGATAATAACATAGAAGCTAAATTTCCATGTCCTAATCCTACTTTTCTATCATCTGCAACAGAACCTGGTATACAAAAAGCTTGTAATCCTTCTCCTATTGCTTTTGCTGCATCTGCTGCTTTAGTACATCCTTTTTTTACTGCTATTGCAGCTCCTAAAGTATATGCCCATGCTGCATTCTCAAAGCAAATTGGTTGTACTCCCTTTACTATTTCATAAGGATTAAATCCTTTGTCTGTACATATTTTTAATGCATCTTCAAAATCTTTTATACCATATTTTTCCATAACTGGTTTAATTTGATCTATTCTTCTTTCATAACTTTCAAATGTTACTGCCATTTTTTACCTCCTACTTACTAAAATACATATTTTTAGTAATTTTCTATTTTTATTAATATATTTAACTTATCATTTATATACTTCTTTCAGATTTGTCTTAATAGTTGCCAAAAAAGAGCGTCCCTAATGGCAACTATTCTTTTCTTGGATCTATTTTCTTAACTGCTTCATCAAATCTACCATATGTACCAGAAGCTTTTTCTATAGCTTCCATTGCTTCCATTCCTTTTTTGATATTTTCCATCATTTTTCCTAAATGAACATATTTATAACCAATTATTTGATCGTCTTTGTCTAGTCCTAATTCTACTATATATCCTTCTGTTAAGTTTAAATATCTTGGTCCCTTTAGCTTACTTGAATATATTGTTCCTACTTGTGATGTATGTCCTTTTCCTAAGTCTTCAAGTCCAGCTCCTACTGGAAGTCCTCCTTCTGAAAATGCGGTTTGTGTTCTACCATATACTATTTGTAAAAATAATTCTCTCATAGCAGTATTTATAGCATCACAAACTAGGTCTGTGTTTAATGCTTCTAATATAGTTTTTCCTGTTAATATTTCTCCTGCCATAGCTGCTGAATGTGTCATTCCTGAACATCCTATTGTTTCAACTAATGCTTCTTGAATAATTCCATCTTTTACATTTAATGTTAATTTGCATGCTCCTTGTTGTGGTGCACACCATCCTATTCCATGTGTTAAACCAGAAATATCTTTTATTTCCTTTGCTTTTACCCATTTTCCTTCTTCTGGAATTGGTGCTGGTCCATGGTCTACCCCTTTTGCTACACTACACATTTCTTCTAATTCTTTTGAATAAATCATTTTTAATTGCTCCTTTCATTTCTTCATTTTTTAGTATTTTATTTATTATATTTTTATCTTAAAAGTTAATATTCTAAATAAAATTCTCTTATTTTTTATAATTTTTTTGCTCTTCTTCTTCTGATAATAATATTTGATTCTTTACTTTTCTTTGCATTATTCTTTCAGGTTGTTTATTCTTTTTATCTTCTGCTTCTGTTTCTGTTTCATAAAGTTCATAATCTTGGGTATCATAGTCTATTATATTTTTTATATCATTTATATAAATCCCTGATACATATTCTTCTCTTCTTATTAAACTTTTAGAACCACTTAAGTATTTTTTTAAAATTTCTTTGCCTCTTTTATTTAATTGTTCTAATCCAATTCCTAAATAATTATATCTCCAAATAATGTGCCTTTCATAATTAGAAATATCACTATTTTTTAAATCTTCATAACTATATTCAACTTTAAATCTTAGGTTTTGTATTGATATTGTTATATTGCTCCATATTGCATCTGCTTCATTCTTTTTAAATTCTTCTCTTAATCCGCTTGATTTTTTCAAATAAAATTTCTACTAATTTCATATATTCATTTTCATCTAAATTAAATTTAGCTGGTATTTCATATACATTTACAGGATTTTTTCTAAATATTCCTTTTGGAATATAGTAAAAAAATAATTCTCCGGTTTGTTTTCCATCTTCTTCATCTTGTACTGAACTATATAAATATAAATTTTCCCATTTTTCTGGAATCATATAGAATAATTTTCTTTGAATATCTTCATATATTTCTTTTATTTTTTTTGTATGCTTTAACATATCTTTTATTCCTTATCTAACAAACTTTCTCCTGTCATTTCCTCTGGTTTGTCTAAATTCATTAAATCAAGCATAGTTGGGGCTAAATCTGCTAGTTTTCCACCTGATTTTAATTTTAAGTTTTTATTATTAGTTATTAATATAAGTGGTACTGGATTTGTTGT
Source organism: uncultured Clostridia bacterium (assembly GCA_947589015.1). GTDB lineage: Bacteria > Bacillota > Clostridia > TANB77 > CAG-508 > CAG-269. The sequence continues at coordinate 11,789 of CANPZF010000006.1, forward strand.
GTGTGCTGTGTGTGGTTCCCCTGTTTTATAATCTATCATTTGTTCTGCATTTCCATGATCTGCTGTTATTAATAAATTTCCTTTCTTTTTTTCTACTGCTTCTACTACTTTTCCCACACATTCATCTACGGCTTCTACTGCTTTTATAGCTGCTTCTAAACTTCCTGTGTGTCCTACCATATCTGTATTTGCATAATTTAGTATTATATTATCATATTTATCTTCTTCTATTGCTTTTAATACTTTTTCTGTAACTTCATATGCACTCATTTCTGGTTTTAAATCATATGTTTCTACCTTTGGTGATGGTACTAATATTCTATCTTCACCTTCAAATAGTTTCTCTTCTCCTCCATTAAAGAAAAATGTTACATGCGCATATTTTTCTGTTTCAGCAATTCTAAGTTGGGTATATCCTAATTTACTTATATATTCACCAAAAGTGTTGTGTAAAGTTTCTTTTTTAAATGCTATGTTTACATTTGGCATTGTTTCATCATAGTTTGTAAAACATACATAATATAAATTTAATCCTTTTTCAGTTTCAAATCCATCAAAATCTGGATCTACTAATGCTCTTGTTATTTCTCTTGCTCTATCTGGTCTAAAGTTAAAAAATATTACTGAATCATTTTTTCCTATTGTTGCAATAGGTTCTTCTCCATTACATATTAATGTAGGTTCTACAAATTCATCAAATACTTCTTTTTGATAAGAGTCTTCAATTGCTTTTATGCTACTTCCTGCTTTATTTCCTTCTCCTTTTACAATAGCATCATAACATTTTTTAACTCTTTCCCACCTTTTATCTCTATCCATGCTGTAAAATCTTCCAGAAATACTTGCAATTTTTCCTACTTCTTTTTCCTTCATTTTTTCTTCTAATTTCATTAAATAAGATTCAGCAGATGCTGGTGGTGTGTCTCTTCCATCTAGAAAACAATGTACATATACATTTTCAAAATCTCTTCTTTTTGCCATTTCTAATAATCCATACAAATGTCTTATATGGCTATGAACTCCACCATCTGAAACTAGACCTAAAATGTGTAATTTTGAATTATTTTTTTTACAGTTATCTATTGCAGAAATAAATTCTGGATTTGTAAAAAAGTCTCCATCTTCTATTGATTTCGTAATTCTTGTTAATTCTTGATATACTATTCTTCCTGCTCCTATATTAGTGTGTCCAACTTCTGAATTTCCCATTTGTCCTTCTGGTAGTCCTACTTTTAGTCCACTTGTATATATTTCTGTACTTGGATATTTTTTCATTAGCTTACTAATATTAGGCGTTTTGGCAAGTTTTATTGCATTTCCATCTTTATTAGGATTATTTCCAAATCCGTCTAATATCATTAGCATTGTTAAATTATTTTTCATCTTCTACCATCCTTTTCTTAATAAGATTATTAGAGATAAAAATAGTTATAAATTATTTGTAATTTACTATTTTTGCAAATTCTTCTGGTTCTAAACTTGCTCCTCCTACTAATCCTCCATCTATATCTGACATTTCAAATAATTCTTTGGCATTTTTTGACTTTACACTTCCGCCATATTGTATTATAACTCTATTTGCTACATTTTGTCCATAGATTTCTTGAATTTTGTTACGTATAGCTTTTATTGATTCATTTGCATCTTCGCTTGTTGCGGTTTTGCCTGTTCCTATTGCCCATATAGGCTCATATGCAATAATAGTATTTTTTACTTGTTCTTCTGTTAATCCCTCTAATGCTAACTTTGTTTGGGTCGTTATAACTTCTATTGCTTTTCCTTTTTCTCTTTGCTCCAATGTTTCTCCAACACATACAATTGGTTTTAATCCATTTGCAAATGCTGCTTTTATCTTTTTATTTACTGTTTCATCTGTTTCATTAAAATATTGCCTTCTCTCTGAATGTCCAATAATTACATATTCTACATTTACTGCTTTTAACATTTGTGCTGATACTTCTCCTGTATATGCTCCTTTTTCCTCAAAATGCATATTTTGTGCTCCAATTTTTATGTTTGTATTTTGTGCCGTAAGTAAACTATAAAATAAGTCTGTATATGGTACACATAACACAACTTCATTTTCTGTATCTTTTACTAATGGTGTTAATTTTTCTATAAATTCTATTGCTTCATTTGGAAGTTTATTCATTTTCCAATTTCCCGCTATTACTTTTTTTCTCATAAAAATTCCTCCTTATCATCTGCCTCCCATTCCGGCCACCGGCCTCCTCCGGCCTCCACCACCTCCTGAGAAGCCTCCACCTCCTCCAGATCCGCCTGAACTAGAGTGTGCTATAATTTGTGCTCTTGAAGTGTTATATGCTCTAGATACTCCATGTCCTAAGTCTGAAATAGAACAATGATATGAAATCCTTGAATTATGTGTAGGGTTTACAGCAAAATATATTACTGGATAATTTTCTCTCATATTATTATCATCCCACTTTTCTGTTACAAATACTTCTGGATATTTTGCTTTCATTTGCTCGATAGCCTTATCTGCTATGCCAAATGCTGTTGCATAAATTAAATATTTTTCCCAAACAGCTAAACTTAAAACATCTTTTTCATCTAGCAATGAATACTCTTTCATATAATTTGATAAACCTACCCATTTTGCTTTTTCTTCTTTTCCTTCTTTGGTTAATACAGCAATATTACTTGCTAATTTTTCTTGTAATTTCCAATAGCACATACTAGCAATTAAAATAGGTGCTACTATTATTATTAATTCTACTCCTGCATTTAATAAAATTGTTCCTCCACTGCATATTAATCTATTAGCTATTATTGGTATATGTTCAACCAAAAATAATATAATCAAAAATAGTGATATATATCCAAACCAAAATATTTTTGTTTTTGCATTTAAACAACTTGCATATAACTTTTCTTCTGATTTATTTATTAAATTCAAATTGTATAAACTATTTCTTGCAGCATTTACAAAATTATTAATTATATTACTATATTTTTGATACTTTTTATTTGCATAATCATTTAATTTAGTTATTTCAAATTCTTCCTGATTTGTTGATAATTCTTTTAACATTTTATAAATTTCTGCTTCATCTTTGCTTAAGTCATTTCCTTCTGAATTTATTTTTATATATACTTTTTCGTTATCATCAACTCTTAATGTTATTTTTCTTTTATAACATAAGTCTAATATTGTCGCAGAAACTGCATCAGATTGTACTTTTCCAGTATCCAATTTTTTCTTATCAAATTTATATAAATACGTAGCTTCTGCTGGTGTTGCAGTATTTTCTCTAGGAATATCTCTAAAATATTTTATTTGTACTTCATTATTCCCTTGTTTATTTATTTTTAATAGTTTTACAATTTTTACTATTATTCTAATAATAAATGCTACATATATTATTATTAAAAATACCAAGAAATATCGTGCATCTTGTGCATTCCTATTGGCTATATCTGACCATACACCTTCTTCTAGTAAGATACTTTCTAAATATTTATATTGTCTAATTTTGTTATAAGCTACTTCAAACATCTTATCTTTTGTAACTACTCTTATTTCAAACATTGCTCCTGCACTTAAATTGTCCATTTCAAAAGCTACTTGTGAATTGTTTATTTTTTCTATTTTTCCATTTAATTGTCCATGTCCCCATATCAATAAATTGTCCAAATTAGATACTGATTCAGGTAATGTCAACTTTCCTGTGACTTTTTTTGCTGATATGCTATTTTGTCCTTGGGCTAAAAATTGCCAATATATTTCTTGACAATCTTTATAGTCTGCTACCACATCTTCTACAACATATGATATTTGAAATTTTCTATTTCCAAATGAACTATCCATTCCTACTCCAAAAGCAATTTCAAATGTTTTGGAATCTATTTGTAATGCATAATACTGTCCTACCGGTAAATGATACATTTCTTCATATATATTTTCTAATTTTTTTCCAGTTTGCAAATCTACAATTTCTACATTAGTTATATTGCCAAATTTATTTGAATCTAAATTAAAATTTCTTACTAGTGTATTAGTATTTAAAACATTTATATCCCATGTTTCTACCACTTTCATATTTCCATAGCTGTCCACATTAACTTGATAATCTATATGTTCTAAATATTGTCCTTTCATATCACTATCAAAAGCCATTCCCAACATAAATAATACTGATATTAATGCCATTATTAGAATAACTATTATTTTATTTCTTATTTTTTTCACTTTTAATTTTATTCCTTTCTAAGGCACAAATCTGGTTGGAATTGTAATTATTTTTCAACCTTTTCCTTTTTATTTTCACTCTAAAAACTTTTAATTATTTATCTAACAAACATTCTATTCCTGGTAATTTTTTTCCTTCTAAAAATTCTAAAGATGCTCCTCCTCCTGTAGATATATGAGTCATTTTATCTTCTAATCCTGCTTTTTTTATTGCTGCTGCTGAATCTCCTCCTCCAATAATTGTTATTGCATCCATTTCAGATAATACTTTTGCTATTGAATTTGTTCCATTAGCAAATTGTGCAAATTCAGATAAACCAACAGGTCCATTCCATACTATTGTTTTTGCTTTTCTTATTTCTTCTGAGAACATTTTTATTGTCTCTTCTCCAATGTCAAATCCTTCCCAATCTTTTGGAATTTCTGTACATTTTACAGTTTTACTTTCAGTATCTTCTTTAAATTCTTTTCCAATTTTAGTATCTACTGGAAGCATTAATTTTACATTTTTCTCTTCTGCTTTTTTCATTAAATCTCTTGCTAAATCTAATTTATCCAATTCACAAATTGAATTTCCTACTTCATATCCTTGTGACTTAAAGAAAGTATATGCCATACCTCCTCCAATTATTAAAGTATCTACTTTTTCTAATAGACTATCTATAACTCCTATTTTATCAGATACTTTTGCTCCTCCTAAAATTGCTACGAATGGTCTTTCTGGATTTTCTAGAGCTCCACCTAAAAATTTTAATTCTTTTTCAATTAAAAATCCTGATACTGCTGGTAAATATGCTGCTATACCAGTAGTTGAAGCATGTGCTCTATGTGCTGATCCAAATGCATCATTTACATATATTTCTGCCATTGATGCCAATTTTTTTGAGAATTCTGGGTCATTATCAGTTTCTTCTTTATGAAATCTTACATTTTCTAGTAATAATATTTCCCCTTCTTTTAAATTCTTCGCTTTTTCCATTGCATCTTCGCCTATAACATCTTTTGCCATTATTACTTCTTTTCCTAATAATTTTGATAGTTCTTTTGCTACTGGTTGCAATGAATATTCTTGTTTAAATTCTCCTTTTGGTCTTCCTAAATGTGATGCTAAAATTATTTTGCAGTTTTGCTCTAATAGATATTTTATTGTAGGAATAGCTGCTACAATTCTAGTATTATCTGTAATATTTCTGTTTTCATCCATTGGCACATTAAAATCACACCTAACAAATACTCTCTTTCCTTTTAATTCAATATCTTTTACTGTTTTCTTACTCATTTTTATTCCTCCTCTTTATTTTTATTATTAATATTATTTACTTTTTTTCATTTTGTAATACAATTCTATATCAAAAGAGAATACTTTTCAAGTATTCTCTTAATTATTTACATTTAATTTTAAATATTTAATTTTATTTCTTTGAAGCTATATAACAAGCTAAATCAACTAATTTATTTGAATATCCCCATTCATTATCATACCATGCTACTAATTTTACAAAAGTATCTGTAAGCATAATTCCTGCTGTGCTGTCAAATATAGATGTGTGTGAATCTGTTGTAAAGTCTGATGAAACTACTGGATCATCTACATATTCTATAATTCCCTTCATTTCATTTTCAGCTGCTTTTTTCATTACACTACAAATTTCTTCATAAGTAGTTGGTTTTTCTAAGTTACATGTTAAATCAACAACTGAAACATCAACTGTAGGTACTCTAAATGCCATACCTGTTAATTTTCCATTTAATGAAGGAATAACTTTTCCTACAGCCTTTGCTGCTCCTGTTGAAGAAGGTATAATATTTGCTGCTGCTGCACGTCCACCTCTCCAATCTTTTTTAGAAGCTCCATCAACAGTTTTTTGAGTTGCTGTTGTAGCATGAACTGTTGTCATTAATCCTTCTTTAATTCCAAAATTGTCATTTATAACTTTAGCAAGTGGTGCTAAACAGTTTGTTGTACATGATGCATTTGATACAATGTTCATACTTGGGTCATACTCTGTGTTATTTACTCCCATTACAAACATTGGAGCATCTTTAGAAGGTGCACTTATAATAACTTGTTTTGCACCTGCATCTATATGAGCTTGTGCTTTTTCAAGTGTTGTAAATACTCCTGAACATTCTAATACATATTCTACTCCTATTTGTCCCCATGGAATGTTATGAGGATCCATTTCATTATATACTTTTATTTCTTTTCCATTTACAACTAACATTCCATCTCTTTCTTCTACTGTTCCTTGAAATCTTCCGTGTACTGTGTCATATCTTGTCATATATGCCATATAATCTGCTGTTATAAATGGATCATTTATTGCTACTACTTCTACTCCTTCCTTTGCTATTGCTGCTTGGAAAGAAAGATTTCCTATTCTTCCGAATCCGTTAATACCTATTTTTACTGACATTACAATTCCTCCTTTTACATATTTCTATGTATTTTATTTTACCCATGTTCTCTAGGCAATATTATTCTATATCAAAAAACTTTACTTTGCAATATAATTGTTTTAAAAATTATAAAATTTTCTCTAATGCAATTATAAACATTGCATGTGACCATCCCAATCCTATTGCCCAATTTGGTTTTAGCATTTCATTATCTACTTGCTCTCCTAAAAATCCATGTTTTCCAGCAGTTCTAACAACAAAATCAAAGCACTCTTTTGCCTTTTTCTTTTCTCCTGACTCTAAATAATATAAAGTCATCCATAAATTTGCTATTGGCCAAGGATTTGCATTTCTATAGTTATCTTGCTCAAATCTTTGATATCCACCTGTATATGTTCTTAAATTTAAGTTAATCATCTCAACTGTATTTTGCATTTTCTTTTCCTTTGGCTTAAATAAATTAAACGGTGTAACTGCACCTAAAATACTAATATCCATTTTTTTGTCTTGTGAATTTCTTACATATGATTTTCTTTGTTCATCATACATATTTTCTTCTATATATTTTTTTATTCCTAATTGTATAGCCTTTATTTCCCTTTCATTTTTCTGTATTTTTTCTTCCTTAAGTCTGTTGTTTTCAAAATCTGAAACATTTTTTCCTAATACTTTATATATATTTATTATACATTCAAAAGCTGCATATATACTTGCTAATGAATATAAGTGTATTCCTTCACACATTTCCCATAAATCATAGCTAATATGATATCTATGACCTTCTTTCTTATATTTATTTTCTATTTCTTCTTGTACTATATCTCTTTTGTTTTCATCTTTTCCATTAATATTCAACCAGTCTTGAATATATTTCTTTAAAAAGTCTATTGCTTTTTCACACATATGTAAATTATCTTTTAAAAATTTTTCTGATTTTATTTTTTTATAATGTTCATAAATTCCATATACTACACTTGCAGTTTCATCTACTTGATATCCCCAACATGGAGCTAAATTTCCATCTGTAAAAAATCTTTGTTCCCACATTCCGTTTTTACTTTGAGTTTTTTTACAGAATATCTTATAAAATTTTTCTGTCTCCTTATCCATTTTCAAAATATCTAAAGCTTTTGTAATAAAAACTGCATCTCTAGGCCAACAATATGCATATCTTCCACACTGAGTAAAATTCTCATCTATTTCTGGTGCAGCTATTATCCCTCCTGTTTCACTGTTTGTTAAAAGTGGAAATAATAAAATACTTCTTTTATAAATATCATAAATTTTTTCTTCATAAGCATTTTTTGGTTCTTTATAATTTAACCCATTATGATCTTTTACATATTTTCTCCAATAAGATTTTGTTTTTACATATTCTTTATTTAAATCTATTTTCGTAATTCTTTCTATTTCATCTTCTATTTCAGATATATTTTGATTTTCGCCAATTACTATGCACATATCCAAAACTTTTTTCTCTAATGGTTTTATCGTGCCTAAACTATAGCAAATACTAGAATCATTTGACATTCCTATATAATCTTTATCGTAAATTTCACCTCGTTTAATTGTTTCTTTACTTCCATTAATTTGATGTCTAGATATTTTTTGTCCTTTAGCAAATGTTGAAAATGTAAAATCATGTGCATATTGTATCATACCAGAATCAATCACTTTGCATCCAACATAATTATTTAAATCTGATAGCAATTCAGAATGTATATAAAAGTCTACATCTAAATCTATTTTCGCATCATTCATAAATATATATCTTTTTACCAAAACATTTTCTTTGATTAAAACAAAGTCTATTTGTACAACTTTTAAGTTAAAATAGGTATTAGTTATTTCTGTATTTAACACATTTGTGTCTGTATCATAATATTGTCTATACACATTATTAATGTCATCATGTAAATAAATTAAATCTGAATTATTTATTTTTACACCTGTGTGAAAGTAATTAATATACTGTCTATTATCCTTACTAGGAAAATAGGCTCTTAATAATTCTCCTTTTGATGTGTACGTTACTAACATTTGTTTATTTCCAATAATTGCTTCATTTAAATATTTATTTTCCATTTTCTTTCTCCTTAATTTAATAAAATTGCTAAAAGGACGCTCTTGTCAAATGGGCGCTCTTGCTTGCCAAAAGGGACGTTCTTAAATGGCAACTGGATAGTTGCCATTTAAGAACGTCCCTTTTGGCAAGCAAGAGCGTCCCTTCTGGCAAGCATTTATCCTTCAATCACATTTAATATTTGTTTTTCCAAATCTTTTATTTTTTCATTAATTCTAAATATATCTTCATCTTTTAATTCATCATCATTAACATCCTGTCTAACATACATATCCATATCATTAATTTCTGATTTTAATCTATCTAGTCTTTGTATTATCTCTGTTCTTAATGGCTTGTCAACTTTTCTTTCTATTTTTCCTACCACTGATATTTGTTCACTTAAATCATATGTCTCACCAAATTCAGGGATAGTAACTTGCAAGTTTGTGTCTGTTTCTATTTTTTCTTTCAGAACTCTTTGTGATTCTTCTTCACCATGTACAAGAAAAATATGCTTTGGTTTTGTTATAAAAGAATATATAAAATTCATTAACCATTCTTGATCTGCATGTCCTGAATATCCCTCTATATATTCAATTCGTGCATTTACTGCTATTTCTTCTCCAAAAATTTTTACCTTCTTAGCTCCATTTACAATTTCATATCCTAATGTTCCTGGTGCTTGATATCCTACAAATAGTATTGTTGAATTAGGATTCCACAAATTATGCTTTAGATGATGTTTTATTCTTCCTACTTCACACATTCCACTAGCTGATATTATAATACTTGGCGTTTGGTCTTCATTTAAAGCTTTTGATTCATCTGCAGTTTTGGTAAATTTTAGTCCTGGAAATTCTAACGGATTATCTCCTCTTAAAATTTCTTCCTTTATGTTTTCTTCAAATAATTCTGTATTATCTTTAAATACTTCTGTTGCAGATATTGCTAAAGGACTATCTACATATACTGGTGATTTCATTAATGTTTTATATTTTCTTCTAAATTCTTGGTCATCTTTATTTTCTTTTAATTTATTGATTTCATATAATATTTCTTGTGTTCTTCCTACTGCAAAAGATGGAATTACTACTGTTCCTTCATTGTCTAATGTTTCTGAAACAATATCTAAAAATAGTTGTGCTTTTTCGTCATTTCTAACATGCAATCTACTTCCATATGTAGATTCCATTACTAAATAATCTGTACTATCTATCATTGTTGGCGAATCCAAAAGTGGTATATCATTATTTCCTAAATCCCCTGTAAATACAGTTTTGGTTTCTTTTCCGTCTTCTTTTACCCAGATTTCTATTATACTAGACCCCAACATATGTCCTGCATCATTAAATCTTACATGAATTTCTGGAGTTATTTCTATAATTTCATCATATTTTACAGCTTCAAAAATCTCCAAACATCTTGCAGCTTCTTCTGCTGTATATAATGGTGCTATTGGTTGTTCACCTTTTCTTTTTCTTTTTTTATTCTTCCATTCTATTTCCATTTCCTGAATATGACCACTGTCTGGTAACATCAATGCACATAAATCACATGTTGCTTTATGTGCATATATTTTATTTTTAAATCCTTCATTGTATAACTTAGGAATTCTGCCTGAATGGTCTATGTGTGCATGTGTTAATAACATAAAATCTATTTCAGCTGGATTAAATTCAAATTCCTGGCTATTTTCCATTTCTTGTTCTGCTTTTCCTTGCCACATCCCACAATCTACTAAAAATTTTTTTCCTGCTGCTTCTACCAAAAAGTTTGAACCTGTAACTGTTTTTGTTGCTCCTAAAAATGTAATCTTCATAAAATTTTCCTCTCTTTATTATATTTTTCTATAAAAATACTCTTGATTTTTTATTTATTCTAACTTTAAAGTCCTTTTTTGTTAGTTCTTGTTCTTCATTGATTTTAATCTTTTCCTCTATTATATTTTCATCAAATAATTGTATATAATACTGATTCTTCTCTTTTGTTATTTTTATATATAATTCTTCCAAATTAATAATTCTAGTAAAAAAGATATTTTTCAATATCATATAATTTATATTTTCATTTTTACTAAAGATATTTATAACTTTTAACTCATTTGCTTTATTTATAAGCATTATTCCAACTCTTTGTATATCTTTTTGTATATCTTTTACTTCATATATATATTCATTTAATTCATATGGAAGCATACAATAATATCTAAATTGGTAAATCAAGTTTATCATTTCTGGTTTATTTTTTACTTTTTCTATCTTTTCACAATAGCAAGATAGAAAAGTTTTTTGTAACTTTAACATTAATTTTTTAATTGTTTTATCGATGTCTTCTGTTTCTACTAATTCAACATATTTTTTCTTTTCCTCTAATTCTTTTTTATATTTTACAAATTTTTTAGGATTTAATAGTTGATTTAATTTATCTATTCTTTTTATTTTTTCATCTCTATCTTGTTCCATCATATTGGACAATATTCTTACACTAAATATTTTTTTATCCATTGGAAGTGTTTGATTTCTTGTTTCATACTCTTCCTGCAATCTATTCCTATCATTAATTGTTTCATCTATGTTTTTAATTTGCTCTGTTAATTTTCTTTTCTCTTCTGTAATATTTTCTATAAATGTTTTATTATCTTGCATATCTTGTAATCTTTTTTCTATTTGTTCTTTTAACCTTTTTAATTCTTTTTCTGATTTTTTATTAAGTTTAATTTCTAATAATATTGATAATCTACTAATTGTATCTACTATAGCCCTTTGATTTTTTCTTCCATATTTTTTTTCGATAGTATTTTTGAAAAATTCAAAATAGTCCATTATAAACTCTTTATTATTTATCCACTCTATCAAAAAGTTATGTCCTAACAGTATTCTTAAAATTTGATAAACAACATTATAATGCAAACTCTCAATTTCTCTCGAAGTAGTAGTCCATGAATATCCATTAAAATCTCTTAACACTTCAACAGTATTTATATTGTTTCCTACATTTATTAGATTTGACAATGTTTTATCTATTATAAAATATTGATTTTTTATAATAGTATCTTTTTTACTTATTTTTGCTATTGCATATAGTAATTTTCTTTCTATTGGATAACATATAATTCTTTTGGCCTTTTTCTCCACTAAAAAAGTTCTATTTCCTATAATCGTACTCTCTTCCGAATAAGGTTTTACTAATTTTATGTCTGTACAATTATTTTCTATTGTATTTATAATATTTTGTATAAATTCTTCTTTAGTTTCTACATCTCTTTTTACCAATTCATAATCCTTATATGCTGCTTCTATTTTATATAAAATGCTAAGAAGAAGACTTTTTGCATTTTCTTCAAAATATTTTTTTTCTAAAACTTTTTCCAGTTGATTTTTATAATCTTTTCTTACAATTTTATCTAAAAATTTATCATTTTTCTTTTGCAAAGTTCTTCTCCTTTCTATTATTTATACATAATTCTACTGTTGCACGGTTTCACTGCTTCCCATTTGTAGTTCATGCAATTTTTCTAATGTCATTAAAACTTCTCTAGGTTTACTTCCCTGATATCCAGAAATAACTCCTCTTTCCTCCATTTGATCTATAATTCTACCAGCTCTTGCATATCCTACCTTGAATCTTCTTTGAATAAATGATGTCGAAGCTTGTCCTGTTTCTACAACTGTTTGAATTGCATCCATTAAAAATGGATCAGTTTCATCATCTTCCGCTTGTTCTTGTGATAATTCCTTTTCTGTCTTGTTGCTATTCTCTATACTTTCTAGAATATCTTCACTATATGTTGCTGTTCCATTAGATTTTATAAAGTCTACTATTTTCTCAACTTCATCGTCTGAAACAAATGCCCCTTGAACACGAATTGGTTTTGGTGCTCCTGTTGGGAAAAATAACATATCTCCTTTTCCCAACAATTTTTCTGCTCCCACACTATCTAATATAGTTCTAGAATCTACTTGCGAAGAAACAGCAAATGCTATTCTTGAAGGTACATTGGCCTTAATTAATCCTGTAATAACATCAACTGATGGTCTTTGTGTTGCAATAACTAAATGCATTCCAGCAGCTCTCGCTTTTTGAGCTAAACGACAAATTGATTCTTCTACATCCTTTGCTGCAACCATCATTAAATCTGCAAGCTCATCTACTATTATTACAATTTGTGGTAATGTTCCTAATCCCCCTTCTTTTTCTATTGCACTATTATATCCTTTTAAGTCTCTTACACCTTTAGTTGCAAATTTATTATATCTATCATCCATTTCTTGTACTGCCCATGCTAATGCACCTGCTGCTTTTTTTGGATCTGTAACAACTGGTATTAATAAATGTGGTATTCCATTATATACTGAAAGTTCTACTACTTTTGGGTCTACCATTACTAATTTTACTTCACTTGGTTTGGCTTTATAAACAATACTTGTAATAATTGTATTTATACATACACTCTTTCCTGATCCAGTAGAACCTGCAATTAATACATGGGGCATTTTTGCTATATCAGCTAATTGAATACTTCCAGCCACGTCCTTGCCTAATGCCACAGTAAGTTTTGATTTACTATCTTCAAATTCATCACTCTCTAAGACATCCCTTAAATGAACAGCTTCTTTTTCTTGATTTGGTACTTCTATACCAACAGCTTGTTTACCTGGAATTGGTGCTTCTATACGTATTGTTTCAGCAGCTAAGTTCAAAGCTATATCATCTGCCAAATTTGCTATTTTGTTGACTCTTACTCCTTCTGCTGGCTTCAATTCGTAACGAGTTATAGCTGGTCCTACTGAGACATTTTCAACTTTTGCAGATACTCCAAAACTATATAAAGTTTTTTGTAATTTAGCTGCGGTATCTGTTAATGCTTTTGCTCCTCCTTTTATTCCCTTTTTAGTACCTTTACTTAATATTTCTATTGGCGGATATTCATAATGTTCATCTTCTACAACCATTGCATGTTCTAATTGTAATACTTCTTTCTTTTTATCTTCTTTTTGTTCTTCTTCTTGTCTAAATAAATTGCTCTCTATTACATCAGGTTGAATCTCTTGTTGAAACTCTTCTTGATTTCTTTCTTTTATAGCCTTTTTTGACTGTTTTGTTAAAGGTTCTAAATTATCTTCACTATGATCATATTTTTGAAGTTCCATATTAGGCTCTACACTATCCACAAATTGTCCACCAAAATTAATCTTTATTTGATCATTTGCCAATTCTTTTTGCTTTTCTCTTTCTAATTGTTTTTGTATTATTCTTTCTTCTTTTTCTCTTTTTCGTCTTTGTGCAAGTGTTTCTACCATTTCAGTTTGCCTTTGTTCTCTTGATTGGTGCCTTAATTCCATTTGTTCATCATGCTTGTCTTTTAATTTTTGCATAATCATATTTATAATATCTGCCATACTAATTCCAAATGTGAATACTAATAATATTGTTGCTATACCAATGCATAAAACAACCGCTCCAAAATCTCCTAAAAGTTTTGCCAATGGTATCGCTGCTACAGCTCCAATTGCTCCACCGCCTTTACTTTGCATTCCTATAGAATATGCATCTCTCGCAACTTCTGATAATGGTTTTGAAGACTGTAATTCTCCACTAGAAATTTGAAATACACTAAACATAATTGATAAGCTACACACAAATATTCCGTATTGTAGCATCTTTGCATTAAGACTTTCTCTTCCATTACTTGCAAGTTTTATAGCTAGTACAAATGTTCCTATCGGAAGTATATATTGCATTATTCCAAACATTCCACCTAATATTTCATTTAGTTTTAAACCTATTATTCCTGATTTTGTGTAAATTAATACAGCCAAAAGTACACTAAATACAATTAATCCTACTACTGCTAAATCTATTTTTGAAGCTGTTTTTTTACTTTTCTGATATTTTCTTTTTTTTGCCATTTATTTCTTTCATCCCTTTCGCAATCAAAAGCCAGAATTCAAAAGTCTCTTGTTTCTTTGACTTCTGACCTCTGACTTTCTCTTCTCACTCTATTTTAATTCTTTTCTACTATTTTGAATAGTTTTTAAAGTATCTTGTATAGATATTTCCATTATTTTTAATGCCTCACTTATATTAGTTTCTAGTTTTTGTAAAGTTTCATTCAATACACCTTCTGCACTTCCTAAAATAGTATCAGCATATTCTTTAGTTCCTTTTGATATCTCTCTAGACATCTCATTTGCAGTTTCAATAATTTCTGTTTTTTGATCATATGCTTTTCTAGTTATTTCATGTTCATCAATCATTGCTATTATTCTATTTTCAGCTTCTTTAACTATTCCATCAGCTTCTTTTTGAGCTTCTACTAAGATACGTTGTCTTTCTTCTTTTACCCACTTAGCTTGTTTTAGTTCATCTGGAAGTTTCAATCTTATTTCTTTTATTAAATCCAACATTTCATCTTTATCTACCACACTTTTAGCAGAAAATGGAAGATTTCTACTACCTTCTAATAAGTCCTCTAAAGTTTCTAATAATGTAAATATTTCCATGGTTTTACCCCTTTCTATTTTTCCTATATTTTATATAAAAATATAAGATGTGCACGACCATACCTTTTTTTAGTAACTACTTTTATTGCTACAGATTCTAATTGTTTTAATATTCTTTCTTCTTCATCAGTTTCAATAATTATTAATGTTTCTTCATCTATACAGTTATTTTCTATTAGCAATTTTACTGCTTCATATGCATAATCTGTTTTATAAGGTGGATCTATATACACAATATCTAGTTTAGAAAAAAGCTTCTGTTCTAATAATTTTCTGAAATCCATTTTATAGAGTTCTATTTTCTCTTTACTATGTGTTTTTTCCACATTTTTTTCAATTATGTGGATTGCTTCTTTTGATTTTTCACATAGAATAGCTTTTGTTGCTCCTCTGCTAACTGCTTCTAATCCTATAGCTCCACTTCCTGCAAACATATCTAAAAAAATAGAGTCTTTGACCTTTTCTTGTATTATACTAAATAAAGCTTCCTTCACTCTATCTAACGTTGGTCTTGTTTCTTTGCCTTCTAATGTGTATAATTTTGTTCCTTTAGCTTTTCCACTTATAATTCTCATAATTTGCCTTTCTCTGATAATATTATTTTATTCTTTTTTCTGTCAATGTCAATAGTATTAATAGAAATGTAATATACATTTAATAGTTCTGTAATATATTAGGCAATTTGTAACATTTTTCCATTTTTAATATTATTAATGTATTTTTTCAGATATAAAAAGACTATCTATTCTATAGATAGTCCTCTTTTGTATAGTATTTATTCTTCTTTATTCACATCTTTTAATAATTCTAATTGTGAAATTAATAATGATTCCATTTTGGCTTTATATATATCAAATTGTTTTTTTATGTCCTCTACTTCTTTTTTCTTAGATATAATTGTTACATCCAAATCACTTGTTTGCTTTTGTGCAGCATCATTTGCTTGTTTTATTATTTGTTCTGCTTGCTGTTTTGCAACATTTTTTACATCCTCAGCTGTAGTTTGTGCCATAACCAATGTATTTTGTAATGTTTCTTCTATAGTCTTATAATGTTCCAAGCTTTTTGTTAATTCTTCTACTTTATTCTTTAATTGAGACAATTCTTTATAATTTTTGCCATAATCTATTGTTAACTCATCTAAGAAGTCATCTACCTCTTCTACACTATATCCATTCATCATTTGTTTAGAAAACTTTTTGTTTTCAATATCTAAAGGTGTTATCATTTTTTCCTCCTTATGAAAAGACAACAATATTAATGAGTCTTTTAGTTTATTCCATTATTTTTTAGCCAAGAAACTGAAAGCTTGCTTTTTATTTCTTCTCTAGCCATTTCATTTGTTATCTCATAATTAGATGGTGCAACTAAAAATATTGAATTTGATACTTTTTGAATGTATCCATCTAGTGCATAAACTCCTCCACTAATAAAGTCAACAATTCTTCTTGCAACATCTTTATTTACATATTCTAAATTTACAATAACTGATTTTTTCTCTTTTAAAAAGCTACATATTTCATCTGATTGTTCAAATGTAGTTGGTTGAGAAATAACCATTTTTATTGCATTAGTTTGTGTTTGTGGCATTGATACAACTTTATTTTTCTTTCCAAATCCTTTTTTATCTTCTATATCATCTTCGTCTTCATATTCATATACATTCTCATCATCATATTCTTCTGGTTCTGCTGAGTCCATTCCAAACAAATCCCACACTTTATTCATTAAAGCTCCTGCCATAAAAAAACCTCCTAAAAACATTTCATTCGTATTTTATGTACTAAGTATCTACTTTTTTTTTACTATTGTCAATACTTTTTTAAAATGTAATATTTTTTTAATATTTTCGTAATATTTTTGTAACATTTTTACTCTACTTTACTCAAATCTGGATATAACAAAATTTCATCATAAACTGATATTTTTTTATAATTAGTTATATCTTTACTTGTATATCCTATTGCTTCTAAATCTTCATTTTCATAGGGTTCTACTATTGAATATTTTTCATTTTGTTTTTTCACATTTATTAATAATTTGCTCAAATACCCTGCTCTATTTCTTACAACATACTTTAATCCATCTTGTTCAACTATTGCCTGATTAGGTACCTTTAGCCCAGATTCACTCCACCATATTAAATCAAAAGATACTTTCCTGTAGTCTACTAAATCTTCTATTTGCTTTTCTATCTGTAATATCATTAAAGTTTCTTCATCATTTTCTCTTATTATATATACAATTTTTGCTGGAATTTCTATATTATTATTTAATCTTACTTTAACTTTATCATTAACTTTTGCATTTTTTGCTTCTTCGCTTTTAGAAATAGTTGCAATATAACAAGAAGTATTATCAACTATCTTTCCACTTTCACTACTTGTAGGAATTATTTTTCCTGTCTTCAAATTTAAATTTTCTAAATACTGTTTATTTAAAGTACTAAAACATTCATTGGTAGGTTGTAATACGCTTTCTAATCCATCTACTTTATACGAAATAATTCCACTTATTGGTGCATTCAAATATTCTGCTCCAGAATTTAATTGATTTTCATATTCTCTTCTCTCATCTATTAATTTTTTTAAATATGACCCTTTGGGACTAGCATCTCCTGCTATATTCGATTTTTTAGTAACTATATCACTTATTTCTTTTTTTAATTCTTCTAATTTTGACATGTCTGTTAATTTACTTAATAACTCTACTTTTTCATCAATTTGATTTTCCAATAATTTCATATCTGAAGTAGATAATCCTGTCTCTTGTGACATTGCCTCTTCTACCTTTTCATCTAATTCTGCTATTTTACTTATTAATTCTTCTTCATTTTTACTATAGTATCTAAATATAGACTCATTTTTGGCAACTCTTTCTCCTTCTGTTTTTATTTGTTCCATACCATTTTTATAATTTTCTCCTTGTACTACTTGTTCATTTCGTATTACATATCCTATATCAGTTTCCTCCAAATATACCTTTCCTTCTTCAACCATAAAAACATCAGTTGGCTGCTCTATTAATAAATATATTGTGTATACAACATATATTAAAATTATTAATAAAGCTAAAATTATAAATATTCTTTTTGTGTTATCGACTTTTTTTGTGCTTCTTTTTTCAGCACTCTTTTGTCCTTCTTTCAATTCATTACCTCCAAAATAATTTTTATATTATTTTGTATATTTTCTTCTCCATTTAACCATATTGTTTGAGTGTTCTTTCTAAACCAAGTTAATTGCCTTTTAGCATATCTTCTTGTTTCTTGTTTTATTTTTTCTATCATCTCTTCCTTTGTATAAACTCCATTTAAATAATCTACCACTTCTTTATATCCAAGTCCTTGCATTGCAGTTGGAAATTTATCATATTTTTTCAATATACTTCTTACCTCATCTATTATACCTTGTTGTACCATTATGTCTACTCTTTTATTAATTCTTTCATATAATTTTTCTCTATCCCAATATATTGCAAAAACTTTATAATCATATTCTATCTCTTTTTTTCTAGATTGTATCTCTTGTTCTGTTTTGGTTTTTCCTGTTGCATGATATATTTCTAAAACTCTTAAAATTCTTTTTTTGTCATTTTTACTTATTTTTTCCATTGCTTTACTATCTATTTTTTTTGCTTCTTCATATAACGCTTCTAGTCCTTCTGTTTTCACTCTTTTTTCCAATTCACATCTATACTTCTCATCAAATTCAATATTTTGATATTCTATTTCATAGATAAGACTATCTACATACAGTCCTGTTCCTCCAACTATAATTGGTGTTTTTCCTCTTTTTAATATTTCTGATATTGCTATTTTAGCATCTTTCTTATAATCTGCTACACTATATCTTGTATCTGGAGATACATTTCCTATTAAATAATGTCTTATGCCTTGCATTTCTGTTTCAGTTGGTTTTGCTGTTCCTATATCCATATCTTTATATATTTGCATTGAATCGGCAGAAACAATCTCTCCATTTATTTCTTTAGCTAATTCTATTGATAACGCTGTCTTACCAGATGCTGTTGGACCACAAATTACTATAACTTTTTCCTTTTGCATTTTTAATCACATTCCTTTCACAAATACAAATCAATTGGAAAAGAATTGTAATTATTCTTTAATCTTCTCTTCCTTTACATAATATTGTTATATGTGTGGTATATTTCTAATATTCCTTGCTGTGTTTCTCTTAAATATCCACTCTCAAATATTAAACATACTATAAATATAAGACAAATTAAAATTATTTTATTCCTAAATTTATTTACTTTTATTTCATTTAATTTAAAACTATTAATCTGCTTAGAAACATATGGCAATAAAATCAAACTATTGGCAGATGTAAATAAAGATACTAGTATATTTTGTATTATATTTTCTATATTCTTGTTTTCATATTCTATTCCTTTTTTAGAAAATTGAAAAACTATAAACGTCACTATAAACACAAATAGAAATCCTATAATTATAAATAGTATTTTACTACTTCTTTCCATATCTCCTAAACAATGCCATATCCAAACTGCTGAAACTATAAACACTACTAATATAGCTAATCCAATAATTGCCATTTATTTTACCTCTATTTTCTTGCAAATTTTCTTTCTATATCATATTTAGTCATTTTAATTGCCGTTGGTCTTCCATGTGGACATGTAAAAGGATTTGGTAATTGTAACAATTCATTCATTAAACTTTCTACCTCTTGTACAGTTAATGCCATATTAGCTTTAACAGCTGCTTTACAAGCAACAGTAGCAATGAATTTTTCTTCTTTTTCTTGTTTAGCTGTTCTTGCTACTGTATTAATTTCATCTAACGTTTCTAAAAACAATTCCTTGGTATCTAAATCTATACATATATTAGGAACTCCTATTAACTTTATTGTATTTTCTCCAAATTCTTCTATACAAAATCCTGCTTGTTGAAACATATCCATATTTTCCTTTGCTATGTCCATTTCTTTATGAGTTAATGTTATTACATCTGGAAGTATCAACATTTGTGAATCTTTTTGACTATTACTATAATAATTTTTTTTAACTTTTTCATACATAATTCTTTCATGTGCTGCATGTTGGTCTAATATGTACATTTCATTATTAATTTCTATAATTATATATGTTTTAAATACAATTCCTATAAACTTATAATTGGGCTTTTGAAATTTATCAATTCCTTCAAATACTGAAATATTATCTTTTATAATATCTAATACATCGCTTTTTTCTTCTTTTTTAGGTTCTTCTGTTTCTTGAATTGGTTTCCTTCCAAATAATTTAGCATACATTTCATTAAAATCTTCTGAGACTACTTGTGGATTGTCATCTAATTCTTGTATTTTATCTTTTATTTCATTAAATTCCTTTTGAACCTCTGGATCATCTATGTTTTTTATGATTTGTTCATTATCTATAATTTCTTCTTGTTGATTATTTTCATTTTTTTCTTGTATTTCACTTATTTCTTCTTCTGATTCTTCTTGTTGATTTACTTCTTCTTGCATATCTGGCTGTACTTGTTGCTCTAGTTCTTCTTGATCTAATTGTTCTTCTATTGGTTCATATTCTACTTTATTCGTTTTTAATCGTTCATTTAGATACTGATAGTTTGTACTTTCTTCCTCTACCCCTTCTTCTTCAACCTCTTCATCACTATCTTCTATTTCTTCTTCCATTTTTTGTTTCATGTATCTTAGTTTATCCAATATATCTGTAGTGTCAATAGGTGAATTCATCTTTTTGTTTCTAAATGATCTTGGTTTGATTTTATATAAACTTTCATCTATATTTTCTAAAATGTTATTAGTTTTTATCTCCATTTCCTCTTCTGTATATGCTTCTATTTTTTCAGTATTTTGTTTTCTGAAATCAAATAGTGAATCTTTTGTTTCCTCATCATCTGATAAATTTTGTTCTGTATTAGCTACTAATTCACTTTTTAATAATGTATCTTTTATCGCATGAAAAATGGATTGAAATACTTTATTTTCTTCTTCAAATCTCACTTCTAATTTTGCTGGATGTACATTGACATCTACTTTAGATGGATTCATTTCTAAGTTTAAAACTACAAATCCAAATTTTCCAATTGGAATTAATCCTTTATATGCCTGTTCAGTTGATGATGTTAATATTTTGTCTTTTATATATCTTTTATTTACAAAAAATAATTGATTTGTTCTATTAGATCTTGCTATTTGTGGTTTTCCTATAACTCCACTAATTTTTATATCTTCATATGTATATGATACTTCTAAAATTGCATTAGCAATATCTTTTCCATATATACTATAAACTACTGACTTTAAATCACCATTGCCATTTGTTTGTATTACTGTTTTTCCTGTATTTATTAATTTTATTGATATGTTAGGGTTCACCAAAGCTATTCTTGTTATTACATCTTCTATATATCCAGATTCTGTATAGTCTTTTTTTAAGAATTTATATCTTACTGGTGTATTAAAAAATAAATTAGTTACTGTAATAGATGTTCCCGTTTGAGCTCCCACTTCATACTTTTCTAATACATTTCCTGCCTCTACAATAACTTTATATCCTACATCTTGTTGTTGTGTTCTTGATACTAGTTCTACATGACTAATTGCTGCAATACTTGCTAAAGCTTCTCCTCTAAACCCCATTGAGGTTACAGTGTTTAAATCGTCTGCACTTCTAATTTTACTTGTAGCATGTCTTTCAAAAGCTATTTCTAAATCATCTTGTGCAATTCCTTTGCCATTGTCAGTTACTTTTATATATGATATGCCTCCATTTTTTATTTCTACTGTTATATTAGTTGCTCCTGCATCTATTGAGTTTTCAACCATTTCTTTTATTACAGATGCTGGCCTTTCTATTACTTCTCCTGCTGCTATTTTATTTATTGTCAAATCATCTAATAAAACTATATTTCCCATTTATTGTTCCTCCACTTTTATCATGTGTTCTTTGATGCTTATTATATCATTTTAGAATTTATTTTGTACAGCCTTTTTTGTTTTTTTGTTTCTGTATTTTTTATAATCACAATTACCTCACCTTTTCACCTTAAAATGCACCTCTTGGTATTTACATATTTATTGATAAATCGACTTGTTCATTACATTCGAAAAGAAATTCTAATATACAAAATTGCGCCTCTTTCACTCAGGCTAAAAGGATTACTAATATATTCTTTTGAGTGAAACGACGAATGCGCCGTGGAATGACTGTAGAAATTCTAAATAAAATCAATTAGGGAATCTCGCCTCACGAGGGCGCTGATTGATTTTATCAAGAATTTCTAAGTCATGTATCAAGCCGAGGCGTGTAATGAAAAAGAATATATTAGTAATCCTTTTTCCGTGAACATTCCTCAATTTTGTATATAAGAATTTCTATTTCTCATTTCAATCAAGCGTCGATTTATCAATAAATATGTAAATACCAAGAGGTGCATTTTAAGGTGAAAAGGTGAGGTAATTGTGATTATAAAAATATCAAAACTTATACTTTTTTATTCTATACTCTTTAAGCTCTCAATCATATCTATCTTTTTTAATGCAAAATATGTTACAATGTTTACTATACATGTAAAACAAACAGTAATTAAAATTGCATATATGTAGCTCATAAAGTGTACAATTTTGTTAAATCTTAGTATATTTATTTCACAAGTTTCTATTATAAATATATTTAAAAAATATCCTCCAACTAAACCTAATACAATTCCTATTAAAGTTAATAAAACAGTTTCTCTTGTCACATATGAATACACTTCTTTATCATAGAAACCTAATACTTTTATTGTTGCTAGTTCTCTTATTCTTTCACTTATATTCACATTTTGCAAATTATACAATACTACAAAAGCTAATAATCCTGCTGATACAATTAAAACTACAACTACATAATTTAATGATTTTAAAGTGTCATCCATCGAGGTTATTATTGAAGACGTTCTCGATATAGAGCCTATTTCTTCTTGCTCAATTACTTCCTTTGCTAACTTATCTTCTTCTGCTTCATCTATTGGCATATTTTGTGTTAACAGTACATTTGTACTATAATTATCTTCATATAAATTTTCATACATTTCTTTAGACATATACACATAATGAGAAATATAGTTTTCTACTATATGCCCTATTTTTACTTCTTTAGTGTTTTCATCATTATCTTTTAATGTTACATTATCCCCTTCTTTAACATTTAGCAACTGTGCTACTTTATCTGTTATCTGTATTTCATTTTCATTTAATTCTACAGTTTGTTTTGTTTTTAAATCTGTTAATTGTATTACTTTTTCTAATTCTTTTTTATCTTTTGGTACAATTATCTGAACATCTTCAGTTAAATCTCCATTTTGTATAGTTAATGATGTCATATATGTTTCTATAACTTCTTCAATTTTATCATTTTGTTGTAGCTTTTGAATAACATTATTTTTTTGTTCTTCTTCTAATCCATTTATTAAGCTTATTTGCATATCATATTTAAATACTTTTTCAAATTGATATGATAAAATACCACTAATAGAATCCTTTAGTCCAAATCCTGCTAATATCAGTGAAGTACATCCACATATACCTATAATTGTCATTAAAAATCTTTTTTTATATCTAAAAATATTTCTTACTGTAACTTTTCTAGTAAAACTTAATCTTTTCCATATAAAAGGTATTCTTTCTAAAATTACACGTTTTCCTACTTTAGGTGCTTTCGGTCTCATCAAATTTGCTGGTGTATGTACTAATTCTTTTAGTGCTGCATATATTGTAGCTCCTATACTGCATAAACTAATTAATATTAGTCCTATACTTCCTTGTTGTATATCAAATCTTAACTGTATATCTGATATGTTATACATCATTTGATACATTAGCCATATAATTTTAGGAAGCATAATAAATCCTACACTCATTCCCAATATTCCACCAATAATACACGCTAGTGATGCATATATTATGTATTTTCCTGCTATTTGCATTTTATTATATCCGAAGTGCTTTCAATGTACCTATTTGTACTCTTTGTTCTTCAACCATTCTTGTCATTGATGTTAATGAAATTAATGTTGCAACTATGAAAAATACAATTGGAAATACTTTTCCTATATTTGCTACACTTCCGTGTGTCTTGAATAAAACTATTATAAGCAATGTTAGAATATCTATCTAAAATATACCATTTGGGATTTTCTATATCTGCAATTTTTGCCCTTGCATCTATTAATTCATTTTCTGCATTTTTTATTTTAGTTTCAAATTCTTTTTTATTTTCTTCTAATTCTTTTTCACCATCTAATATCTTTTGTTTTGAAACTTCTATTTCTTGCTTTGCTTCTTGTATTTGTTTATTTGTGCTTTGTTTACTACTATTTAATTGTTCTTGGTTTTTATCTATTTCTGCTTTCGCATTACTTATTTGTAATTTTCCATTTTCAATTTCTTGTTTTCCAGTGCTTATCGCTTCATCTATTTGTGCTATTCCAATTTGTACCTGTTTTTTATTATTTTCTAATTCATTTTTTGATTTCTCTAAAGTTAATTTAGTTTGTTCATACATTTGTACTTGTTCTTCTGGTAATTTTGGATTTTTTAAAGCTTCTAATATTTGATTGTATTGAATTTCTATATTTTTTAGTCCTTGTTCGATTTGTACAATATTATTTGATAATTCTTGTTTTTGTTGTTCTAACTCAACAAACTTTGCATTTGCTTCCTGTTCTTGATTTTTCAATTGTTCTTCACTTTGTTGCACTTGTTGTTTGGCTGAATTTATCTTTACTTGTGCATTATAAAATTCTGTATTTGCCTTTTGTGCATTTTGTTTTATTTCATTCTCACCATTTGCTATTTTATTCTTTCCATCTTGGATTTCTTTCTCTGCTTCATTTATTTTGTTTTGAGCATCATTTTTTTCTGTATCAAAAGTTTTTTGGGCTTCATTTACTTTATTAGTTGCTTTTTCTATTAAACTATTATATCTTGCATTTTGCCTTTGTTCTTTAATTTTTTCTATTTCATTTTGTACTTTTTCAACACATTCTTCATATTTTTTACTTGATGTTTCAAATTCATTTGCTCCTAATATTTTAATATATATTTGTGTATATATGTCTTTTGCTTTTATATTATCTTTAGATATATACATATAATAATTTATTTTTCCTGCTCCTAAACTACTAGTTCCTCTATCTCTTGATAGATATAATGGTGACTTTGCAGTTCCTACTATTTCTAATTCTTTTTGTTCTAAGAATTCAATTTCTTCTCCTTCATCATTTGTTGTGTTTTCAACTTCTAAAGTTATTGTATCACCTATTTTTTTATTGTTTGCAATTAAAAAATTTTCTTCTACAACACATTCATTAGCTTTTTCAGGTTTTCTACCTTCTATAATTATTGGTTTATTTATATCATCTTGACACATCAATTTAACTATAATTTCGGTATTATCAATTTCTAATCTTGCATCTTTTTCATATGTTCCTACTACTTCTTCAATGCTTTGTATCTTTTCTATTTCTTCTATATCTTCATTAGTTAATCCCAATGTTGATATTACTTCTAAGTCAAAAACATTTTGAGCTTTATATTGTTTATCTATTGTTGCAACCATATCTGGTGAAGTTGCTCTAATCCCAGCAAAAAAGCCTACTCCTAAAAAAGCCATTAATAATATTGATATAAATCTTTTATATGTATTTTTTATTTCTTTTACACTGTCTTTTATCAATACATTTTTCAATTATATTATCTCCTTTCACATTTTACCATTCAATTTCTTCCACTGAAATAGGACTTTCATTTATTTCAACTTTTTGTGCTGTACCATTTTTAAAATAAATTACTTTGTCTGCCATAGGTGCTATTGCTGTATTGTGCGTTATGATTAATACTGTCATATTTTCTTTTTTAGCAGTGTCTTGTAGCAACTTTAAAATTTGTTTTCCTGTTTTATAATCTAATGCTCCTGTTGGTTCATCACACAATAATAATTTTGGATTTTTAGCAATGGCTCTTGCAATTGCTACTCTTTGTTGTTCTCCTCCAGATAATTGAGATGGAAAATTATTTTTCCTATCCTTTAGTCCTACTTTCTCAATTACCTCTTCGGGATTCAATGAATCTTTACATATTTGTGTTGCCAATTCTACATTTTCCTTTGCTGTCAAATTTTGTACTAAATTATAAAATTGAAAAACAAATCCTATATCTTCTCTTCTATATTTTATTAATTCTTTGTTTTTTAATTTTGTAATATCTTTTCCATCTATTAAAACTTCTCCTGAAGTTACTGTATCCATTCCTCCTAATATATTTAGCGTTGTAGTTTTTCCTGCTCCACTAGGTCCTACTATTACTACTAGCTCTCCTTTATCTATCTGAAAATTTGTGTTATCTAATGCATTTATTTGTACTTCTCCCATTTGATATACTTTACAAACATTTTTTAGTTCTATATAAGACATATTACTTATACCTCCAATTAGCTTATTTGTATAATTATACTATCATAATTTTATATTTTTGAAAAGAGCAAAAAATACCTAATTTAAATAAAGAAATGTTTTAGATATTAATATAAAATATCTAAAACATTTCTTTTATAATCATCATACAATAAAAATTTTAACTTTTATTTTATATTATATATTATAAATCTTACCCCATCTCTAATTCCTTCAGTATAAATTTTTTTTAAAATTTCATCTTCATATTGACTTCTTGCTTCCTCCCACTTGCAATACATATCAAATCCGTTATCTATAGAATTTTTAAAAAAATTTTCTATATATTCTTCCTGCTTCTCAACTTCTTTCTGTATTTTTTTTATTATTTTATCTTTTTTTATTTTTCTATATATTTGTCCTATTCTTTCAGATATTAACATCCTAATGTCCTCATTTAAAAATTCTTGCTCTAAATTCATATTTTTCATTTATATGCTAATCCTCCTAATTTTATACTTTATTTACAGTTACAGCCTGTAAGTTTTGAATAATTTTTATTGTACAATGCATAATAATATTAATACAGGAGTTTATTATGAAAGTAAAAACATTGAATGGTAATCTAAATATTATTGGCAAAAATCTTAGAAAATATCGTCGATTACAAGAATTATCTCAACCTGCACTATGTAGAAAATTAGATTTAATAGGCGTAACAATGTATATTTCAGATATTTATGAAATAGAACATGGTAAAAAAACCGTTAAAGATTTTGAGGCAGTAGCTTTTTGTAAAGTTCTTAATATTACTTTAGAACAACTATTTGAAAATTCAGATAATTTCTTTGAATAATTTAAAATATTCTAAAAAAATATTTTAAATTTTTTTATTGTTATAGGCAAGAAAATTATGCCGCCATTTCTTATTTTTAATGTAAAATATATAAAAATAATTAAAGGAGAATATTATGCTAAACAAAAAGTACAATGTAATATCTGAAAACTTCAAAAAATTCCGTCAAGAAAAAGGTTATTCTCAAAGAGTTTTATGCCAAAAATTAGAACTTCTTGGAGTAACTTTATATAAAGCAGATGTTTACGCAATTGAGCATAACAAAAGAGCTGTAAAGGATTTTGAATTATTAGCTTTTTCTATAGTTTTAGAAAAACCTATTGTTGATTTTTATACTGGGGTCAAAGATTTTGAATTATAATTCTATCTTTATCTAAATTTTATAAAATTTATTCCGTCTAAAAGACCAATTATATATGCCCATTTAAAATCAAAATTACATTTTTCATAAATCTTATCTTCTAATTCTTCTATTATTATAGCAGAGTTAGAATTTTTTACTTTATCCTTTAATTTTTTTATCTCTTCTTCTATATTTATGTATTCTTTATTTTTTGTATAAATTTTACTATATGGCTCTATCTTTTCATCTACAGTTATATCAATAATATCTAATAAATTATCTTCATTTAAATCTTCTAATTGTTTTAATAAATTT
Organism: uncultured Clostridia bacterium; assembly: GCA_947589015.1. Taxonomy (GTDB): domain Bacteria; phylum Bacillota; class Clostridia; order TANB77; family CAG-508; genus CAG-269. The sequence goes on from CANPZF010000006.1 coordinate 39,930, forward strand.
GCTTTTTGCTTTTCTATTTTTGCCTTTATGTCCTCGTCTTCGTATAAATTTTTTAATTCTTCTAATATTTCAATAAACTCTAAAAGTAAATATTTTTGTACATTTTTCTTTAAATTTTCGTTTTCCATTTATATCTCCCTCCAAAATCATTATAACATTTTTTTTGCAAATCGACAATGTTTTATTGCCTTTTTGTAAAAAAAATGTTACAATATTTTTATAATTTAGGAGGTAACTTATGAGTAAATTATTTCATCAATATCAAATATTAAAAAAGCAAAATTCTAATATCTTATACTTATTTCAAAGTGGTATCTTCTATATTGCTTTAGAAGATGATGCTTTAGTATTATCTGAATTATTTAAATTTAAATTGACAGATTTAAATTCTCATGTAATAAAATGTGGCTTTCCTATAAGCAAAATTTCTCACTATTCTCAATTATTAGAAAAATCTAATATACAATTTCAAATTGTTTCTTCTTCAACAAATGATGATTTTAAAATTTCTGAACACAATACAAATTCTGTAATTCAAGAAATTTTGAATATTAATTTTGATGAAATTAGCTTTAAAGATGCTTTTTTTAAATTGCAAAATATACAATCTAAATTAAAGGGATAATTTTTATGAAAAGAAAGTCAAATTTATATCAACAAATTTGTAAAATAGAAAATATAATGGCTGCATATGATGAAGTTTGTAGAAATACTAGAAATAAAAATAGAGTAAACAAATATAAAGAATATAGATGTATTTACATTGCAAGAATTTATGCTTTGTTAGAATCAAAATCTTATATACCACGGACCATATAATAGATTTACAATATATGAACCAAAAGAAAGAAAAATAACAAGTCAAGGAATGCAAGATAAAACTATAAATCACTTAGTTACTAGAGAAATATTATATCCTTCTTTACTTCCTTGTTTATTAGACGTAAATGTGGCAAGCAGAAAAAATTTAGGAACTAGTGCAGGATTAGCATTATTCAAAAAATTTTATACTAAATGTAAGATAAAATATCATAATGATTTTTATATTTTAAAATGTGATATTAGCAAATTTTTTTCAAGTATTGACCATAATATTTTAAAAGATAAGTTACAAAGAAGAATTAAAGATAAAGATGCTTTAAAAATTGTTTTTGATATTATAGATAGTGAACCAAATGGCTTAAATATTGGTTCAATGTCAAGTCAAGCATTAGCTATTTTCTATTTAAATGATATGGATCATTTCATTAAAGAAACATTAAAAATACCATATTTTTTAAGATATCAAGATGATTTCTTATTATTTCATCCTTCAAAGGACTATCTAAAATACTGTCTTGAAGAATTAAAAAAATTCTTAGAACATGAAAAATTGTATTTAAATAAAAAAACTCGTCTATTTAAAAGTACAAACAATTTTATATTTTTAGGACGTACCATTAATGGTAAATATGCTAAATATAGAACTGTAAAAAGACGACTAAAAAAAAGATTACATTTGTACCAAACCAATCAAATTCATCTAAACAATATGTCTTGTAGTGTCGTAAGTTATGAAAGCTTATGTTCAAATAATATCAAACTATTTTAAAAAGAGAGCCTTAGAGACTCTCTTAAATTTAGTGCTAAAATATATTCCCTTTCGATATTAAACCTACTAACAAATATATTTATCTAAATTTATTTTATACTCATATTTTATGAGTAAAGGACATAGTTTGTTTCTAAAACTTCTCTATAGTAACATTTTGTCTACTATACCACAGTTTTTTAGAAGCTACGGGACGCACACCGTTAGTGTTGTTATTGTTGTTGTTGATGTTGCCGTTGTAGTTCACATTGCGCAAGTTGTTGCTGTTGTTAGGGTTCGGAGAGGCCAACCATACAACTATGCCCCAGGTTCACTTATTTTTTTCAACCACCCTGATGTATATTTTATAATATCATCCATTTTCAAACCTAATTTCAGATATTTTTTATTAGTTATAAGCTGTTTGTCATAAGATAAATTAAGCAGAAAATCTATTGTTTTTATTTTTGCTACTGCTTTTTCTAATAACTCTTTTTTTCTTTGTATATTTGATGTTGTATTTGCATCATATGCTATTTCTAGCAAGTCATAACTATTGTTTCTAATTCTGTTCTTTATTTCTATATCTTTTTTTGGAAAATTGTCTAGTTCTTTATCTATTTTTACCAACAATTCTCTTATAAATTGTATAATTTTAAATTTTTCCTCTTTCATACACTATATCTTCTATTTTTCTTATTTTTTCCATTATTTGATCTTTGTCAATTTCATTTATCAAACTGTTATTTATATTATCTATTCTATTTTTTATAACTACATATTTATGAGCTTTTTCAAAGATTTCATCATATTTATTTAAATTTTTATTGTCAAATTTCTCTTCATCCTCATAATTACTTCTTTTATCAACTATTACATAATTAATCTTTTTCTCTTCTAATTTTGCTAAGTTTTTTGAAAGACTACTACTTGGAAAACCACAAGAGCTATAATTTTCTTGAATTTTTTTTGTCTTATAGTCAAATAAATAGGATATTATATATGCATCTTTGCTATATGTTTGATAAAAACTTCCTATTTTGAATAACACCACATCTTTTGGATGTATTTTTTTTATAGCCTTAATCATTGTCTGCATTGTCATTTATTTTGTTCCTCCTATGTGAAAATCACTTTTCCGTGTGACACAAGGCCACACGGAAAAACTTTTTATTTTAATTTTTCACCTTATTTAACAAACTCCCATACATGACCATTCAATTTTAATTTGACCCCAGATATAGAAACTACGGGACGCACACCGCTAGTGCTGCTAAAGCTGCTGGTGATGTTGCCGTTGTAGAGCACATAGCGCAAGTCGTAGCTGTAGTAAGGGATCGGAGAGGCCAACCAGTACAGTCCCGAATTATGAACATCTGGTTTATAATCATTTAGTTTAAACAATCCTGGTTTTTTATCATCTGTATTTGTTATAGTGTCAGTACTAGTATTTTCATCATTTGTTCCTTTTATATCACCTAAGTGTACTGACCTTATTCCTGTTATGTTTCCTCTTACTATATTGGCTGTAAATAAATCGCCTGCCTTTTTTTCTTCACTTTCATTTACTTCAACTTGAATTCCATTTGTTTTTATTTCTCTATATCCACCTTTATTCTCCGTTAAAGTTGAAGTACTTAAATCATCTCCTTTATGGTTAAATATTATTTCTTTAAAATTATTTAATAATCCTACTGCTGCATGTATGTTATAATCTGACTCTTTACGAGACTGATAGCTATTTTTGTCTAAAAATTCTTGTCTTTTATTTTGGTCTTTTTCCGCCCAAGATGCACTTTTAACTGTACTGTAATAGTAATATAATTTTGCTGGTATTCCTGTACTTATTATATCTATATCTCCTTCATATGTTCCTTCTTTCTCGTTCTTTGATAAGTCTGTTAATAATCTCCAGCCTGTATTTTTTGTATATTGTGTTCCTGTATACACATCCTTATATTCTACATCATATTGCACATAACTATTATCTATGTATGGTGATTTTACTGTTATTTTACATTCTGCTTTTGCTCCACATGCTGCTGTGGCTTCTACTTTTGCTGTTCCTTCTTTTTGTGCTACTATTTTACATTCTTTGTTTCCTTCTCCTATTGGCGTTATTATTATTTCTGCATTTCCTTCTGTTTTTTTCCATTTTATCTTTTCGTCTCCGCCTTCTGTTGTTGCTTTTATTGTAAACTCTCCTCCTTCATCTATTGTTTTTTCTGTTGGTTCTAATTTTATACTGTTAACTGCTGTTACATTTTTCACTGTAACCTCACATTCTGCTGTTTCTCCTGAACATGTTGCCTTTATTGTTTCATTTCCTGCATTTTTTGCAGTTATTGTGACACTTTTACCATCGTCTGATTGTTCTAAATCTATTGTATCTTTACCTTCTGTCTTCCATGTTATTGGACCAGAAATACTTGTTAGTGTTGCAGTTATTGTTTCTTCTTCATTTGTCGTTCCACTAGCACCTGTTATTATTTGTAATTCTACACTTTTTTTACTTAATGTTATTCCTTCTAAAATTGTTACATTTCCATCTTCATCTATTTCAAACGTAAAACCATCTAATTCTACAATGGTTGGTAACTTTTCTATTGGATTATCATCTAAACTTTTTCCACCATGTTTTAGTTCTGGAATATTCTTCTTTAAATTTTCATTTAACTTTCCTACATCTAATGACATTCCGTCACTTATACTTCCCATTACTTCCAATTCTATTCTTTCTTTTGCTGTCGATTTGTTTGTCTCTCTTGATGCTCTTGATGCCATATTTAATATCCCATTTTCCCCCGACAATGTTGCTATACTTACTGCTGCTAAAATTAATAACACTATTATAGTTATAACTAAAGCTATCAGTGTTATACCTTTTTCTTTTTGGCCTATACTTAATTTACCATTTTTTAGTTTTCCTTCTTTTTTTATTTTTAAATTCATCTGGAAATTCCCCTTTCTTTTGTTTTGTACATAATATGTTATGTATTTTTATTATAAAATATCTTTTTATTTTTTTCAACATTTTTTACGTTTGTAATTAAAATGTATTATTTTTGTAATATTTTTGTAAAAAAAATATAAATCATAAAGCTCAAAACCTTGCTCATATGATTTATCCTCTTAAACTATATATATAATTTGATTTTTAGGGAAATATTTTTGAAGATTCTCTCTAAAAAATTGCTCTCCTTTATTTCTTACTTCATTTTTATACCAATACTTTCCCCTTCCTCTACCAGTCATTAAATCTTTATTGTAGAGATTTATACTCTCTGGAAATGCCTCTTCATTTATTTTTACATGTACATAACTATAAGTCATAAAAATCACTTCAAAAAATACATCTTTTTTTACTTTTTCTGACAACTCTTGCTCAAGTAGCTGTATTAATTCCAAATACAAATTCTCCCAATTTTCGACAAAAATTACTGGTGCTATTAATATTCCTATCTTATATCCTGCTTCTTTTAGTTTATTAATTGCTTCTATTCTACCTTTTAATCTAGAAGTGCCAAATTCAACTTTATTAATAATTTCTTCTGGATTTACGCTCATTCTTATAATAATTTTGCCATTATGCTCTAACGGTAAAATTGAATCTACCATATCAAATTTTGTGGGAAATGTTAATAATCCTTTATCAGTATTTTTAAAGTTTTCAATAGTCCAAACTAAATTATTTGTAATAGTATTTTCTAAAATCAAATCACTATTACTACCTATTTCAAATGTTAGATTTTTTTCACTTTTCTGTGCTGTTTTTATAATTTTTTCTAGCATTTGTTCTCTATTTACGAAAAGTCTCAAATATGCACATTTATTGTAATTACAAACCAAATAACAATATAAACAAGAAGCTGTACATCCAGATGATGTATATGGAACTAGAAAATCTGATACTTTATGATTTTCCGAATACTTATGTGTTTTTCTAGTACCTATAATTAAATTTCTTTTCATATTTAAAAATTCTTTGTTTGATTTTTTTCTCATTTCTTCTATATTATTATGATTTTCTATTTCAAATTTAGGTACTTCTTTATATTTTTCTAGAAGTTCTTTTCCTAAAGTATAATTTTCAATACCATTTTCATAATAAATAGCTTTTGGTTTAAACATGTTCTTTACCTCCACTTATAATTTTAGTTTAACCAAAAGCTATTAAATTAATCTATTTTATTTTTTCATAAATTACATATTCATATTTGAAATCATTTATTCCGTCTTTAGGACCTGCTTCTCTACTAACTTCTTTCCATATATCTTTATTTATTTTTGGAAAAAATGCATCTCCTTCAAATTCTTTATCAATTTCTGTTACATACATTTTTGTTACATGTGGCATTAACAAATTATACATCATTGCTCCACCTATAACAAAATTCTCTTCATCATTTTCTATGTACTCTTGAATTTGTAACATAGATTGTACTACTTCAACATTTTCATTTTTAACTTTAAAATCTGGATTTTGACTAAAAACTATATGTTTTCTATTTGGCAAAATTTTTCCTAGAGATTCAAAAGTTTTTCTTCCCATAATAAGTGTGTGTCCTGTTGTTATTTCTTTAAATCTTTTTAAATCCTCTGGCAAATTCCAAATAATTTTATCATCTTTTCCTATTATATTATTTTTAGCTTTTGCTACTATTATACTTAACATTTTTATTTCTCCTTTTTTATACTTCCTCTTCTACTGATAATTTGGCATAATATTCTTGTTTGAATTCTTCATCATATTTTACATCTCCAAATATTTCTGGCATCTCTTCTTTAAAATATTTTAATAACGGAATTAAAACTTGTCTAATAGCTGGATGTACATGATTTGTAGTTCTTAAAGATAATATATGTTTCCACTCTCTTATATTAGCAGTCATTGTATATTCAGCTGCTGTAGAATGAGGTAACAATTCTCTACACATATCAGTTGTTGCTTCTAATTGTTTCATTTTTATATAACTTTTTTCAATCTCTTGCATTGTTTTTTTCCAAATTTCATACATTTCTTTATCTTCTATATATACTGGATTTATAAATGCAATTTCATTACCATATTTATCTTTATCATAACTACAATATCTTGTAGATTCTACTGAAAAACTTGCAAACCTATGTCTTGTTAAATCTTTATAAGAACCTATATCACTATATATTCTAACTGTTACTTTTTCATGTTCTAGTACAGATTCATGCCCTCTTGTAATGCAATTATTTAACAATTTTTTATAGCTATCATCTGTAATCTTTCCTTCTGAACGATAACAAGTTCTGCATGCTCTTTCTATTTTTTTCATTATTTTTTTTCCATCTATTTTTTCTACTTTAATCCATGGTTCTACTATTCTCATAATAAATTATCCTCTTTCTTTTTTATTTTAATATATCAAATTATAATTTTTTTTACAAGCTTTTTACTTATTTAAAATTCCCATTTAGGAACATATTCTTCTTCATGTTCTCCCAATTCTTGAATATATCCACTTTTTATGTTTAAATCCCACACATAGTTCTGAATATCTTCAAACTCTTCTTTTGTAAGTTTTCTATTTAGTTCTTTATCTTCTTTTGCTAAATATGTAGGAAAATATTGTGCCATAACACTTATTAATACATCATCTTCAAAATTTTCCTTTATCCATTTCAAAACTTTTTTACTATTTTCTATGTTATTAGGTAGCACTAGATGTCTAATAATAATTCCTTTTTCCATAGTCCCTTTACTATTTATAATGAATTTTCCAACCTGTCGATACATTTCTTTAATTGCATTTGTTGCTATTTCAAAATAATTTGGTACTTTAGAATATTTTTCTCCTAAATTATTTTGTGCATATTTCAAGTCTGGTAAATAAATGTCTATATATCCTTCTAATAATTTTAAGCTTTCTACTCTTTCATATGCATTTGTATTATATACAATTGGAATTTTTAGGCCTTTATTTTTGGCTTTTTTTATTGCTTCTATAATTTGTAAAATATAACTTGTAGGTGTTACCAAATTAATATTTTCTACACCTTTTTCCTGTTGTTCTATAAATATTTTTGCTAACTCATCTATTGAAATTTCTTTTCCTTTTCCTAATTGACTTATTTCATAATTTTGACAATATTTACAATTCAAATTACAATTTGAAAAAAATATCGTTCCTGAGCCATTTTTTCCACTAATACACGGTTCCTCAAAATTATGTATTGAATATAATGCTATTTTTACTGTGTCTTTTGCTTTACATCTTCCTAATTTCTGTGAATATCTATCTACCCCACATTTGTGCGGACATATTTCACATTTTTCTAATTGTTTCATTATACTTATCTCCACTATTCTATTTTTGTTACTACCATATTTCCATCATCTTTTTTATTTAGTATAATTTTTTTCTTTGTATATTTATCTATATTATTTTTTATTATTTCTTTTTTTTGAATGTCACTTAGTGAACTTTTTACTTTTTCAATTTCTTCATTTTGTATATTTCTTAGTATTATGTTGTATTCTTGAGTTTCATCTTCTAAATTGCTTCCTTCTATATAGTCTTCAATATATTCAACTATTTCTACTATATATTGATTTTCATTTTTTCCTATATTATACAATAAAAATTTGTCTTCTTTTTCATCAATTATTATACTTGTTGCCTTATATTGATTTTCTTCCTCTTTGGTAATGATTCCCTCTATTCCTTCTTGTGGAAATTTTTTCTGAAAATTGTCTCCAAATAATTCTTTTGCTTTTTTTTCAATTTGTTCATAAGAAAATTTTTCTTCTTCTAGATTTTTCTTGACAACCTGCCATATCCAAATTTCATTTGCTTGATTTATATCTTCGAATTTTGGTAGTGCTTCTCCTGATACTTCACTCCACATGTATATTTTTGATATATATTCTTCTATTAAATTAACTTCTTCTGCTGATACATTGTTAATATTACTCATACTTTGTATTTGATTTCTTCTTATTACCATTCCAGCAAATATAATTGCTAATATTATTATTAAGACAACCATTTTTTTCATTAGATTTCCTCCACAAAAGCATCATTTTATGTTTCATATTTTATCATAACATAAAAATTCTTGCAATAATATATTTTTTTACAAAATACTTGACAATCCCAAAAAAATAGTTTATACTTTATCTTGCGTTAAATAAAAGATGTTTATGCTCCCTTAGCTCAGTTGGTCAGAGCAACCGGCTCATAACCGGTTGGTCCAAGGTTCGAATCCTTGAGGGAGCACCATTTCATATATATGGGTAGGTGGCCGAGTGGCTAAAGGCGGCAGACTGTAAATCTGTTCTCATTTGAGTACGATGGTTCGAATCCATCCCTGCCCACCATTAAGTTTTAAAGTTTAGTGAGTTTTAGAATAGACTCTAAACATCTAACAAATATCTAACAAAAAAATATATCTAACTTTTTATTGTTAGATATATTTTTTTGACTCTTAAGAATATCAGATAGTACATTGGCTTAATTTTGTTTTATCATTGAACAATTTCAGAAATAAAAAATATTGAAAACAAATATACATTATGATAAAATAAACTTGATAACAAAAGGAGGTCTATATAAAATGAGTAATAAAACTCTTGTAAAGTTAGTTATAGCAATAATAATACTGTCAATACTAGATATTATAATATTTTCACCTGCAATTTTAGCAATATCATTTAGTAGTAATACTTTAATATTTTGCACAGTAATTCTAATAAATATAATATGCTTTATATCTGGTTATATATATGTAACTCACTCGACTACAGCAAAATATGGGTACGATTTAGATAAACTGAAAAATGCAAATGATTATAAAGAAGCTCTAGATTCAAAACTAAGAAAAAACTCACCTTTTTACACTCAAGTTAAACAAGCTCTAACACAGCTAGATTCAATGACTAGAAAGAAAGATGTGTTAAATGAACTTTTGGAGCAAAATAATCAAGAACATTTTACAGCCTTGACAGATTTGGCTAATCAAGCTTCAAATTTTCTATTTAATAATATTCGAAAAATATTAAATAGAATTGCAATTTTTGATTCAGATATAGGAAACAACATGGAAAATGAATATAAGGCATATATACAAAAGCTTTTAGATAGCAATAACAATATTCTTGGTGAATTCAATAAATTGCTGACAGAAGTTTCTCAAATTGATGACACATCATCTAATGACGATACTTTAGGCAAAGTATTAAATGATATGACAAATTCATTAAAAACATTAAGAGGCGAAAATGACGATTTATAAGGAAAGGAAATTTAAAATGGGAAAAGAAAATAATACCAAAAAAATATTTTTTATACTAATAGCAGTATTTTTAGTAATAGTAGTTACAGGAATATATGTAACTCAACAAATTGGCAAAAGTCCAGAAGAAAAATCTCTTGGATATTTAGAAAAGTATTTAAAAAGAATAAATGTAACAACTGCCACTCCAAACAAATCTAAAGTGACACTTGAGCAAACTTCGTTAAAAGATGAATTACCAGAAATTGATGAATATGATTTGACTGTAAAAGGCAACGAAGATAGCGATAGGTATATAAATGTAGAAATCTTTTCATCTCCTGAAAAAAGCGGTGATGGAACTGATGGTTGGCTTAAAGAAGTTGCAGAAAAATTTAATAATTCAAGATATTCTATTAATGGAAAACAAGCATCAGTTTCTGTACGTAATATTTCATCCGGAGATGCTGTAGATTATATCGTTTCAGGTAAACATGTACCAGAATTATTTGCTCCATCAAATGAATTATGGGCAGCTATGGCACAAGCTCAATCAGTTAATCTAACAAAAATATCTGATTCTCTAGTTAAAAATACAGCTGGAATATTAATTTCGCAACGAACATCTAAAACACTCGAATCTAAATATGGTAAAGCAGATTTAGCAGCAGTTGTTCAGGCAACTACAAATGGAGAAATATCATTTGGATATACAAATCCATATGCTAGTTCAACAGGATTAAACCTTTTAATATCAACACTTTCATATTTTGACTCAGAAAATCCTCTAAGTGAAAAGGCAAAAGAAGGATTTCAAAAATTTCAAGAAAATATTCCATTTGTATCATATAATACAATGCAAATGAGATCTGCAGCAGAAAGTGGCTCTTTGGATGCATTTATTATGGAATATCAAACTTATGAAAATGACCCAACATTAAAAAATAATTATACATTTATACCTTTTGGAATACCTCATAATAATCCACTTTATGCATGTGGTACAATTTCTCCAGAAAAAACCCAACTAATTGAGGCATTTTCAAAATATGCTTTAGATGAGCAACAACAAAATTTAGCTAAAAATTATGGATTTAATCAAAATGAAAATAATTCAAATTTAACTACTTATGATGGAAATACAATTCTACAAGCTCAACAATTGTGGAAAGAAGAAAAAGATTCTGGAAAGCCAATTATAGCAGTATTCGTAGCAGATGTTTCAGGTAGCATGTCTGGTGTACCATTGTCTAATTTGAAAAAATCATTAATAAATGGTGGTCAATATATAAATAAAAATAATTATATTGGACTTGTAAGTTATAGTACTGATGTTACTATTGAATTACCTATAAATCAATTTGACATTACTCAACGTTCATATTTCAATAATGCAGTACAAAGCTTGTACGCTACTGGTAATACAGCCACTTTTGATGCCATTATGGTAGCTACAAATATGTTACTTGAAAAGAAAAAAGATATCCCAGATGCAAAATTGATGATGTTTGTACTAAGTGATGGCGAAACAAATACAGGTTGTAAGTTATCAGATGCTACAAGAGTTGTTAAAAATCTAAATATACCAATTTATACTATTGGATATAATGCTGATATTTCTGCATTAGGAGAAATTTCAAATATAAATGAAGCAGCTAGCATTAATGCTGATTCAGAAGATGTTATATATCAATTAAGAAATTTATTTAATTCAAATTTATAAAAATATTTAAATTGAAAAATGGAAGGAGTAAAATAAAATGGAAGATTTAAAATTAGAGGTTAACGAAAAAGTTGACAAAAAACAACTTGAAACAACTATATTGGATGGAAATGAAATATCAGAAAATAAAATTGAAAATTCTTTAAATTACGATAAGCTATCAGATACTGAAAAACAAGCAATAAATACATTCTTGGAAAAACTTGATGCTACAAATACTGCACAACTTCTACAATATGGTTCTTCAGCTCAAAACAATATTTCTAAATTTTCAGACTATGTTCTATCAGAGGTGAAAACTAAAGATACTGGAGCTGTTGGCGACTTACTTGCCTCTCTTGTAACCGAAATAAAAGGATTTAATAGCGATGCAGCATCTATTACTACTGAACAAAAGGGAATTTTAGGAATGTTCAACTCAGCTAAAAAACAGTTTGATAAAATTCTCGCTAAATACAATAAAGTAGAGGTAAATATTGATAAAATTGAAAAAATGTTAGAATCTCAAAAATTAACAATGCTAAAAGATATTGCAACTTTTGACACAATGTATGAAAAAAATTTGGAATATTTTAAACAACTATCATTGTACATTATAGCTGGTGAGAAAAAGTTAGAAGAGTTAAATACAGTAACACTTCCAGCACTTCAAAAAAAGGCTCAAGAAACAAATGATCAATTAGATGTACAAGCTGTAAAAGACATGTCAGATACTATAAATAGATTTGAGAAAAAGTTGTATGATTTGAAAACAACAAGGATAATATCTATTCAAATGGCACCTCAAATTAGGCTAATCCAAAATAATGATAGTGAATTAATAAATAAAATTCAAAGCTCTTTAATAAATACAATCCCTCTTTGGAAAAATCAAGTTGTCATTGCTTTGGGTATAGCAAATTCTAAAAAAGCTTTAGAAACTCAAAAGAAGGTAACTGACCTTACAAATGATATGTTAAAGGCAAATAGCGAAATTTTAAAGCAAGGTACTATTCAAATTGCTCAAGAGTCTGAAAGGGCTATTGTGGATGTCGAAACACTTCAAAAAACAAATACGGATTTGATTGAAACAATCGATAATTTAATACAAATTCATACTGATGGAAAAGCTAAAAGACTTGCTGCTGAAGGAGAACTTGTAAAAATTGAATCAGAATTGAAAAATAAACTTTTAGAAGTAAAAATAGCTTCTGAAAATAATGACTTGTAATTTTATGTCAATTGTATTATAATATATCGTAATAAACTTTATAAGTTTATTGTAACTGTTAACCTCTATAAAATATAAAGGAGGTTTATATGGAAAATAAAATCCAGCTTGCTTCTCAAATTATGAGTAGCAAAGTCGGCCACCAGATTACCCCAAACATGGTCTTAGTCGAGGGGTATACACCAGGCGGCTCCGTCTATTCTGCGCGTTTTATGGACATTGATGGTACAATAAAAACCGTTATATGTTCCATGCCAGAAGATGGCAAGCCCTCTGTGCATCTGGCAGCTGACTCCAACTAATGCGAATCCCCTCAGCTCTGCTGGGGGGATTTCCATTTTTATAAACAAAAAAGGATTAGATATAAATTCTAACCCTATTATATTTTATTTTTCTCCTCTTCCTTCTGGAAGTGCTGAATAGTCTATTCTTATTCTTATTTTTGTAATATATCTTATTGTTCTTACAAACTTACTTTCTTTAATTCTTTGCCATAAACTTCTCTTTGTTTCAAATGTAGTTTCTTGAACATATTGTTGTTGTTCTACTGTTTGTTCTGGTTCATTTACTACTTCTTTATTTTCTTCTACTACCTGTTCCATTTCTTCTACAGGTGTTGGAATTCCTTTTAATGCATCTGCAACTTCAATTCCAATATAGCTTAAAGCTTTTGATCTATCTTCTATTCTTTCCATATCTATTTCAATATGTAAATTAGTTTCTAAATTATTTACTCTTGCTTTTAATAGTTTCATTGCATCTTGATAATCTTGTGTATCTTCTTTTGATTTTCCTACAATCATTAAAGTTTCTATAATATCTTCTTGAAAAGAGTTTTCAGCTTTTTTTACGTTACTTTTCCATTCATTTTCTTTATTATCTACTTGTTCTATTAATTCTTTTAATTGTCCTGCTAATGCTATATTTTGTTCTCTTTGTCTAATTAATTCTTCTATTCTTTTTGTATTTTCTTCAAATTGGTTTGTTGCATATTCTACTAGTCCATATGCAGCTCTATATACACTGGCTGGAAAGTTTTTCTTTTTTGGATATTCTATTAAATATGACTTTATTGATTCTATTAAATCTTTAAAGTATGTATCTTCTTCTAATTGTACAATTTGTTTTTTACTATTAGGGTTTATCATCTTTTGTACTTTATCTATATTGGATAATATTTTTTCCTCTGTAATAACCATTCTCACATTTACTATGCCAGACTTAGACATTGTAAATACCTCCTTTATCTTACGCATAATTGCTTTTATTTACTATTTCATATCTAATTATACATTAACTTACAAAAAACTACAATAGGCTTTTAAGATTTTTATTTTATTTTTTTGTTACAGAATTGTTACATTTTTATTACATTTTTTCTTTTTAAATTTTTATATTTTTACTCTCTCAATTTGTATCTTCCTTAAGATTATAGTTTTATTTTCTTAATTAACTGTTTTCATTTCTTCAAATCTTTTTATTTTCTGTGTTGTAGTTTTTATTAATTCTTTTGTTGTTACTGTTATATCCCTTACATATTTATATGCTGGCATTGTTTTATTAACCTTTTTTACTTCTTGCCATATAAATTCTTTTATTTTATCTTCACTATCTAAATTATATAATTCCTTCATTTGTTCTAAATCATATACTATTTTTGCACAAATTTTGTAGTCTCCATCCTCCTCTAGTCTACCATATACAAATGATTCTTTTATTCCCTCAATTTTATTAATCAAGGTTTCCAATTCTTCTGGGTAAATATTCTTTCCATTTTTCAATACAATAACAAATTTCTTTCTTCCTGAAATAAATATGTAACCATCTTTATCTATTTTAGCCAAATCTCCAGTGTGTAACCATCCTTCTTCATCAATAGCTTCTTTTGTTGCTTCTTCATTATTATAATATCCTAACATTATTGATGGTCCTTTTGCTAATAATTCTCCTACTCCTTCCTCATTTTTATCTATAATTTTAACATCTAAACTTGGAAATGCTTTTCCAATAGAGCCTAATCTTCTATATTTGTCATCCTCTGCTGCTATAACAGGTGATGATTCTGTTAGACCATATCCTTGATACATAGTAAAACCTAATTCATTAAATCCTTTTTCTGCTTCTGGATCTAGTGCTGCACCTCCTGCTACAAATAATCTGGCTTTTCCCCCTAGATTATCATGTATTTCCTTGAATAATTTTTTTCTAATATCAATTCCAAATTTTAATAAAAACTGACTGATTTTTATTCCCTTTTTTACTTTTTCTAATTTTCCCTTTTTCTCAATTGATTTCATTACTTTTTTGTACATATTTTCAAAAAGAATAGGAACAGAAATCATTGCAGTTATTTGATATTCTTTTATATTATCAGCAATATGTCTAATACCTTCACAAAATACAATGGAACTTCCTTTAGATACTGGGTATAAAAAACCAACTGTACATTCGAATGTGTGGTGTAACGGTAAAAACGATAAAAATCTATCTGTTTCATCTACTTTTATAACAGACGCAATATCAAATAAATTAGTACATATGTTTTTATGTGATAATGCTACTGCTTTTGACATTGCTGTTGTACCTGAGGTAAATAACATTATACTCATTTTTTCATTATCAATTTCAGCATCTAAAAATTTAGTATCTCCATTTTTTAAACTTTCTTTACCTTCTCTAATTAACTTTTTTTGTGAATATATACCATCTTTTTCTTCTTCAAAATCCATTGAAATAAAATATTTTACATTAGTATTTTTTTCTCTTTTTATTTTTTCCATTATACTATTATATTTATTGCTATAAAAAATAGCTTCAACTTCTGAACGTATTATTAAATTTTCTATTTCATTGTCTGGAAGAGCCTTATCTAATGGTACTACAATACCTGTTCCCGTTACTACTGCTAAATATGCTACTCCCCATTCATATCTATTTTCTGAAATAACGGCTATTCTTTTATCTTTTAAACCTAAATTAATTAACGCTGTTCCTAGTGCATTAATTTCATCTCTAAATTGTTTATGTGTTACTTTATAATTACTCCCATCTTCATTTTTTAAAATATATGCTGTTTTATCTCCATACATATCTCCTGTTATTTTTAACATTTCTTTTAAGTTATTAAACTTTATATATTTATGAATTGGATTTCTCATATTTAACTAACATTCCTTTCTAAAGTGCATTTATTACTTTACTTTTAATCCTTCTATTACTGTATTTTCAAATTCTTTGTATACATTCATTATGTCTAGCTGTTGATTTCTTAATTTATAAACCAAACTAGAACAAATTAAGCCATATATTTCAGATGCTATTATATGTGGATTTCCTGCTTTTATTTGTCCTGCATCAATTCCTTCTTTAACAATTCCCTCTATTTTATCTATATACTCATATATATGCATTTTGCATTTTTGATTTCTTGCTTCATTTCCCCAAAATTGACTAAGTAATATTGTTATTATGTCTTCATATTTTTCTACTATTTTTATTTGAATCAAAACTATTGCTTTTATTTTATCTATATAATTGGGTAATTTAGCAGTTTTAATATCTATACTGTTTTGTAATAGTTTTATTCCCTCTTCTATTAGAAAATTAAATATTTCTTCTTTACTTGAAAAATGATAATATAGTGTTCCCTTAGCTACTCCAACTGTTGCAGTTATGTCCTCTATGCTTGTTGCATCATAACCTTTTTCTGCAAATAGTTTCATAGAAGTTTCAAATATTTTTCTCTTAGTTTTATTCATACTTCTACTTCCTTTCAAAATTGGGATAAATAATCATTTTTATTATATATTTATTCCTAAATAAATTCAATAGTATATGTATTTTATTTTCGGTATTTTTTTCTTGTAACTTTGGCATTTCTCATTTTTTATTCCACAATAGGGGCGTCATGTAGTAGATATATTAGTTGATAAATCAACTTGTTCATTACATTCAAAAAGAAATTCTAATATACAAAATTGAGCCGCTTTCACTCAGGCCAAAATGATTATTAATATATTCTTTTGAATGAAACGACGAATGCGCCGTGGAATGACTGTAGAAATTCTAAATAAAATCAATTAGGGAATCTCGCCTCACGAGGGCGCTGATTGATTTTATCAAGAATTTCTAAGTCATGTATCAAGCCGAGTCGTGTAAAGAAAAAGAATATATTAATAATCATTTTTCCGTGAACATCCCTCAATTTTGTATATAAGAATTTCTATTTTTCATTCCAATCAAGCGTTGATTTATCAACTAATATATATACTACATGACGCCCCTATTGTGGAACAAAAAGTGAGAAGTGCCAAAGTTACAAAAAAATACCGAAACTAAAATTTTTATACTACTTATTTGATTATAAATTATCTAATAATGCAAATTATTACAAAAATCATAATTTTAATTATTACTGTCAAATATAAATAATAATTAACATTCTTTATTGCAATATCATTTAATTTATCAAATTGTTGCACCATTTTTTCAATTTCATTTTTATTAGATATATTTTGAGATAACATATATTTTTCTGCCAAAAACCTTGCCTTAATCATTGCATCATTTTCTAAATAATTTCTTATAAGACAATACATCATTCCTATAGCAATAAATATAGCAAGAAATAACATCTTTAGAGGTAACACTTTAAAAATTGCTAATACACAAATTATAAGAAAATACAAAATATAAATATTAGAAAACAAAAAGTTCGCTATCAATAATTTTCTATTTTGAATAGAATGTAAGCATTCATGTGCTATTGTTTGAATTCTTGTATAACTATCTTTTATATTTGCAATTACTATTTTATTTGATATTGCTATATATAATGAACTTTTTATGTTGTCATCATTTTCTATTTTTACTGTTTCATTTTTCAACATTTTTAAATATTGTTTACACATATCAATATTTTCTGGATATTTACTAGCAATCTTATCTAGTTCATCATTTTTAGAAAATTCTTTTATTTTATTTACATTAAAGTCAAATATAAATATACCAAACACCAATAAAATCATTAATATTATTAATATTATAATTAGTTCCATTTTTTACCATTCCTTTTAAAACAAATTGGCTGAAAGTTAATTTTGAGAATTTTAAACTCGCAATTTCTTTTCAGCCTTTATTTTTTATAACTTATTGTATAACATCCTTAATTGCATCTCCTATAATTTTATTGACATCACCTATAAGAACATTAAATTTAGTTTCTGCTTCTATATACTTTTTTGCTTCTGGTATTTCTATCAGCTCAGTATATATATCCTGCATTTTTTTATATTTTTCTTCATCACTTTGTTTATTTTGAATAGCAGCCATTTGTATCTCATATCTTAATGTTTCAAATTCTTTCATTTTGTTTTTTAATTCTGTATTTAAGTTTATTGCTTGTTTAGCCATTTTATAATTTATATATTCTTCAGACTGTTTAATTTCACTTGCTAATGTATTTACAGTATCATAAATATTCAACGTTACATTTCCTTCTTTCTATGTATTATTAGTATTTGTTTCATTACTAGGAACCGGTTCTTCTGGTCCTTCTATCTTAATATTGGCAGTTGTAGGACAAATATTTACAAATGTGTTTCCATCATTTACTTGTATTTCATTTCCTTCTAAATCTTGATATTTCGTTTTTTCTTCTCTTGAGCTTTTTATGCATTTTATCTTTATTGCCTTACCATTAGTAATATAATATCCATCACATGTTCCTATATTTCTTATTCCCTGTCTTCCTTTGTTTTCAGAATCATTCAAAGTATAATTATCACAAAGAGTTATAATTATATTTTTAGTTGTGATAGTTTCTTTTGTATCCCAATCAGTTTGCTCTTTTTGTCTAGCATATCTTTTATATACTTTATTTTCTTCGTCATATTCATATTTTACAACTTGTAATGTAGAATGTGGAATCGTTACACTTGTTGCTCCTTGTCCCTCTTCTAAATTTACTTCATCTGTAGTATATTTTAATACACTTTCTTTATTAGAAGTAGTTCTATATCTTTTATTATTAGCTGATTGTAAGATTTTTTGTGTACTAGCTACTGCATTATGTGGTGCTGCTTTATCTTTAACTCTCCAAAATGTAGTTCCATCTTCAGCAATACCATTTATGTTATTTATGCTATATTTAGTTATGTCACTTTGTGCCTGTGGGCTCCATCCAAAATGAACATATATTGCATCATTTTCCATTGCATAATCTAAAAAATAATGTCTTGCACTTCTTATTGGCCCAATTTTTTCTAAGTCTACTCCTTTAAATAATGCCATAAGTCTAGTTTCTCCACCTTCTGCAATTATTTCATATACCATATATGCTTTCTGTAATCCTGCTTGTGGCCATGCATCTTTGTGATTATCTATCATAACAGCTATTGGTCTATTATTTCCTTGAAAAATTTGTACTTCCTTTTTTTCTTCTACTACAACATTTTCTTCTTCACTGGCTGTTTCTTCTATATCTACTTCTTGATTTTGCTTGTCTTGCTTAATTTTGTATCCTAGAACTGCTCCTGCAACTATAATTAATATTATCAAAATGGCAACTAAAATTTTTACACTGTTATTCATTTGTTATCTTCCCTTCTATTTGTTTCTTATAATACCTAATTTATTCAATATATTTTCCTCTTTAGTTCTCATTTCTTCTCTGTCTTGTTCTTTTATATGATCATATCCCATTAAATGATAGAAACCATGTACTATCATATAGCTTAATTCTCTTTCAAAACTATGTCCATACTCCTGTGCTTGTTGTTCTACTTGTTCTATTGAAATGACAATATCACCTAAAATATCTTCATAGTCAAATTCTTTATTTTTTATTTTCTTTTCTAGCTCGTCCTTTTCAAACATAGGAAAAGAAAGCACATCAGTTGCTTTATCTATTCCTCTATACTGCTTATTAATTTCTTGTATATTTTTAGGATTTGTTAGTGTAATTGTTATACACATTTTCGAACTTTCTATTTTTTCTTCTTTAAAACATTCGTCTATTACTTTTTTTATTTCTTGTTCATATTCTTTTTTTTCTTTTATATCCTTATATATAATTTCATACATATTATGCAACTTCCTTTAATTTTGTATATCTGCCTTCTGAACGATATGAATTTTTTATCTCTCTTAGTGCATTATAATCAATTAACTTTCTTTTATAATATTTTATTAAATTACTATAGTCTATTTTAGATTTCTTTATGTCATTTATATCATTTTTTATAAACAAAATTTCTTTCTGTTTTATATATTCAATAAAATCCGTTTCCTTTAATTTTAAAATTTCTTGATATTTATTCCAGAATTTTTTATATTCTTCTCTTTCTTTTTGATTTTCCCAATATACTTTTGTAGATAATAGTCGTACATTATAATCCTCTATTACATTAATTAATAGGCTATAAGCTCTTTCTCTTTTAGTTGCAATTTTTGTGTCTTGCACTAATGTTCTTGCATCATTTAAAAGTTTTTCATAGCATTGTGACGCAACTATTAATGGCAAACTATGTGTAAATAGACTTCTACTAATTCCCAAAAGAATCATGTTCTTTTCTATTACATCTCTTCCATCTAGTTTTCCTACTGTATATGATTCATATTTTTCATAATCTTTCATTACTTTTTCTAAAGATTTATCTTCTTGTATTTTTATTTTTAATGATAATATATTTTGAATATACTCTTCTAACGTGTGAAATATTTTTATATAAATCCACTCTTTTGATGATTCATAAGTACTTGTTGAATCTGCTAATTTAATAGAATAATTTTTTAGTATTGCTTTATATAATGTGTCCATTTTACTTACATAAAAATTATTATATTTTTCTACAATTTTTTCTTTTCCTGATGTTTGAATTCCAGCATTGTCTAGTTCCAATAGATATTTTTGCTTTCTATTTTTATATTCTATATATTCATTTTCTTTTAAACTTACTACTTCATAATATTTAGCCATTGCATTTTTTTCAAATTCTGATGCTGTTCCATTTTTCACCTTTTTATACAAAGAATCCATCACATATTTATCTAATGCTTCTAAATATGCTTCATATGCTGTCTCATATTTTTTTTCTACTTCATCTTTATTATAATTTTCATCTCCTACTTTATAGTTCTCATATGCTTTTATTACATTATTCCTTTTTATGGAAATTAGTATACCATTAATTCCTATTTTGGTTGGTATCAACATCCTTGTTAATGTATTTGTTATTTTGCTAAAAAATGTTTTGTCTGCTCCTGTGATTCTAAGACTTTTCTCTTCCATTCATATCATCCCTTCAAAATACATTTTTTTCATTCGTTCCTATACTTTCAAGTACTTCATACGTAACACTTACCATAACACCATCTTGTTCTTCAACTACATTAATATTTTTGTTTACGATTTTTTCCTTGTTATCAATTTCTTCGTCTAATTCTTGCTGTAGCTGTTTAATCCCTAATTGTTTAGCTTCTTCATAATTATAAGTTTTAGATATTTCTTCTACTTGTTCATTAGTAATTTTAATTACAGAAATTGGTAAATAGAAATCTGAAAATAGTTTAAATCTGTTTTCATTTTCTATTGTATCATAAATTTCAAATTTTGAAACCCCTTTATTAAAATTTATTTTAAAATTATTAAATTTTATTGCATATAGTTCTTCTTTTTCTCCTGTTTTTCTTCTTTCCGTAGTCTTATATAATATTTTTTTGTTCTTAGTGTGCCACACTTTGGCCTCTATCTCTCCTTTTGCATGTACATATTGCAATCCAGTATATTTTCCTTCCATCCAGCCATTTATTAAAATTTCACCTATGTTTACTGTATCTCCTACCTTTACATTAGCAGTTCCATTTTGTGCATTTATTTTTGTAATTATTCCTGCTTTATCTGATACAATATTACAATATTCATTTTCATCAATTATTTCTGGTTTTTGTACTGATTTAACTATTTTTACAATCGCATTTGTTCCTTTCATTTGTATTCCCATCCATGCAATATCATCTCTTTGTAATCTTACTTTATTAATAATGTCTTTTGTATCTATTTGTGCTTTTAATTTTGCTACTTTTAACCCTGCTTCATCTAGACTTTGTTCAATATTTTCTATTTCTTGATTTTCTTCTATTTTTATTTCTATATTCCACACAAAATTAGATGATATTATTAAAAATATTATTATAAATAAAAGAAATCCAAAAAATATTTTTCTCTTTTTATATTTATGTACTAAAAATGGAATACCTTTCTTTTTTTGTATTTTTACTCTGCATTTAACTTTTTTAGCTATTTTACACAATTCTTTAAAGTCACTTTTTCTTACATTTAAATTTACTATTAATTTTGTATTATCACTTCGTTTTAAATTCCATATTGCAATATTATTTGTTTTGCAAATATTAATAAATCGTTCTATGTAATATCCTTCTACTGATATTTTTAAATACCCTATTATATAACTTAAGATTATTCTTATGAACATTTTTATCTCCTTTAATCTTGCTTTCTTTCAATATCAAAGCTCTCAATTTTTCCAGTAATTTTTATATCATCATTAGTCATATTTTCTAAATTAAGCCCATATCCATTTATATTTATAATTCCTATATGTGTATTTACTCTTAAGAAAATCTCTTCATATTCTAATATCCCCTTGAAATTTTCTATAATCATTTCGTCAAATCCAGTAATTATAATTTTAGGTACATTAGAATATACTTCTTGAGGTAATTCTAAAATTCTATCTAATCTATTCCTCTTGTTTTTTTTAGTTTTATTCATATGTTTTACACCTCTATTTTTCAAATTCTTCTAAACTTTTAAATTCATATCCGTTTTTCTTAATTTCTTTTATAATTGTATCCAATATATTAGTATTTGTTTTTGAATTACCATGTAACAACATTATTTCTCCAGGATGAATATTGGCTAATACCTTTTCTTTTGCTTTTTCTTCATTTGGTTGATTATTTTCATTCCAATCTTCATATGCAAAAGACCACATTACTGTTTTATATCCATATGAACTTGTAAGTTTTAGGGTTTTTTCGCTAAATTCTCCCTTAGGTGGTCTCATATATTTCATCTCATATCCAAACTTTTCATATATCGCTAAATGCAAATCCATTATTTCACTCTTTATTTTTTGTTCATCTAATTCTGGCATACTTTTATGGTTTACAGTGTGATTTCCTACTATATGTCCTTCATCTATCATTTGCTTTACTAATTCTTCTTGTGTATTTAAATAATGTGCTGTTATAAAAAATGTTGCTGTTACTTGATTTTCTTTTAAAGTTTTTAAAATTTGTTTTGTGTATCCTGCTTCATATCCTTCATCAAATGTCAAATATACGTACTTCTTTTCTACATTTCCTAAATAAATACCATTATTTTCATCTAGCATTTTTCTATTAGCACTTCCTACATCTGGTTGCTTATTATCTTTTTCTCTTTTTATACCCCATTCTATCTTTTTAGTACTTACATTTGATAAACTTGTTGTTACTGTTTCTTTCGTTCTATTTAATTCACTTATACTAAATGAAAATATTCCTAATATTAACAATGATATGATAAAAACATTTATATTATTTTTTTTCATATTCCACCTCTTTAATTGTTTTTTTCTTTTAATTTTATGAAGTTCTAAAAATATTATTACTTTGCTTTTATTCTTTAATAATTTACTATGTTTTATAAAAAATTTTTTTGTATAAAAATTTTTAACTTTATTGACTTATATAGAAATTTCTATTTTTTGTTGTGTCTTTTTTACAGTATTTTCCAGTATTTATCTTGTCTGTACATATTTTGTTACCTTTAGACTCCACTGATACTAATTGTTTCACAAATTGGATAAATTTGTAAATTAACACTTGACAATATAAATATTTTAGAATATATTGTATTTGTTTTTGGAAAAATAAGGTAATTTTTTACATTTTGTATTATTATAAAAATATTCTTTTTTAATACTTTTTTGGAGGATTAAGCATGTTAAATTTTGTAATCTGTGATGATAATTCAAATATTTTAGATAAATTATCAAAATTATTAGAAAACATCTTTGTTAAAAATAATTTCGAGGCTAAAGTCGCTTTTAAATCTACCAACACAGATGATATTTTAGGGTTTGTTGATAATAATAAAATTGATGTTTTAATGTTAGATATTAATTTAAAGTCTGATAAATCTGGTTTGGAATTAGCTGATATAATTAGAAAGAAAAATAAAGATGTTTATTTAATTTTTACTACCGCACACCTAGAATATGCTATGGTCGCATATAAATTTAAAACTTTTGATTATTTAGCCAAACCTATTACTTTAGATAGGCTCGAAGACACTATAAAAAGATTATTTGAAGATGTTAATGGATTACCAAAAAAATTTATTAGTATTGATTCAAAGAATACTGTTATTGATGCAGCAAAAATTTTATATATAAAAAGAGAGGGAATGAAATTAAATTTTCATACCTCTTCTCGTGATTATGACTCTTATAGTTCTTTTAATAAAATCCAAGATAAACTACCAGATAGTTTTATAAGATGTCATAAATCTTATATTGTTAATTTAAATAATATTAAGGAGGTAGATCCTGTAACTTGTACAATCTGTTTCGAAAATGGTAATACTTGCTCTATTGGTCCAAAATATAAACATGAATTTATGGAGGTTTTTAAAAATGATGGAATTGTTGAATAATATATGGCTAGCTTTAAGTACACCAAATGCAACTTTGATAAATATTATTAGTGTTCCCGCTATTTCTTTAGAAGTTCTTTTTACTTTACTTTTATTTTTAAACACTTTTAATGTTACATCTTCTAAACAGCAAAGAATCTTATATGTTATTCTATGTAGCTTTGTTGGTATAGTAACCAATATTTTATTACCTTCTCCATTTAATATTTTTATTAATTACATCCTTACATTTTTAATTAATTTTTCTATCTTTAAATTAAGTTTTTTTAAAACTTTTATTGGTGTAATCATTCCTACTATATTATTTGCATTAATTGAAGGATTAACATTAAATCCTTATCTTTCTGCTTTTAAAATTACTTATGAGCAAATAACAACTATACCTATTCATAGAATTAGTTATTCATTAATCACTTATACTTTCATCTATATTACTATCTTCTTCATAAAACATAAGGATTTTCCAATATATTTATTAGATATTTTAGATAAAAAAACAAAATTAACTATATTTATAAATGTAGTATTAGCTTTATTTGCTTTAGTATTACAAGCATTTGTAACTGTATTTTACATTGATGTTCTTCCTTTGATAATTACTTTTCTTAGTTTTATTACCTTATTAATATACGTATCTGTTAGTATTTATAGTTTAACTAAAACTACAAAATTAGTATTAGCAAAACAACAGTTAGAAAGTGCTGAAGAATATAATAAAACTCTAAAAGTTTTGCATGATAATGTTAGAAGTTTCAAGCATGACTTTGACAATATAGTTACTACTATAGGTGGCTATGTAAAAACTAATGATATGGACGGTTTAAAAAAATATTATGTGCAACTTGAAGATGATTGTCAAAAAGTAAACAACTTGTATTTATTAAATCCTGAAATTATTAATAACCCTGGTATTTATAATTTGCTTACTAACAAATATTATAATGCTGATTCTAAAGGCATAAAAGTAAATATGAGTTTTTTATTAGATTTAAATGAAATAAAAATGAAAATATATGAATTTGCTAGAATTTTAGGAATATTACTAGATAATGCTATTGAAGCAAGTGAAGAATGTGATGAAAAAATAATTAATATAACATTTAGAAATGATGATAAAAATCACAGGCAGTTAATTATTATTGAAAATACTTATAATGACAAGAATATAGATACTGAAAAAATATTTGGTAAAGGTATAACTGGAAAAGAAAATCACACTGGATTAGGTTTATGGGAAGTCCAAAATATTATTAAGAAAACTCATAATGCTAACTTATATACCTATAAAACAGAAAAATATTTCGTTCAACAATTAGAATTATATTATTAATTATAAAAAGTAAAACAGTATGTAAATACTGTTTTACTTTTTTGGATTGTATAAATATAACTTTTAAGTTACCATTGGTAAAAATTTTTTGCGAACTATTTTTACCAATGCAATCTAAACTAGTCCTTCTTTATCATACTTGCAGGCATTTTAGGTTGATGTACTACCCATACAAAAAAACATGCTGTATTTGTTGCTTTAGCATATTTTTCAGCTACTTTAGATAAGAATTTTAGCATATAAAACTCCTCCTTCTTTTGTTCAATTTATATAACACAAAAACTTAAAGTTAGTTTTTTGTATTAACTATTTTGTAATGAAGTCTCTCCATATACTTCATATCCATATTTATTATTTGTCAATCTATATGCTAGTTTAGTTATTGTAAATGTTTGCACTAAATTTCCTAAAATCAATATGTTAGAAATAACATTATTACTTACAAAAACAGCTGCTATTAAACCTATTGAAAGCCATATGTAAGAAGCTATTTGTTTTTTTCTTCTGTCTTTTTTGGCTAATATAGGTACATTTTCTGTATCTGCTGGAGCATATAACTTTATCATAATCATTCCAAATATCCATGTTATTGCAATCATGATATATTTAACTATATTTCCCATAATTAGATATTTAGATACTACTGCAACTCCACAATATATCAAACATGTTGTCACAATGCATCCCAAATGTGTTTTTAGATGAAAGCCTCCTGATGCTCCCCTATATGGTATTAAAACCAAAAATGTTATTAATGTTTCTTTAAATATACCTAACAGAAAAGATATTCCCAATAATATAAATATCTTTGGTATTTCACCTATAATATTTTGTAAACCATAATTTATTACTTCTGCTCTTTCATCATCAATCTCTGGCATTTCTTTTCTAATTCTATTGGTTAAAAACATACAGATGTTATCTATCATACACTCACCTCTTGTTTCACCATTTGAGTAGATTTTACCATTAGTATTTACCAACTTTCATTTTATTTTATGAAACGTGGTTTTCTCTTTACGAAATGATATAAATTATGTTTTCATATAAGATTTATTTTACGAAAAAGAAGAAGAAACAAACTAAATGTTCATTTCTTCTTCTTTTATAATACACCATGTTCCTGATGGTTCTGGTAAATCCTTAAAAATCATCTCTTTTTTAGAAATAGGGTGCTTTATTGTTAATTGATAAGCCCATAAAGCTATTTGTTTTCCTTTTCCTCTTGTTCCATATTTTTGATCTCCAAATATACTATGCCCAAAATTTGATAATTGAACTCTAATTTGATGATGTCTACCTGTACGCAAATTTACTTTCACTAAACTTAAATCTTTCTTTTCATTATAGGTAATTACCTCATAATCAAGAATAGCCTTTTTGGCATTTTTCTTTTCTTTATTTACTACTTTACTAGTATTTGTTCTCTCATCTTTATATAGATAATCTTCTAGTGTTCCTTCCTTTTGTAATATCATTCCATCAACTACAGCTAAATATTTCTTTTTTAGTTCTTTATTTCTTACCTGCTCACTAAGTCTACTTGCTGCCTTTGATGTTTTAGCAAATACCATTACTCCCCCAACAGGTCTATCTAATCTGTGAACTAATCCTAAATATACATTTCCTGGTTTATTATTCTTTATTTTTATATAATCCTTAATTATAGTAAGCATATCTTTATCGCCTGTTTTATCTTCTTGTGAAGGGATATTAGGCATCTTTTCTACTACTATAATATGATTATCTTCATATAATATTTTTAAATTTTGCATTTATTTCCCCATTATTTAATAATTTTGTTTTTTTATGATACATGTAACACATTTATTATTTTTCCCAACGCGAATATATACCACATGGCAAAACTAATTTTGAGTTTTCCATTGGTAATCCTATTTCACCTGATTCTATTTTTCCTTTACATTTTTTGTCAACTATAATATATAAAATATTTTCTAATACTTTGTTAGAAATTCCTGTTGTATATGAATTTATTAGAAAGAACAACGGATTGTCTGATAACACTTTCGAACATAATTCTACTAAATCAAAAATATTTGCCTCAAATTGCCACACTTCTCCATTTGTGCCTCTTCCATAAGATGGCGGATCCATAATTACTGCATCATATTTATTTCCTCTTCTTATTTCTCTGTTCACAAATTTTATTACATCATCAACAATATATCTTACTGGTTTATCTTGCAATTTTGATGATATAACATTTTCTTTTGCCCACGCAACCATCCCTTTTGAGCTGTCTACGTGACACACTGAAGCACCTGCTGATAAACAGGCTACTGTTGCCCCTCCTGTATATGCAAATAAATTTAATACTTTTATTTCTCTTTTAGCTGATTTTATTTTATTTATCATCCAATCCCAATTAACAGCTTGTTCAGGAAATAATCCTGTATGTTTAAAGCCCATAGGTTTAATATTGAACACTAAATCTTTGTACTTTATTTGCCATTGTTTTGGCATTTTCTTATTAAACTCCCATGAACCTCCACCAGTTTTACTTCTATGATATGTAGCATTTATTTCTTTCCATTTATTAGGAAAGCTTTTATTTTTCCATATTATTTGTGGATCTGGTCTTGATAATATAACATTTCCCCATTTTTCTAGCTTTTGCCCTTCTGCCATATCTAATATTTTATAATCGTTCCACTCATTTGCTAATTTCATATTTTTATTGTAGTTAAAGTAACTACTATCCTCCTTTAAACAGAATAGTAATATTTTACCACATTTTTACAGATTTTGCAAAATTTTCATAAATTGATAAATCATTATTATATTTGCACATGAAAATATAATTAGCGAAATTACTGCCATTGATATTACTTTATGTTTTTTTATAGTATTGCACAATTTTCTTATAATTGCTGTTTTTCCTATTTGCAATCTTCCTAAAATAGTGTTATATCTCATTTGATATATTTCTTCTTTTGCATTTTCCATAATAAATCCCCTTTATTATGTATATGCAAGTAAATTTATTTTATTACTATTTAATTTAGTCTTTTTAAAATTTTTTCTGATAATTCTTTAGTAATACCTTTAATCTCCATCAATTCTTCAATTTTGGCCTTTTTAATGTTGTCAACACTTCCAAATTTTTTTAGTAGTGCCTTTTTCTTAACTTCTCCTATCCCCTCTATTTCATCTAATTCAGATTTAGTAATCTGTTTATCTCTAAGTTTTCTATGATATGTAATTGCTGTATCATGTACAGTATCTTGAAATCTAGTTATTATATTCATTAAATTTTCTGAAATTTCAAGTTCTTTCCTATTTTCATCCATTAAAGCTCTAGTTTGGTGTTTGTCATTCTTAACCATTCCAAAAACAGGTATATTTAAATTTAGTTTATTTATAGCATTTTGCGTTGCTCTAATTTGCGTAATTCCCCCATCTGCTAATATAACATCTGGTAATTTACCAAAGCCTCCATTAGGATTATCAATAGAATGTTTTAATCTTCTTTCCACTACCTCTTCCATACATTTAGGATCATCTTGTCCATATACAGTTTTTATTTTAAATCTACGTGATAAGTTTTTCTTTATAATACCATCTTGCATAACACACATACCTGCTACCATATATTCTCCGGAAATATTAGAAATATCAAAAGTTTCTATCTTTCTAGGTAAATGTTCTAAGTTTAAAACATCTTTTAGTTCTAATAGTATTTCACTTTTGTCCTTTTCTTTATTTTCTAAAGTAACTCTACTATTTATTTCTGCCATTTCTACAAATCTTAGCTTTTCACCTTTTTTGGGACTCTTTATTTCCACTTTTTTTCCTAAAATTGTGGATAACCATGTTTCTATAGCTTCTCTATCTTCAAGTTCTTCTCTAATCATTATTTTATTAGGAATATTTGGATTATCTAAATAATATTGTTTTATAAAGCCTGACAAAATTTCTTTGTCTTCCATATCTTTTAAGTCTTTATAAAAATAATGTTCCCTTCCTATCATTTTACTTCCACGAACAAAAAATATTTCTATGCAAACTTCTAATTCTGATTTGGCTATTCCTATAACATCTATATTGTTTTCAGAAATATTAGATACCTTTTGTTTTTCAGATACTCTTTCAATTGCTTGCTTTCTATCTCTTAAATATGCTGCTTTTTCAAAATCTAACTTAGATGATGCTAAATTCATTTGTTCTGTTAATTCTTTTAAGACTTTTTCTGTCTTTCCTTCTAACAAATCTATAATTTCATTTATCTGTTTTCTATACTCTTCATTTTTTACATATCCCATACATGGTCCTAAACATCTATTTATATGATAATTCAAACATGGCCTTTGTCTATCTTTTAAGACTTTACATTGACGTATTTTATATCTTTGTTTTATAAAATCTAACATTTCTTTTGCAGCTCCTGGATTTGCATAAGGTCCAAAGTATTTTGATCCATCATTAACTACTCTTCTTGTAATTACTACACCTGGAAATTCTGATTTTACATCAACTTTTATATATGGATATGTTTTATCATCTTTTAATAAAACATTAAATTTAGGTCTATTCTTTTTTATAAGATTACACTCTAATATTAATGCTTCTGCTTCATTATCTACAACTATATATTCAAAATGGTCAATTAAACTAACCATTTTTTCAATTCTTGCAGTTTTTTCAGTTTTTCTAAAGTATTGTCTTACACGATTTTTTAAAGAAATTGCTTTACCTACATATATAATCGTATTATTTTTATCTCTCATTATATATACACCAGGTTTATTGGGTAATTTCTTTAATTCTTCTTCAATGTTAAACATATTTACTCCTAATTTTCTATTTTTCAATATTATTATACTAAAAAAAATTTTTTAATGCAATTTTGTTACAGGATAAAATCCATGCCTTTCTCGTTTCACTCGCAAGACACACATAGGAATGAAAAACTTGAATTTGAAAC
>CANPZF010000007.1 GCA_947589015.1 uncultured Clostridia bacterium
GATAATAATGTTTTTGATTTAATGGTTGAACTTATGATGTTAACACAAAATATAGATTTAAGAATAGAACCACATCCTATAAAAGTAAAAGACTTTGAAGAAGGAAATCCTTTTGTTCAAGAAATAATTGATACAGGAATAAAAGTAGCATAGTAAACAATAATTAAATAGAGAAGGAATAATAGTTTCTATGGAAAATTATATAAGAGTTGGAATAGGTGTAATGATTTTAAACGGAAATAAAATATTATTAGGACATAGAGCCAAAAACAAAAAAGATACTGGTGGAATTTACGAAGTTGATTGTTGGACTTTACCAGGAGGAAAACAAGAATATGATGAGACATTTTTGGATGGAGCTAAACGAGAAGTAAAAGAAGAAACCAATTTAGATATTGATGATTTAGAATTGTTTGGTGCAGCAGATGATATTCAGCCAGATAGACATTATATAACAATGCATATAATTGCAAAAAAATATAATGGAGAACCACAAGTTATGGAACCTACAAAAGAAGATGAATGGAAATGGTTTGATTTAGATCATCTACCAAAAAACTTATATTCACCTTCTAAAAAATTTATAGAAACATATAAAAATAAAATTTTATAATTATTCCATTTTCTAAATATATAGGGTTCGGATTTAGAAAGTTTCGGTTCACCAAAAAAACGCTATACGAACCCGTATAGCGTTTTTTATTGTATAGGAAAAATCGAAGATTTTTCTGTATACAAAAAGGTTAATTTACATTAGGCTGTGCATATTTGCGAAGCAAAATGCACATGTGTGCGTCGAAAGCTTCGCTTTCGCTAACACACAATTTTCTTATATTTTTAGGAGGTTTTTAATGAGTAAAAAAATTGTTGCTATTGGTGGAGGAGAAAATGGTAGATTAAAATCAGATGGTACAAAAACTTTTTATGAACTAGAAAATCAAGATAGAGAAATTATTAGATTAACAGGGAAAAAATATCCAAATTTACTTTTTATAGCTCATTCTCAATCTTTAGAATCACAAGAATCATATTTTCAAGTAATGATTAATATATATGAAAAAAAGTATAATTGTTTATGTAAAGATTTAAAAAGTGATAAACTAACTGATAGAAAATATGTTAAAAGCCTTATAAATTGGGCAGATATCATATATGAAGGTGGAGGAAATACTTTAGATATGATTAAATTATGGAAAGAAACTGGCTTTGATGATATTCTAAAAAGTGCATGGGAAAATGGAAAAGTTATGTGTGGTGTTTCTGCAGGTGCAAATTGTTGGTTTAAAGAATGTTCATCAGATTCTTTAAAAATAAAATATGGTAGTAATCAACCGCTAATTAAAGTAGATTGTTTAGGTTTTGTTAATGGATTATTTATTCCACACTGTGATGAACCTGGAAGATTAGAAAATTTAAAAGATTTATTAAAAACTAGTAATGAAATAGGATTGGCTATGTCCAATTGTACTGCACTTGAAATAATAGATGATAAATATAGATTAATAACTAGTGATGCATCCAATCATAATATAAAAGCTTATGGACTAAAGGCTTATTGGAAAAATGGAGAATATTTACAAGAAAAAATAGATGATTCTTTAAAATTTAAATCACTAAGTAAGTTATTTAGTAAAAACATAAGAGATAATGCAATTGAATTATAAATTAATTTTTATAATATTATAATTAGCTCAATTTCATTTTCTAAATATATAGGGTGAATGGGAAATTTTGTGACACTAAAAAATAGTTAACTTTTTATAAAAATTTTTGTCTAATAATTTTAGAAGACGAATGACCACAGAAATGTGGCGTGTCAATATAAACTTGTTCTAATAAATAGGATACATCTCTATTGACAAGACAGAGATGTATTTTTTTGTTGTCTAATTTTCTTATTATAACCACTAATGCTACAAATAAGGCAATAGTCACAACAGTTACTATTGCAAGTTCAACAAAAAGTTTTTAAATCTAGTATTTATATGGCTTTATAAATATTTTTTTTGTTAAATTGTAAATATATAAAAAATACCTTAACTTTTTCTCAAGGCATTTTTTATTTTATATTACTTTTTTCTAGCTTTAACCAGATTTTTATCATTTTAAATCTGTATTTTCTATTTCTGTTCCTCCCCATTCTACTACTGTAAATCCTTTTCTTTCTGGTGTGCTTAATGTTTGTTCTTCTATATCAACATATTTATTAACTGGTTTATATGCCATTAATACTCTAATTACTGTATCTGGTTCTGGTGATATTTCTAAAGGCATATTTTCGTTTATCTCTTCCATACTCTCAAATTTTATTAAGTTATATTTATTATTTCCTAATTTTGGAAGCCAGTATATTATGAATTCATCTGCTTCTCGGTCTGTTAAACCTAATATTTTTAATTTTTCTTCTAAAAATTTAACTGTATCTTCTCCTTTTACACAAAATCCTTTTTCTATTTCTGGGTTTGTACTTCTAATTCCTTCCCAATACAATGCATATAGACTTCTTCCATTACTTAAGTCAGTTAGCTCACCATTAGGTTTAGCTGTAACCTCCCATTTATTATCGTATATTGGATACGTACATGTTAAATTTTCTTTTTTTCCTAGTCTTACAGTTATTGTTTCTTCTTGTTCAGGATACAAATATATTATTGGTTTGTCCACAACTCCGTCACGTATATCGTCAAGAATCATTACCATAAAAATCAAGCACAATACAATAGCTATAGAAGTCCATAATATAGTTATTTTTTTTATTGTTTTTTTTCTTTTCTTTTTTTGTTCATCATCTAATTCTTTATTTTGGGTTATTTTTTTCTCTATAATACAGTAACATAATAATGAAAAAATTATTATTATTATTATTCCATCAAAAGGTACAGCCATCAAATCAATCATAATATATCTCTCCTATTAAAAATATTATATATTCTTGATAATATAATGTCAATACATAGTACACAGGGAAATTTCATGAAAATTTCCTGGATGTTTGCAAAAAATAGTCGACTTTATATAAAAATTTTTATATAATAATTTTAGAAGATGAATGACCACAGGAATGTAGCATGTCAATATAAACTTGTACTAATAACATATGCATCGCTCCCTTTCTATCTTTTATATTATTCATCGTTATCTCTGCCTGTTTTGTTTCTTATTTTTATATAAAAAATAACTTGACAAAAATAAAATAGACCAAAATATCTGTCTCTAACATTTTAACTTCTCCATAAATTACTATTTTTATGTTTATTTTAAAAATTAATTTATAGTAATAATACTTAATAAATAAGTAATTTTCTATAAATAACAAATTTAAAAATAACCCTTTTTATGACAAGTTCTTAATAGTCATAAGAAAGGGTTATTTTATTATTAATATTTGCTATGTTAGATTATTGGTTTAATATATATTTTGCTGTATAGGTATCAAAACCATCTTTATCTGTTGTTTTTACCCATCCAGCAAATTTCCATCCATCTTTAGCTTCTGGAGCAAATACTGTTATATCGCAAGCAGGGCAACAATGTTTTTCACAATCATCACAACCTCTTCTGCCTATCCAGCTGTTAGCTTGAATTGGATTTCCATCAGCATCAATAAATGAACCATTATGTCCTTCGCCTTCAAATACAAACTTAGCAAAGGTTACCATACCACAACCACCTTTATAAGTTACAGTAACTGATCTATCCTCTTCGGAAGTAGTATTTTCAGTATATGATTTCTTAGTTTCTTCATTCAATTGAGAAACTTGTGCAACATTAGTTGTTGGTTGTTGGAATAACATTGTTGAAACAGCCTCATTAGATTTTTTTACATTTTCTTCTTTATAAACAGCTGTATAAATGTCTTTACCATCTTCTGTAGTTTTTACCCATTTATCAAATACAAGACCGTCTTTAGTATCAGGAGCAGTTAATGTTAAAGTGCATGCATAATTATGTTTGTCGCTATCTGCACATCCTCTTCTTCCAATCCATTCATTAGCATTAATAGCTTTACCATTAGAATCAATGAATGTATATGAAGTTTTTTCATCCCCATATAGGAATTTAGCAAAACTTACATAACCACAACCACCTCTCCAAGTTACAGTAATTGATTTACCACTAATTTCATACGTTGTACGAGGCTTAGAATCTTCTTGTACTGCTTTTTCTATTATTTCTGGTTCTTCAGCTTCAACTGTTGGTAGAGTAACTTTTACTTTTTCTCTCATTTCTAGAGTGTCAGCTGCTGGAGCTTCTTCTACTGGCTCTTTAACTTCAGGTATTGTTACTTCTGGCTCTTTAGCTTCAGGTACTGTTATCTCTGGTTCTTCAACTTCTACTGTTGGTAGAGTAGCTTCTACTTTTTCTTCCATTTCTGGAGTGTCCTCTACTGGAGCTTCTTCTACTGGTTCTTTAGCTTCAGGTATTGTTACTTCTGGCTCTTTAACTTCAGGTACTGTTATCTCTGGTTCTTCAACTTCTACTGTTGGTAGAGTAGCTTCTACTTTTTCTTCCATTTCTGGAGTGTCCTCTACTGGAGCTTCTTCTACTGGTTCTTTAGCTTCAGGTATTGTTACTTCTGGCTCTTTAACCTCAGGTATTGTTATTTCTGGCTCTTTAGCTTCAGGTACTGTTATCTCTGGTTCTTCGACTTCTACTGTTGGTAGAATATCTTCTACTTTTTCTTCCATTTCTAGAGTGTCTTCTACTGGAGCTTCTTCTACTGGCTCTTTAACCTCAGGTATTGTTACTTCTTGCTCTTTAGCTTCAGGTACTGTTATCTCTGGTTCTTCAACTTCTACTGGTTCTTTAGCTTCAGGTATTGTTACTTCTGGCTCCTTAGCTTCAGGTACAACTTCTTTTGTACCTTCAGACTCTTGTGCTACTACTCTCCTTACATTTTCAGTTTCAGATACAACTACTTTTTTTGTAGTTTCAGCTTTTGATAATACTACATTTGAATCAGTAGCTTTTGGTGTTTTTACCTCTGAAACTTGAACTTTTGATTCTTTAGTCATTGCTTCATTTGAATTACTTGTAGACTTCTTAGCTAAGCCTAATGTGTTAGCATTTAGAACAGATAAATTAGATAACAAAATACATGAAACAAGTGATAAAGCTAATACTTTACAAATTGTTTTACTCATATGTTTTCCCCTCCTTTTTTTATAATATTAAATTATAAATATTTTAAGAATATATATTTATAATTTTATTATCTATATTATATTATTTAACTCTCTAAAAGTCAATTAAGAAAAATAATGCAAATTTAATAAATTTTAACTATTTTTTTAATCTAATTCTATTAATCTAACATATACAATATTCATATAAAAAACAAAATCGTTTCACTTTTCGCTCCACACTCTGAAACAATTTAAAAAAGTAGCTATTTAGCTACTTCAAAGAGTTAACAAACTTTTTATCTTATTTTAAATTTATTATTTGATAAAGTTTGAAATTTTATAATTAAAGATTTATCACTATCTTTTAATTTCGCTGGAATTGAAATAAATCCTCTAACTGTATAAGTTTTATCTTCTAAAGGTCTATAATTAATAGAAGAATGTAGTATTTTATCATTTCCAGAAATATCGCTACTCAATACAGTCCAATAATCATTATTTGTTCCATTATTAACAGCAGTCATAAAATTATTTGTATAAGTATAGTCCTTGTCAAATATTAGAGTAGGTTTTCCAATATCATCAGAACCAGAATAATCACTTTTACCTATATATTTGTACTCTAATATATAAGAAATAAATATAGAATCTTCTTTACTGGTTATAACATAACTAGCATCTGTTTCATCTGTTGGTAAACAAAAATTAGCTTCTCCATAACTATTAGTAGTATATTTCAAATTAATTTTATCTGTAAATTTAACGTTCTTTAATGTTACTTCAAAATTAGAATTAGATGTTGTCTCTCCTATATTACACATTTTGGACCATATTGCACTATATTCATTTTTATTAATTTTAAATAGTAGAACTCCAATAATGGCAATGACTATTATTGCTATTATTAAAATAATGGTTCTTATGTTGGATTTTTTATTTTCTTTTCCCACCTTTTTTAACATCTCCTTTAATATCTAGTATTTAAAATATTATCATAAAAATTATAATTTTACAATACAAACCTTGAAATCTAATTTGCAATAAATAGTCAAACCATTGATATAGATAAAATTTATATATTTTTGCACCCAAATTGCTAACTTATGTTATCTTATAAATGAATAGGATAGAAAGGAGAAAAAAGATGATTTTTGAAGAATTAATTATTCAGGCTAAAAGTGGCAATAAAGAAGCCTTTACGGAATTAATATTACATATAAGCAATGATTTATATAAAATAGGAAAAACAAGATTATATGAAGATAGCGACATTAATGACGCTATACAAGAAACAATGATAAAAGCATATAAAAATTTAAAAAAGTTAAAAGAAATCTCAAATTTTAAAAGTTGGATTATTAAGATTTTAATTAATGAATGCAATAAAATATATATAAAGAAATATAAAAAGGAAAAACTTATTGAGAAAATTAAAACAGCAGAAAACATTAATAGAATTGATAATTCCACTACTTCAATAGATTCAAAAATAAATTTTGAATTGTTAATTGATAAATTAAATCATGAAGAAAAATTAATTGTAATTCTATATTATAATAATAAATATTCATGTAGTGAAATAGCAGAAATATTAAATATGAATATTAATACCGTAAAGAGTAGACTTAAAAGAGCTAAAGAAAAAGTAAAAAAATATTATAACGGAGGTGTGTTTTATGAATAAGAAGCATGATGAAATAGATAATTTATTTTTTGAATATTTTGAAAACAATACAGATACTCCTAATATTATAATAGATGGAATAAAAACTGCATTATATACAGAGAAAAGTAACTATGCAATTACGTCATTGATTAAAAAAATTATAATAACCATTTTAAGTATTATTGGTTTATGTGGAGGAATTGCAATCGCTGGTGATTATATTTTTAAAACGTTTGGTCTAGGCAAAGGAATTGATACAGCTGCAAAAAACGGATATATATTACAACAGGATATATCTGCCGAAAAAAAAGTAGATGAAACAGATACAGAAATAACCATAAAAGAATTTCTTATGGATGACCAAAATTTATCAACAAAATTTTCTTTTAAATTTAATAGCAACTCATTAGAAAGTTCGAACATAAAAAATATAGAACTAAAGGATTTAATAATAACAGATGAAAATAATGTAATACTATATTGTGGAAATGAAAAAGCTTTGAATGAATTCTGCCAAAATAACAATGTACAATATAAATTTGAAAAATTTAATGATAATTATTTTAATTGTGGTTTAAATAGTTTTTTAGCACCTTCTTCAGAAGAAAATATAATTATTTTAAACTATAATATCTATTCTAATAATTATCCAAAGAGTAAAAAATTAAAATATAAATTTCAAGAAATTGAAATAACAGAAAATGAAGAGCAAAATTCTAATAAAAAAATATTAGAAGGTAATTGGGAATTTAACATTGATGTTCCAGAAAAAATGTATAATAGACAGAAAATTGCTTATAAAGTTTTAAATTGCTCGGATGAAAATGTTGAGGTTTCAACTGCACAAGTTTCAGATACTGGATTTGAATTTGGGTGTATTATAAAAAATGCAGAATTACCTGATGAATTAAAACAATTAAAAGAACAAATAGAAAATTTACCCAAACTAAATATATCAGAAGAAGAAAAAGAAAAACTAATTTCAAAATATATGAATTCACATTTACCTTTATCACCAATAAATTCAACGTATTACCCTGACTTAGGAGAAACAATAGAGGATTGTACATACATTGAAAACCAAAAGAATCAAAAGTTTTTACTATCTAGGAATCCTGGTAGAATACAGCAGGAAAAATTTATTGACAATGGTAAAACATTTATCTTATATGAAACATTTGATATAACCAAATACGATATTACAGACGAAGTACGTGTACATTTGAATTTCTATTATAAACAAATAAATATACAATTAAAGAAAATTTCATAAAATATCAATTTTTAT
Source organism: uncultured Clostridia bacterium (assembly GCA_947589015.1). Classification (GTDB taxonomy): domain Bacteria; phylum Bacillota; class Clostridia; order TANB77; family CAG-508; genus CAG-269. Next base: position 8,081 of record CANPZF010000007.1, read on the forward strand.
CTTTTTGAATATTGGGTCGAAAAATATGGTAGTATACTCCTTTCAAAAAAATAGTTTAAGAATAGTAGTTAAATTTATTTTTTATAAGTTATACATAAAATAACTGCCTTTTCTTAACGCTTATCTAAATAATAAATTTTTATACATTTTTTATAAAATTGTCTTTCAATGCAACACTTTTTGTTTTTTATATGTCTTATATATATAATAATATTTTAGGAAAGGAGAAAAAATGATAGAAAAATTAGTAAAAAAAGCTCAAAAAGGTGATACTGAAGCTTTTGGAAAATTAATAATTATATTACAAGAAGATCTTTATAAAATAGCGAGAAGTAGATTAAAACAAGAAGCTGATATACAAGATGCTGTTCAAGATACTATAGTTACAGCATTTCAAACAATTAAAACTCTATCAAAAATATCAGCCTTTAAAACCTGGATAATAAAAATACTAATAAATAAATGTAATGATATTTATAAAAAGCAATGTAAATTTAATAATTTATCATTTGAAGAAAATGAACTCGAAAATTATTTTCCAGACGATACACAAAATTATTCTAGTTTAGAATTTGATAACTTGCTAGAAATGTTAAATTATGATGAAAAATTGATTTTAATTCTATATTATGCAGAAGGTTATAATTCAAAAGAGATAGCTCAAATTTTAGATATAAATAAGAATACTGTGAGAAGCAAAATACTGAGAGCAAAGAATAAAATAAAAGATACCTTAAAGGAGGTTTTATAATTATGGATAATCTAGATAGAAAAATTAAACATATTCTATCACAAAACATATCAACTAAAGAATATCAGAATACAGTTTACTCTATACTAAGCAACTTACCAACACAAAAAAATAATAAGACAATTAGATTTTCAAAGCTATATCACATTCTGGCAATAGCTTCATGCTTTACGATTTTAATAAGTGGTACAGTTTTAGGAAAAAAGTTTTTTATAAAGTATTTCTATAATACTAATAAAGGTTTAGATACAGCTATTAATCATGATTACATAGATGAACCATCTAAAGTTACTGTTGAATCCAATGAAACGACAATTCAATTAAAAAACATTTTAATGGATGATTTCAACTTAAGCTTTTCATTATTAATCACTATACCAACTGATATTAAAGTGTCTTCTTCCAAAATAGATATTCCTGATATGATTATCACTGATGATGCAAATAGAATTTTATATTGTGCAAATAAGGAAAGTTTTGATACGTTTTGCCAAAATAATAAATTAGATTATATATATAATGAATTTTCTGAAGATTATATTAATAGTGGATGTAATCATTATATAAAAAATAAATTATCTGACAATACTATTGAACTAGTATATAATTTATATGGAGATTCATATCCTAAGAGTAAAAAAATAAATATATATTTTGAAAATATAAATATTTATAAAGATGAAAGTTATGAAAAATTAGAAACTTCTCTAAATAGCACTTGGTCTATATCTTATGATTTACCAGAAAAATTTTATAATAGAGAAGCAATTGTGTATAGTGTAAAAAGTTGTACTAATCCTGATATTAATATAACTGAAGCTTGTTTATACAACACTGGAATGAGGTTTGAATTTAATACAAAATTTAAAGAGTGGTTTTCAGAAAATGCGACACAAGATGAAATTAATAAAGCATATTCTGATTTAGAATCATGGAGAATAAATGAAATAACAAAATATAATAGAGGTTATTATATATATAATGAATATATAATAGATAACAATAATAATAAATATTTTCCAATAAGTGAATTAGGTTCATCCTATACGGGGTATCTAGTTAATGGAGATTTTAATCATATGGTAACATTCGATTTAACTCAGTACAATGCAAATATTAATAATTTAAAATTACACTTTACAATTAATCTTCCATGTATAAATGAAGAAATTATTGTAGAGCTAGAAAGGAAATCTTAAATTACCTTACTTCTTTCTTCCTATAAATTCATTGGAAGAGAGTTTCTTGCGAAATTCACTTAGAAAGTTTCTGTGCACTGGATTTTATATAATAGGAAATGCCAGAATGACTTTCCTATTATATAAAAAACATTTACCCTTTATAGGTAAATGTTTGAAATAATTTTTTTATTAATCTTGTGATTCTTTTATTGTATATTCATCTAGGGATGGTATCTTTACATCCTCGTCATTAACATTATTAAATTCATATTTTTCAATTGTTCCATAGTCATTTCCATTACTATCAACCATTTTGATAGGTACAAAGTCGGTCTTATTTACATATACATAACTAACATCATCTGATGACCCAATAAGAATTTTATAACATTCTATATTGTTTATTTTTTCAGTTGATATCTTACTATTAAAAGCCATATTTATTGCTTGTACTATACCTTCAACATAGAATTTTGATAAATCAAATGATGAACTAATTGTGCTTTCAGTATCCATAGGTTCATCTATTTTTATAGCTACTTTTGACTCATTATCATTTTTTGGTTTTGTCAATATCCATTTTCCATCTTCTGTTTTATACCTCATGCGTTCTGCATAACTATCAGTTAATTTTAGGAGAGAATTATTTTCTTTTCTCCAATATTCTTCCACTTGTCCTTGTGTATTAATTCTCTTATAATAAAAGTTAGTAATTTGAGAATATTCTTTGTATTTCTCATTGAATTTTGATATTATGTATGTTTTTCTCCCAAAATTAATTAGAAAAATAATTACAATTATAACTACTATTGTTAATGCTACTTTTACTATTGTTTTCTTATCCATAAAACTCACCCCCCTTTTATATATAATATCATTATAATAATGATATATATATTTTTTAATCTTTTCAAGTCTTATGAATATTTTTTATAAAATTTTTATTACCAATTCACTCAATTTTCAGAACCTTTTCGTAATTATTCGTGTATATTTTATATTATAATGAAAATAATATTATTATATTTTATTTTTAAATTTATTTTAAAAAAATTTATTATAATGCAAAAGGAGGTTAGGATGTTAAAATCAAAAATATTTATTATTTTATTTTTAATTTCTATATTTTGTGTGATACCAAGTCTTGTTTCAGCAGCAAATATAGAAAAGCAGACTGAAACACTAGATTTAAGAACTCATATAACAGAAGATAAGCTTGACACTCATGGATGGAAATGGAATAGTCAAACAAAAACACTAACTTTAAAAAATGCAAATTTTGAAGTGATAGGCGATCAGCCATGTTTTACTTTTAATAAAAATGATAACATAACAGTTATATATGAAGGGACAAATACTCTAAAAGCGGAATCTAAATCTGTATTCTACGGGGTTGGGAGTAATACAGAAGGTACTCACGGAAGCCTCACTTTTAAAAGTTCTAATAATGGTATTTTAAATTTAGAAATAACCAAAGTAGATGCAAGAGCAGGGTTTAATTTAGGAAATACCATTAACTATGCATATGACTTAAACATTGAATCTGGTACTATAAACAGTAAGGGTGGATTCTGGACAGACGGAACTACAACTATAAATGGTGGAAATGTTAATATTAATACCGAAAATATGGAGACTAGTTTAGGAAAGGTAAATGGCATTTATGCTTTAGTACAAGTAAAAATTACTGGTGGAAATGTAGATATTAAATCAAACGATTCAGCAATCCTTGTTTCGGGAACGACTGGTTCTTGGGATACCAAAGATGATGGAGTGGTAATAAATGGTGGAACAATATCTCTTAGCTCTCAAGCCTCTAATTCAATAGTAGTATCAACAGGAATTTTAAAAAATAAAAATATAATAATTAATGGTGGCAATATAACGCTTGCTGGAGATTACGGATTCTATACAAAAAATGGTAGTATCAAAGTATATCACGTAAACAGCTTAAATACTAATAATATAAAAAAAGAAGCATTTAAAGTCGGGGAAGGTGATGGAAATGAAATAATATTCGCTGAGGCAGATTATAGCAAAGTTGAAGAAGCAATTGCTAGAGCTAACCAATTAAATAAAGCTGATTATAAAGACTTTAGTGCTGTTGAAAGAGCAATTAACGCAGTAATTAGAGGTAAAAATGTATTAGAGCAAAGCGAAGTGGATGCTATGGCAGACGCTATTAATGATGCTATTAATTCACTAGAATTAATAGATAAATCTAATGATCCAAGTAAATTAGATGACACACCAAAAACTGGTATAAATAATTTACCTGCTATAGTGGTAATTGTATTGATAGTTTCTTTTTTAGTAATTTCAATATTAAAAAGGAAAAAATAAACATGGATGTAGATTAATGATAATTTTTAATATTGCATCTCATAAAATTAAGTTAATATAATATTTTTAAGTAGATATAATTGTATTTAAAAGTTAAAATACATCTCTAATGACCAAGCAGAGATGTATTTTTTATGTTGTCTAATTTTTTTATTGTACCAACAAATTTTCTATCTATTCAATAAATATATTGATAAATTTAAATAAGCTGCAAATACTAGCCATAATAAATATGGTATTTGAATCAGCCCTGCTAATTTATCTTTAGCATAAAATCTTCTTATCATAATAATAACTGCTGCAATAAGTAATAATATCCATAAAAATGCAAATAATCTTAGTTTAAAAACAAAAAATATAATAGACCACAATGCATTAATTCCTAATTGTAAATAATAGATATTATTAATTTTTTCATCATTTAAATTTTTACTTTTTAATCTTCCATATGATATTCCCATTAATATGTATAAGATAGTCCACATTATAGGAAATACAATGCCTGGTGGAGCTAAAAGTGGTTTTTGTAAAGTTTCATAATCCATAAATTTAGATATAATTATTCCTACAATACCTCCAACAATAAGTGGTAATAGTATTGATTTTATATAAATTTTTGTTTTATTCATATATAAATTCACCCCTTTTTATTCTATTATATAAATTAAAATATATTACAGCTTATATTTTTTAGTTTTTTGTACATACTAATATAGTAAAATATCACATTTATGGTAATACATTACCAGGAATAGGAGTATATATGGAAAATCAAAATATGAATATCTTAGATGAGGTAAATAAAGGAGCAACTATGGGAATGGACGCTATTTCTTATGTATCTGAAAAAGTTTCTGATGATGAATTTAAAAACGTTTTAGATACTGAATATGCAAAATATGAAAAAATTTCTGAAAGAGTAAATGAGCTATATTCTAATTATAGTGCCAAAGAACCTCATGAAACAAATGCAATGAATAAAATGATGACATGGTATGGAATACAAATGAAAACAATGACAGATGATACAACTTCTAAACTATCTGAATTATTAATGCAAGGTACTAATATGGGAATTATTGAAGGTAGACGTTTACTAAATCAAAATCCTCAAGCAGACGAAAGTGTTCGAAATATTTTAAATGATTTCGTTGTTATGCAAGAAGATAGTGTAGAAACTTTAAAGAAATATTTGTAATTATAAAATGATATTTGAATTATCAAATATCATTTTTCCATTCCATTACATATTGTTTTTCTTTTGTATTTTCATCTATTTGTACTTTTATGTTTTTAAATCCCATTGCTGTATAGAATAAAATTGCATCTATATTTTGAACATATACTTCCAATGTTAATTCATTATATATTTCTTTGCAATGGTTTATAAGTTTTCTCCCTATTCCCTGCCTTTTATATTCTTCACTTATAAACAGTGCTCCTATATATCTATTATCTATAATGCTTATAAAACCTTTTATATCATCTAATTCCGTATATACATAAGTTTTGGCCTGTTTTAAATACTCGTTTTTAACTTTATTAAAGTTCATCAACCAGTAATCTTTATCTATAAAATCATGTGATTTAAAATTTCCTTTTGTCCATATAGTCATAACCTTTGTTGTGTCTTCTTCTTTAAAAATTCTAATCATTTTTTTCCTCCTCATTTGTTTTTATTATTTCTTTCACATTACAGTCGTTCCTTATAGTATCTTTCATGTTTACATTTTTTTATATTCTAAAATATCTCCTGGGGTACAATCTAAGGCTTCACAAATTGCATTTAATGTTGAAAATCTAATTGCCTTGCCCTTATTAGTTTTTAATACTGAAAGATTGGCCTGTGTGATTCCAATTTTCTCTGATAATTCTAAAGAAGACATTTTTCTTTTTGCTAACATAACATCTAAATTTACTATTATAGCCATTCTTTCTCCTCCTATATAGTTAATTCATTTTCTTCTTTATATATAATTGCTTTTTTGTAAATCTCTGTTAAAACTACTAAACCAATTCCAAAAACTAGAAATACCATAGATATTATAATTGAGAAAAATCCTAAAACATATGAAAGTATTTCCATATTTCCAAATCTTACATTAAATAACATTATTGAGATTATACTATATAATACACCAATTATCAAAGAAATTATATAACTAACTTTTAATCTTTTTGCATTATCCATTTCAAAAACTTTTTCATTTTTTAACATTTTAAAAATTCCTAAAAATTCAATTATCATTATTAAAGATAATATACCTGAAATATAAACTCCACATAGTATAATATTTAAATTTGATTCTGTTAACCCAGTCCAGTTATTTGCAATAAAAATTGCACCTCCTATCAATATTCCTATACAGATTATCAATAATATTGTTAAAAAAATACTGATTATTGAAGATAAACTATCTCGACCTAATACTTTCACTTTTACTACCATTCCTTTCTAAGGCACAAATCTGGTTGAAAAAGAATTAAATTTTGGCTAGGAAAACGAGTTTGAAATTTATGAGGCGTACTTTTTGTACGTTGATTAAATTTCAAATGAAGTTTGACAACGCCAAAATTGTAATTATTTTTCAACCTTATTCCTCCCTATTGAACTTTTTCTATATTAAAATCTACTTGTAATAATTCATTTATTGCTTTCCATTCTGATAAGTTAAATTCCTGCCATGATTTTTGTTCATTTTCTATTGATTTTTTCTTCTCATATAAATAATTTCTAGTTCTTTCTACTAATGTTTTATCATTAGAATTTAATAATCTTTTTATTTGCGGAATCGCATCCGTTCCTGTATATTCTGATAAATAATAAAAATCTATCTCATTTTCTTCTTGATTTTCAAAATATCTATCTATATTCTTCTTTGCTATAGTGTAATCTATATTTGAAAAATTTATTATTAAATACATTATTGTAACAATTAATATTCCTGACTTTATTAAATCAATCTTTTTTCTTAATATATATACTGTTAGTGGTATCATATAAATAATTTCTGTAGTTAAAATATAATATACAAATAATCTCAAATATGTATATCCATATTTTTGTTCATATAAATTCATTCTAAAAAATGCAGATATTATAATTATCACTGTAAAAATAATTAAAAATATATTCATTACTTTTTGATATTGTTCGTATTTTTGGCTTTTTGTTTTTTTATTAACACTTGTAATTATAATAATTCCAAAATTAATAAATGATACAAACATTAGTTGGAAAAATCCTTGTCTAGCATATTCTGCATAGTTAAAATTTACTTGATTTCCAATTCGCATAAATAAGTTTGTAATTTGAATAAAGCAAAATACTGCATATATAATATTTAAAATTGTAACTATCATATTAATAGTAAGATTTTCAATTTCTATTTTTTTAACACTTTTTGTTTCATCTATTTGGTTATAAAATGTGTTATCTTTAATAAGATTAACAATATACCCAGAAATATATAAAAATACAACTACAGCTACTAATACTCTAGAAATAAATAAAGTAATTTCTTTTGCAGATAACATATTTTCAACCCAATTGTTAATTCCTATAAATAAATTTCCAAATATGGAGTCTGCTGATGATAACAGTATTAATACTACTATAATAATAGGTAATGAAATTATAATTGATTTGCCTATCTTTTTTATATTTCCAGTTTTTCCATTCTCTGTATTTGATTTGAGCTTTGTTATATTTTGTATTACTTCATCAATGTTTTCTATTGCTCCAAATAATATTCTAAAAAAGTTTTTTAAAATTTGTGGTGTTTCTATATTTGCTTTAGTTAGATACATAGTCATAATTATAAAAAGTGTAATTATAAATATTGAATTAATAATTTGAAAAAATAGATTTTGAAAAATAAAATATGTAGCACTTAACAATATAATTGGAACAATTAATACTAGTGCTTTAGGATTTTCTATCTTTTGGTTTTTCTTTAATATATAATAAAAATAATATATTCCACTACATACAAATAATATTACTGATATACCTGGCCTTTTTTGCCAAAATAATATTGATTGTAAAATACTAAGTAAAATACTTCCTAAAATAATATTTTCCATATTATACCTCCTACGAAATATATTATATGGTATTTATTATTTTTTGTCAATATTTTTTTATCGTTTTTCAATGATTTATTGTACTTGATTTAAATCTTTGCATAAGAAAATGGAATACTATGTTATACAATTTTTTTATAACAGTCTTCCTAGTAACTGGCATAATTTACATATAATTTATCGCTTTATCTATAAATTCTTCAAATGACATTATTTCATAATTTATAGTCTTTCCAATATAATATGAATATATATTCATCAAACTTAATAATTCTTTAGGTTCCCATTCTATTATAGGTATATTTTTATATTGATTAAAAAATTTTCTCATACTTTTTATCTTATCATTATTTTCTTTTTCCCTCTTTTGTAAATGTTCTAACTCTAATTTAGATAATTCTTTAATCGAGTAATAATCTCCATAACTTACACAAGCTATAATAGATTTTAAAAAATTAATATATTTATCATTTTTTATCATTTTTATTATATCCTTTTCTAATTTTTGTATAAAATTTTATTCATTTGTATATAACTAATAGTGAGATATTTATTTTGTCAAATATTATCATTTTTTGTCTATTTTTTCAATATTTTTCTATAAAAACCTTTATTTTATTTGTCGATTTTAGTTATAGTATCACTGTGTTTTAGTTCGCTAAAATGCTTGATATACTTAATACAATCATGTTATACAGTGGAGGTACGAAATGAGTTCTGTTTCTAAAGCTGATGTTGATAAAGTATTTGGTAAAGTATTAAGAGATTTTCGTATAAAAAATAAATTAACTCAAGATAAATTATCTGAAAAGCTAGGTATTTCTTTAAAATATATTTCTAGAATAGAAAATGGAAACAGTGGAATAAAGACACAAACTTTAATTAAATACATGAACATATTAGGAATTTCACCTAATACTATTTATAAAGATTTTATTACAAACAAAAAAATAAAAACTCAAATTGAAATATCCGAAAAAATGAACGAATTATCTGAAGAAAAATTAATGTTTTTAACATCTATTGTTGATTTACTAAAAAATTTAAATAAAACCGACTAACTTTAGTCGGTTTATATTTTATTCCATCCAAAATGCTTTATAAGTTTTATATGCTGAATAAATATCATATTTACTTGTTACCTCATATGGTGCATGCATAGAAAGTACAGGAACTCCACAGTCAATTACATCTGCACCTTTATTAGCTAATATAAATGCTATAGTTCCTCCTCCTCCCACATCTACTTTTCCTAATTCTGAAATTTGATACTTAATATTATTTTTTTCTAATATATTTCTTATCCATGCTACATATTCTGCATTAGCATCTGATGCTCCAGATTTTCCTCTAGCTCCAGTATATTTATTTAAATTTATTCCTCTATTAAACATTCCTGCATTTAATTTGTCTGAAACACCTGCATAAATAGGATCAAATGCTGCATCTACATCAGAAGATAACATTTTTGAGAAACAAAAAACTTTATCTAAAACATTTGGTCTATTTATTCCCATTTTATTTATTATTTCTGAGATAAAGAAATCAAACATATGTGATTCCATTCCTGTATTTCCCATACTTCCTATTTCTTCTTTATCAGATAAAATACATACTGCTGTATTTTTTACTTTTTGTAATTCCATCATTGTAACAAGTGAAGTATAAGCACATACTTTATCATCTTGACCATATGCAGCTACCATACTTTCATCGAATCCTAATGATCTTGCTTTAAAAGCTGGAACTAACTCTAACTCTGAACTTGTAAAATCAACTTCTGTTATTCCATATTTTTGATTTAAAATATTTAAAATATTTAATTTTACTTTTTCAGAAATTTTGTTATCTTTATATGGTATACTTCCTATTAATAAATTTAAATTTTCTCCTTCTATTCCATTTTTTAATTTCTTTTCCATTTGTTCTTGTGCTAAATGTGGTAATAAATCTGTTATAGTAAAAATAGGATCTTCATCATTTTCTCCTATACATATATCGATTTTTTCTCCATTTGATTTAACAATAGTTCCATGTATACTAAGAGGTATTGTAGTCCATTGATACTTTTTAATTCCACCATAATAATGTGTCTTTAAATATGCTAATTCTGAATCTTCATATAAAGGATTTGGTTTTAAATCCAATCTAGGTGAATCAATATGTGAACCTATAATGTGTAGTCCGTTTTCTATGCTTTCATCTCCAATAATTGCTAAATATAAACTTTTTCCCCTATTATTAAAATATACTTTATCTCCTGCTTTTAAATTTTGTTTATTTGCAATATCTGTATATCCATTTTTTTCAGCTAATTTTATTGATTCTTTTACAAATTCTCTTTCTATTTTTGCTTTATTTAAGAAATTTATATAATTTTTAGATAGTTCAAATATTTCTTCTTTTTCTTGTTCTGTAACACTTTCCCATCCATTTACCTTTTTGTTAAAAAGTTTTTCTTTTAGTTCTTCTCCCATTATTCTTTTCCTCCTTTTTATTTACTTCTTGGATAGTATATCACGATTTTTATTTTTTTACTATATATATCATTTATTTTTTTGTTATGGGGTTACAGAATAATGGTTACAAACTTAGCATTATTTTGTAACATTATGGGTATACTATTTTTATAAATACTTATTTTAAGGAGTTAAGTTATGAATTCTTTATGGTTAGATATCAATAAAAATTATCCTCATTTTACAAATATAAACCAAAATACTTCTACTGATGTTTGTATAATTGGTGCTGGTATTTTGGGACTTACTTGTGCTTATTATTTAACTAAATTAGGATACAAAGTTATTGTATTAGAAAGAGATAAAGTTGGATATAAAACTACTGGACACACAACAGCAAAAATTACAAGTCAACATGGACTTTTTTATGATTATTTAGTTAATTCTTATTCTTCTAAATTTGCTAAAGATTACCTTGAAGTTAATGAAAAAGCAATTGAAAATATTTCTAATATAATTAATGAAAATTCTATTTCTTGTGATTTTGAATTACAAAATAATTATGTTTATGCAACAAATGATTTGCAATTATCTTGTGTAAAAAAAGAAGTTGAGACCGTTTCTTCCCTTGGATTTAATTGTGAGTTTGTCACAAAAACTGGTTTACCTTTTGATGTATTAGGTGCAATTTGCTTTAAAAATCAAGCTCAGTTTCACCCTTTGAAATATATTTATGGATTATGTAAATTTATTACTGCACATGGAGGTCAGATTTATGAAAATTCTTTAGTTTATGATATTAAAAAAGAAAATTCTAATTATATTACTTATATATCAAATTCAAAAGAAGGATTAAACTGTCATGTAGAATCGCCTTTTGTAATTATGGCGTCTCATTATCCTTTTTTAAATATACCTGGATTTTATTTTACAAAAATGTACCAATCTAATTCATATGTAATTGCTGTGGATACCAAAAAAACATTATTTAATGGTATGTATATAACTGCTTCTGATCCTATTTTTTCATTTAGAACAGCTAATATTAATGGTAAAAAATTACTACTATTTGGTGGTGAGGAACACAAAACTGGTCAATCAGTTCCTAATACAAATTATTATTTAATGTTAGAAAATGAAGTTAAAAAATACTATCCTGATTCAGAAGTTTTATATCGTTGGAGTGCAAATGATTGTGTGTCTTTGGATAAACTGCCTTATGTTGGTCCTTATTCTAATCTTTTGCCAAATTTATATGTTGGTACTGGTTTTAAAAAATGGGGAATGACATCTTCTAATGTTGCAGCTAATATAATTGTTGATAGTATTTGTAAAAAGGAAAATAAATATTCTTATTTATTTACATCAACACGTCTTAAACCTTTAAAAAACAGTAATGAAATGAAAAATATGCTTCAAGACTCTGTTACTTCTATTTTTATCAATAAACTAAAAAAATCTGATTTAAATTTAGATTCAATATGTAACAATTCAGGTGGTATTATTGAAGTTAATAATCAAAAAGTTGGAATTTATAAAGACACAGATGGCACAATTTATGCTGTCAAACCAATATGTACTCACTTAGGATGCTTATTGTCTTGGAATGATACTGATAAAACATGGGATTGTCCTTGCCATGGTTCTCGTTACAATTTTAAGGGAATAAATATTATTAATCCTGCTATAAAAAATTTAGAAACTTATTATATAGAGTGATATTTTTTGTTGTTTTTATTGACTTATATAGTTTTTTTTGCTACAATTCGAGTAACATATCATATATTTATATATTTATTTTTTGTTTATTGAACTAGATTTCTTCCTCATAAAGTTATCTAGTTCTTTTTATTAAAATCTTGTAAACATATATGAAAGTATAGATTTAAGAGCACAAATCTATACTTTTTAAAATTTTTATCAAAATTTGTAATAAAAAAGGAAAATAAGACACATATATAGTGAAAGGAGGAAAAGTTATGCAGGATATAGAGGAAATATATAAGCAATATTCAAAAACGGTATATAAATATGTATTCTGCTTAACAAATAATGAAGATTTAGCAGAAGAAATTACACAAGAAACTTTTGCTGTAGCTGTACAAAGGATAAATAGTTTTAAAGGCAACTGTAAAATTTCAGTTTGGCTATGTCAAATTGCAAAATTCTTATGGTACAAAGAATCTAAAAAATTAAATAAAATACAATTCGAAGACTTAGATTCTTTAAAAGATATTGACAACATGGAAGAACTTATTATAGAAAAAGATGAAAAATTACAAATTTTTAAATATATTCAAACATTAGATGAAAAAACAAAAGATGTAATGTATTTAAGATTAATGGGAAATTTAAGCTTTATTGAAATTGCAGAAGTTCTTGGTAAAACACCAAACTGGGCCAGAGTTACTTATTATCGTGGTAAACAAAAAATAAAGGAGGAAATACAAAATGAAAAAAGAAAATGAATGTGAAATAGTACAAGATTTACTATTAAATTACACTGATGGACTTCTAAATAACGCTTCAAAAGAGTTTGTTGAAAATCATTTAAAAGATTGTTCTATTTGTAAGGAGAAACTTAAAAATATAGAAAATGATGAAAAAAATATAACTAAACAAGAGCGAGAAATTGATTATTTAAAAAAAATCAGATTAAAGTCACGAATAAAGTCAATTATTGGAGCTATTATAATTATTATACTAATTTTTTTAGGATATTATTTTAGCAAATTTTTTGTAATTAATAGTATATCTGAAAAAGCATCAAAGGCATTTGAATCTGAAAATTTTTACGTTGAAAAAATCAGTTCATTAGCTTTTGGAGAAGACGGTGTATTATATGATAAAACTTGGTATAAAGATGGAAAATTTAAAAATATTTCATACATAGAAACTCAAGAAAATGGAATTACCCAAACTTTTGACACTGAATACGGAGAAACAGATAAAAAAGAACAGTATCTTATTAATGATAACGAGAAAAAAGCTACTAAAGTATTATACCCTTTTACCTATAAAAAATCTGACTTTGCATCTATTCCAAATCCAATTTTTTTATCGACTCAAAAATACTATATGTTTTTTAGATTAGGAACACCTTTCCATGTTAAAATTTCTACTGATCATAGAGAAATTGGTAGAAAGTATTATGTATTGAAATTAGGTGATTCAACTTTATGGGTAGATATTGATACTGGTTTACCTATTATGTCTTTTGGATATAGCTCTAATACACGATATTATAAAGATACAAAAATACCATTGGAAAAATCCGAAACTATTTGTCAATATATATATCAATTTAATACTGTAAAAGACGATGATGTTGCATTGCCTGATTTATCAGAATATAAAATTGAAAATACTGATTTTACAAAAGATATTAAATAATAAATATTTTAGGTTAAAAGCCAAAGTAACTTAAGTTGTTTACTTTGGCTTTTTTATACCATAACCATTTTAATGATAATCTCTATTGTTTCAATTATTTCTCCTTTTTTAATATCAATAAGTTCATTAATTTTTATATGCTAGTAAATAACATTTTCTAATTTTGAATACTTTTAGATTTCGTAACATAATTGATATTTCTAGATTCCATTCCCAATATGAACCAAAATATTGGTGCAATACCAATTGTACTAATATTGAAAAATGCTTGTACCAAATAACTAATAATTACAATTGTATAAACTGCTATTACTTTATGCTTTTTTATTTTTTGTATACTTGGTATACAAATCATTCCAATAAATATCAAATAAATAATTAATGCTGGTATTCCCATTGTAGCTGCAATTTGTAAATACTCATTATGTGCTTTGTCAATATAAACTGAATTTTCAATAATATAATCTCTGTTTTCTTCATGACATAATTCATCCAGTCCATATTGTAATGAATCAACTCCACAACCAAATATTGGTACCTTACAAATTAAACTACAAGTAATTTTCCAAATTTTAATTCTACCTGAACCCATATTATCGTTTAATCCATTTTGTGCAATTCCTGACATTTCAGATTTTGCTTTACCAAATTTACTACTAATAATATTTTGTTTGTCTAATGATATTATACTAACAAAACTTATTATAAACATAATTATTATAATGGAAAATCTTTTAAAATACTTTTTCTTTTTATTTACTATGAGATATACTAATATTGCTAACATATATACAATAAATGCAACCCATGAGCTTCTAGCTATACACATCATCATAGAGCAAAAACCAACTATACTACCTATTAAATATATTTTTCTGTTTCTAAAAATATATCCCAATATAAATGCTGGTAAAACAATACTAACAAAATTTCCCATAAAGTTAGTATTTCCAAATGTTCCATTAGCTCCTCTTCCTAAAATTGGTGAAAGTACTATAGAATCACTAATAAAGAACTGTATCATTGCAAATATGCATATGCATATATATATTATTGCTCCAATATAAACAAATTCATTGAAATTTTTAAAATAATATTTAACATTATAGTAAATTAATATATATATAAGAATGGTTAATAAACCTTCATATCTATTATATGATCCTATAATAGAGTTCATTGCATTCGTAGAAAGTATTGTGCTAAAAATTGCTAACAATCCAAAAATATAAATAAGTATATCTTTCTTATCAAACTTCCATTCTTTCATTTTTGTTAACATCATTATAAATAATATAAATCCACATATTATTAAAGAATATATTTTTAATATATTATAAGTGTTCCAAATACTTGGTGCAATTAGTATTGGAGTAACAAATACTATTATACTTAATATTACTGTTATTACTTTATCTTTCATCTTTTGCTTTATTTCTCCTACTATAATTTTTAATTAATCGTATATATAATATCATTGTTTTTTTTACAAGTAAATATTATTTAAACTTTTAGTTTCAGTATTTTTTGTAACTTTGGCATTTCTCACTTTTTATTATAAAATAAGTATGCAATAGAAGGCAATACTTACTGCCAAAAATTTTTCTAGTATTAGACTTACATTTAACAAATAAATTTCAAATTAACTTATCCTAGTATTTCCAGTAAGGCCAAACGAATATGAACATCATAATGATAATAATTTGAATCTTTAAACAGATACCTTTTTTCTATTATGTATCTGCTTTTTCAAAAAAAATCATAACTTTTTTTAAATTAAAGCATTTTTTATTATTTTTTAGATAAATATTATAAGTATTATTGTAATAATATATTAAATATGCTAAAATCTAAAATATAAATTTTAGAAGGAATTAATAATAGATATGAAAAAAGTTGGTCTTGCGTGTACAGGTGGAGGAATAAAATCCGCAGTAAATATTGGCATATTAAGAGCATTAGATGAATTAAATATAAAAGTCGAAGCACTTTCTGGCGCAAGTTTAGGTGCTCTTGTATCATTACTTTATTTATGTGGATATTCTCCTAAACAAATTTTAGAATTTTATCAAACTGATATATTTAAATTTCAAAAATATAACTTTTTAGAAATATTATGTTCTATTCCAAGTTTTTTTATAAATGGCGGTTCAAAAAACCCTAAATTAATTACAGATTATGTCCAAAAAATAGAGAAACAAAATAATATAAGATTATTAAAAGATATTAATATACCTTTTGTTATTCCAGCTTTGGATATATCTGCAAGAGAAGCTATTTACTATTCTTCTAAACCTTTAAAGGGAAATTACAAATATTATACTGATAGAACTATATCAGAAGCTATACGTAGTAGTTGTGCTGTTCCTCTTATGTTTACGCCAAACAAAGTGATAATTGATGGAAAAAACCATTTTATGTTAGATGGTGGTATTTTAACCAATACACTTGTTAGACCTTTAAAAGAATTTTCTAACTATGTGATTGGTGTTACAAATAAATTTTATCCTAAAGAACGAAAAAGAGTTAATTTAGGTACAGGTTTTACACAGACATTTCAGTCTATGAGAAGAGCTTTCTTATCAGAAGAAAAACAAGCTGCAGATTTATGGATTGAATTAGACGAGCAAACAAATCGATTTGTTGGTAGCAAAGAGGAAATTAAATGCTATGAGAATTATGGATATAAAGCAATTATGGAGTATGCAAAGCAACACTACTTTGATAAGATTGTGGAGGATAAAAAAAATGTTTAAAATATTAACATTTTTTTTTAAATTTGTTCTAAATAAAGTTTTATTTAGAACAGATTATGAAAATTTAGAAATATTAGATAACTACCCAAAATGTATGATTTGTTCAAATCATTCCAGAGTATTTGATCCAGCTTTTTTATTTCCTAAAGTTGACAATATGTACAGTGTTGCAAAATCAGAGCTTTTTAAGCACAAATTATTTGGTAACTTTTTAGCATATAATGGAGCGATACCAATAAAAAGAGATTCCATAGATAGAGTTGGAATTAAAAATATAATTAATTTGCTCAATGAAAAAGAAAATGTTAGAATTTTAATATTTCCAGAAGGTGGCATTTACAAAGAAAATTATTTAGAAAACAAAAGAAATTGCAAAAGTGGCGCTATCTTTATTGCTGCAACAGCAAATATTCCAATCATACCTGTCCATATTACTGTAAGACCTCGATATTTTTCAAAAGTAACAGTAACTTTTGGAGAAGAGTTTTTAGTAAACTCAGATGTCTTAAACGACAAAGCTAAATTACGAGAAGAATCTAAAAGACTGATTAACTATATATATAATTTGGACTAAAACTATGTAATCATATGATGATTTTTAAGGAATAAAAAAAATCAATCTTTTCTAATTGATTTTCATACTACCTGTTATATTAGTTTTAACACATTTGTAATTGGTGCGGCTAGAGGGACTCGAACCCCCAAATCTCAAACTTCGTAGGCTTGCATTCTATCCAGTTAAACTATAGCCGCATATATAATATTAGTACATATTTAGAATTATACTTTGTAATAAATAATAATCATTTTATACTTAATCATTATACTGCAAATCAAAAAATTTTTCAATAAATTTTAAAAATTTATTAAAAAATATTGCAAAAATTTTTAATTTATGTTATATTATATAAGCATTTACAATTTATTTCGAGGTGTAGCGCAGTTGGTAGCGCGCGTGGTTTGGGACCATGAGGTCGCAGGTTCGATCCCTGTCACCTCGACCATAAAAAGGAGCTTTATACAAGCTCCTTAAACTTTTATTATACATTTTACACAACCCCACCAAACAACGCAATTATAAGCATTACAGCCGAAAAAGAGCATAAAATAAGCTAGGCGTTATCCTAGCAGTATTTTTCATTATTTTTGATTTTCATTTTCACTTATTTTTCTCTCTTGTGCACTCATTTGTTGCTGTACATTATCTGTAAATTCAACATCTAATAGTTCATCAACAACTTGCATTCCCAATTTTTTTGTTCCTACTATACTACTTGTTTCTCTAAAGTTTTCTTTCAAATTAGAAATGCTACTTTCAAGTCTAGTATTTTCAAAATTAGTATACGCCGTTTTAGATAATTCCATTGCACACTGAATAGGATAATCGAACTGTTCTCCCTTATCTTTACTTAATATTTCTGCAAAAGTAGTTCCATCCTCCATTTTAAAATTTTCTGGATGTTCAAAAATGTCTAGCATAGCCTCCAACATACTTTCTTTAATTATATCAGAAATTCTTACTGCTCTTATATAATCTTCTTTTGACCATTTTTTTAATATTTTTTTTGCATCATCTGGGCGTTCATCTTTATCAATCAGATATTGAACACCACTAAACTCTCCACCATATATTTCAGTTTTTTCACCTATAAAATGTTGCATAACCATCATTGTAAGACCACTAACAGAATAGGATTCTAATTCATTATTATCACATAATGCTTGATTAATCTGTTTTATTTCCTCATCTGAAAGGGATTGTCTAATATTTTCGTCAATATATATAAGGTCTGTATTTTCTTCTGAAAAAGGATTTGCTGTATAGGTATTAACGATTGCAAGGTCACTCGGTAAATCGTTTGGTATTAATTGATCGTTCATTAATTTTTTATAAACTAGAAATGATGGAAAAGTTAATGCAGTTAAATATGATTTAATGCCATTTTGTTTTTCGAAATCTACTGTACTTATATGATTATGTTCTCCATTATTATGAGAAAAATTGTCATCATTTTCAAAACTAAATTCAGGATTTGTAAATAATTCAAAAATACATCTTCCACTTCTTCCATTGCCATCTTCAAAAAGATGTAATTCATTTATTAAATAATGCAATGCAACTCCACGGTTTCTATTATCTTTCATATTTTTTAATGAATCTGCAATTTTATCAAAGAATCTATTTTGTATATCATTATTAGGAGTAATTAATCCTCCACCCGTATACACATTTCCAGTATATATTTGATTTTCTTCATAAGGAATGTTTCTTGCTTTACTATTAATATATATTAAATATTTTCTAACATCATCACCTGTTAATGATTCCAAAAATTCCTTACTCTTTTGTTCATCTCTTAATATTGCTAGTATTTCATTTTTTTTATCCATAATATTGCACCTACTCTTTTCCAAACATTTTCTTAAAAAAAACTAATATCCTTTTAAAAATGTTTTCTTTATATTCAACTAATTGCATATTTTCAACTTGCTCATTTATAACTTCAGTAGTAATATTGTTTCTATTTTTGAATATATCAGTATTATATTTTTGTCTATTCTCTTCTTCAATTTGATGTCTTTTATTATTTTGAAATGCTTTTATTTTATTTCTTTGCTCATCAGTTGCCCAATAATCTCTAAATAGAATCGCTATAATTGTTCTAGCGATTTTTGATACATCTTGCTCCTGAAGAGTTTTATCAGGATTATACTCAAAAACATAATCTTTATTAGCATTTGTTTCAAAAAGATTTATTTTCTCTTTCGGAATTTTTTCATAATCTTCTTGTGATAAAAACTTTAATATTCCAATCACTTCACTATATGCATTAGCAAATTCAACATCAACCATATTATTTCTCTCCTAATTTATTATAATTAGCAACATCATTAAAACTATTTGCTATTTTTCCAAACTCCTCTAAACTTCTTCCATTTTGTGCTTTTAGCAACTCGCCCATAGAAATCTGCATAGCTTTACATAAGAGCCTATTTAAATAATGCTCGATGTGATAATTTGGCATATTGCTTTCAAAATTTAATCCAATAGCTTGAAATTTTTTTGATTTTATCCTTTCTCCTAAGATTTCTTCAGCAACATCAGTGGCAAATCTTTCTGTACAAGACTCGTTCTGTCCGATTCCTTTTTCATCTTTATCTTGCAATCCTATATGGTCATCTAAATCATCAAAAAAACCTCTTCCTTCATCAACATAATAATCTAATATATGTTTTTGTTCATGAAGAATTAAAATTAAAGCTTCTTGAACAGACGATATCTTGCTAACATTTTTTTATCTTTTGGTTATTTTTCATTTTAGCAAACTCGACCTATTTTAATATTTTTATCATATCATATCAACCCTGTATTAACAATACTTTAGAGGACTTTTTCTAACAAAAAAATAGACTACTTTTTCAAGTAATCTACTTCATCATTTTAATCATTATTTATCCATCAAGTTTAAATCACATTTCATCTTCCTCTTCATCAAACCAATCAAACCCACTAGAATTAGCATGTTTCATTGAATATTCTTTCATAGCTTGTTTTGATAATGTTCTATATCTTCTAATTTTTCGTTCAGGTCTATTGCTTTTTTGTTGTTCTCTTTCAATTTTTCTAAATTCACCTTCCATGTTTCCTTTCAAATATTTTTTTTCAAATAATTTATTATCTCTACATTTATATTCTTCTGGAGTGGTATATGTAATATATTTTCTCGTATCTGTCCAATTAACTTGATATCCTAACTTGTTCATTGATTTTATAAAATCTTCTTTACACGTACTTTCTGCTATTGATAAATCTATTGCATTTATTAGTTTGAATTTCCAACTTTCTCCTCGTTCTGCAACTCTATATTCATTTCTTTTTATATAATTTGTTTTATCTTTTTTATGGATAACTGAAGCTCCCATTTCTAAACATATTTCATCTGAATAATCTTATATATATTGTAAATCTTTTTTACTCATTTGAATTTTATATCCGTTTTCAAATGAAACAGAATTTACAACTAGATGGTTATGTAAATGTTCTTTATCAATATGTGTTGCAACTAATACTTGAAATCCATTAAATGTTTTTGCAGGTTTTAAACCTGCATTATGGACTTGGTTTGGTGTTAAATTATCTTTTGGATTAAATGACTGTCCTTCAATCTATTATCACCTATATCTTTATCTATCTCTGTATCTGACTCTTTATCTATATCTATCTCTATTGGACTATTGGATGGACATTGTCCACTTAATAATTTTTGCTTTTCTCTTTGCTCTCTTTTTTGCTTTGCCCAACCTGTTTCGCTACCTACCATGTTCTCAAATCCTGCTATTTTTAAGCAATTTCCTTCATCTGTATAAATTAAATTTAGCTTTTTAAATAATTCCATTGCAACAATTACAGTATCTCTACTAAAATATTTTGTATCTCTTACTATTTTGTCTGCATCATAAGGAATTATCATTTCTCCAAGTCGTGAAGCTAATTCTCCATTGTTATTTGCAGTCTGTAGGCATAGCATTTGATATAAAACTATATATTTACAGTCATCTTGTTGTGATAATAAAAAATCAATTTCTGCTAGATTAAAGAAATCTGTTTTTAGTTTTATCCAATAATATCTTTTTGTTATTTCCATAATTTACTCACTTTCTAGTATTTCTACTCTTTTTCTATTGCTAAAATTAAGGAAAAATGATATACTACTTTTATAAAGATTGCTTAAGTCTTTATGTGGCATTTGTGCAAAAGTTAGCTCGCCAAAGTGTGCTTTTGTATAAATGCTTTTTCTTTTTATATAGCATCAATCCTTTTTTCCATCTTCCATAAAATATAAGCAATTTTTTGTATTTTTCTTGTTTTGCCGATATTTACAGAAGGAAAGTCTGCACGATTAAATATTTCGTTTGTTTTGTTTTCTCCCATATATAAGTCTTTTGCAACATCTTTTACTGTTAGCATTTTAAATGGATCTTCTAAGCTCTTCACAGCTTGTTTTACTAATTCTTTCTTAAGTTCTTCACTAAAACTATCATTCATAATTTTTGTCCTCCTTTGAAATTCATTGTATCTATTTTGGATAACAACTAAGTAAAAAAATAAACTCTTTTATTTTATTATAAACCTCCTTTCAAATTTTAGTTATCCGTTTTAGATAGTTGTATGATAATCCAAAATGGATAATAAGTCAATACCTTTTTCAAAATTTTTTACAATTTTTTTGCCTTTATCTAACTTTATAAATGTGAATTTATCCTAAATATCAATATTTGATTGAATTTCCAAAATGGATATGATAAAATTTAAACATACGATAGAAGAAGGAGAAAATTAATGAGAATTGGGGAAAGAATTAAATATTTAAGAGAAGCAAAAGGATTAACTCAAAAAGATGTAGCAACAAAATTAGGTTTAGAATCTGCTGCTGTTTCAAAATATGAGCTTAATTTAAGAGAACCTAATATTGAAGCATTAAAAAAATTATCAGAAATTTTTGAAGTATCAACAGACTTTTTATTAGGATTAACACCAGATGTTTATATTGGAGAAAAAGATAAAGCTACTTTTAATTTAACAAATATAAAAAATAAGTATGAAAAAAATCCAACTACAGAAATAATTGATACTGATGAAGCTGTGGGTTGGGCTGTAAATGAACTTTGCTGTGGAGTTGGTAAAACAACTTATGGTGAAGTAGAATTAAATCAAAATATATCTTTTGAAGAAATTTCAAAGTTGATAAATAATTTTGAAAAATCAAAAAATCCAAAACCACAGATTTTATTAAAGGTTAGAAATAAAAAAGAAAATATAATGATAGTTGAAATTGATTATTTTGAAAATGCAGATATGCCATTAAAAGCTACAGATAGAGTAAATTTATATGCAAATAAATTATCTGAAAAATATAATGTATTGGGATTGGCAATGGATATTGATAAAAATAAAAATTGTAAAATAATATATTCGACTTATATTAAAAAAGGAGAAAATTATTCTATACCATTATTGTTGCCAAAAACTGTTTTGACTACTGGAGAATATTTGGAAATAATGGATAGATTGTAGAAAAGGACTGAATTTATATGAGAGATTTAGAAAATTCAAGATTAGATAGAAAAAATGTATTAAATAACAAATATGCTCTTGAAGTATTAGAAAAAGATTTAGACTTCAAAGGATATGTATTTAATAATGAAATTTGTTTTTTGAAAGAAGATATCGTAAATATTTTTGAAGTTGATGTAAGAACTATTGAAAAAACTATTGAATTTAATTATGAGGAGTTAGTTGAAAATGGTTATGAAATATTAAAAGGGAAAAAACTTGATGAATTTAAAAAAATTTGTTACCGGTCAAAATGCCGGTAACAAAATTAATCAACTTGGTATTTTTAGATTTAGAACAGTTCTTAATATAGCAATGTTATTACAGAATAATGACGTATCTAAATATGTAAGAAATAGAATATTGGATATAGTTATTGATGTATTAGCTGAAAAAACAGGTGGTAGTACAAAATATATAAATCAAAAGGATCCAGATTTTATACCAACTGCAATAGGTGAAATTCAAAATAGGAAAAAATTTACAGATGCTTTAAGAGATTATGTTGATGTTGGAAATTATAAATATGGATATTTTACTAATTTAGTATATGAGTATCTATTTAAAGAGAATGCTGAAGAATATAGAAATATATTAAAATTAGACAAGAAAAATACTGTTAGAGCAACCTTATACTCAGAAGTTTTAGTTGAAATTTCTTCATATGAAGCTGGGATTGCATATGAAATTGAGAAAAAATATAATGAACAAAGTAAAAAGCTTCTAAAAGAGGAAGTAGAAAAAATAATTTACGATATGTTCAATCATCCAAAAGAACAACCAAGAATACAAAATATTCGAACAAAAATGGCAAGTAGAGATTTAAATTTTAGGGATGCATTACATCAAAAATTGCAGGAATACATTAAGGAAGTTCCGACTGAGGAATATGATAAATTTTTAAATGACCAAATAAAAATTATAGCTGAACAATTAGAAGAAAATAAAGATGTTTTTGAAAGGTTAAAAGATAAATAATGGAAGATTTTATAAAGATACAATATTTTGGAATAGAGTATGTTAAAAAGATACATGATGAACAAGTTTTACAATTTGGAAAAAATGGCTTAATGGGAATTAAAGACCAGGGACAATTGGAAAGTATTCTTTGCAATATACAGAATGATGAATATTATCCAACTTTTATAGATAAATTAACTCATCTAATTTTTTGCTTAGTAAAATTTCATATTTTTAATGACGGAAACAAAAGAACAGCAATTGCCTGTTCATCATATTTTCTTCAAATAAATCGGATACGATTATATAGTAGGAAAATTTATACGAGAAATGGAAAATGTTTGTATATGGTTAGCTGAAAATAAATTTGATAAAGAATTTTTAAAGCAAATTATAACAGATATAATAGAGCAAACACATATCACACCAAAAACTAAAATAGAATTGATTAATTTATTATCATAATTTTTACAACTGATATTTACTGCATTCAAACCACATTCAAAAATGGTCGAAATGCTTGAAAATAGCAAAAGTTACATGCTATTTTCCTGTCACCTCGACCAATTCATAAAAAGTCTGTAACAGTTGATATAAGCTGAATTACAAATTTTTTTATTATATTTTTAAAAGGTTCTTTAAATACTTGTAGAATTTTCTAAAGCCTTTAAAGTCTTATGAATAGCGACTTTCAAAATTCTAAAGTTATGCAAAGATGTGTAAATTTTTTTTGCTCTTGCAGAAAAAATTTATAAAAATTGCACAAACTAAATTTTTATAATTGCAGAAACTATTTTTTGATAAAATTCCATTTGACATTTCTTAAAAATCTGTGTATAATAAAGATAGAAAATGAACATACAGAAATGTGTGTTACCACGTTATTATGATAAACACTACATTGCCGTCCAAAGCAAAATGTAGTGTTTTTATTTATTCCTTATTTGTACATATTATGTATATAATTGTTAATAAGGCTATATTTATAGTTAAAGAAATCATAAATCCTATAATTATGATTAATAAATTTAAAATAACAATAAAAAGATTTATTAAATTGAATATTAAAATAATAAATTAAATTAACATTAAAGAGCAGATTTTGTTCTGCTCTTTATCAATACTTATTTATTAAATTGAAAATCTAAATAAGTATATTTTGCAGTTTTATAATTAAGAGTTTTTTCAATATCTTTTTTGGCATTTTCTGAAATATCATAAATTCTTTCATATTTATTTTTATTTCGCACTAATGGATTTATATACCTTACTTTCATCTTTTCTATGCTAACAAAATATTTGTTTATTGGTAATGTTTCACTTATATTAACTTCAGTAGCATTTCTCCAAATATTAAAACATTTAGCTATATTTTCATCATTACAATGTTCAATTTTTTCCATCATTTCTTTTTCTGATAATTTATACAAATCTTTTATACTTATTATATTCTTATCACACATTTTTTTCATTATGTCTGCTAAAATTTGCATTGAAAATACTGTTTTTTCTCTTCTATATAATCTAGATAATATACTCATTGTGTGTACAAATTTTTCAGCTATTTTTAAATCTTTAAATCCTAATTCTTGTATTCCTTCTTCATTTTCTTGAATTTCTATGTTTTTATATATTTCTTCTATTTTTTTCAATCCCCATATTTTCTCAGTTGCACCTAATCCATTTGAAAGTGTATATTCCAATCTATCACTTGAAAGCATAGGTGTATCATTATCTGCAATAGGATATATGTGATAATCTGATACTTCTTCTACTTTTATTCCATCTCTATTTAATAAATTCATTATTTCCTTTGATTCACTAATTATCTTTGTAGTTAATTCTTCTGTAGATTCTTGTTTTTCATAATCTTTATTCATAAAATCAACAGTATGCTTAAAAACTGGTGTTGCTATATCATGAAACAATCCTGACAATGTTTGTTTCTTGTCTTTTGTGAAATTCCATATAATTAAAGCTACTGCTACACTATGATCCAAACTAGAATACCACATTTGATTATACATTTTAGAATATATAGTTCCACAACTTACGCTTATTCCAGCTTGCCTTTGCATTTCAGGTGTATTTATATAATCATTTAAGAATTGTGGAAATTCCTTTGATAATATTTTAAAATATTTCTGTATTTTTTCATCTAAATTCTGTAAATAATTGTTCATTTTATTTTAACCTCCTATTTTTTTATGTCTATTTTGCTTTATTCATTAAATGACTCCCTTACTTAAAATATTTTATTACAAATTCCGTTCCTTTATCTAATTCAGAACTTACTTCTATATTTCCATTATTTTTTTCTATAATTGATTTTGATAAGGCAAGTCCTATACCAATACTATCATTTGAAGAATTTTTTCCTTTATAAAACCTTTCAAATATGTGTGATAAGTCTTTTGTATCTATTCCAATTCCATAATCTTTTATTTTAATTTGAGAATATATTTTATTTTCCTCAAAATATATGTCTACTACCCCACCTTTTTTGGAATGTTCTACTGCATTTTTTAAAATATTTGAAATAGCCTCAACTTGCCATTTGGCATCACAATATATTTTACTTTTTGTGTTCCCTTGCATTTTTATTCTTACATTTTTTAAATCTGCTATAATAGAAACATTATTTATTGCTTGATTAACCATATTTTCAGCTAATTCTTCTTTATTTAAAAATTTTACAGTATTTGCATCTAATTTCGATAATTTTAGTAATGAATTAATTAAAAAATTTATATTATGAATTTGTCTTCTTATATTGTTTATAAAATCTATTTGTGTTTCTTTATCCATATCAGGATTATCTAAAATATTGTCTATCATTATAGTTATAGATGTTAATGGAGTTTTTAGTTGATGAGATATATCTGATAGTGAATCCTTTAGATTTACTTTATCTTTTACGGAATTTTCTGCAACTTCTTTAAGCATAATTGTTGTTTTATAAACTTCGTTTTTTAATATTGATAATTCATCTTCAGTATTATCATCAATATATAATCTATAATTTCTATTGTTTATTTCCTCTATATATTTCGTAATTTCTTTAAGTTTTTTATCTTTATTACTATTATATTTTAAAAAGACAATTAGCAATAATGATGTAAAAATAAGTATAATGATTAATGTGCTTATCAAAAAAGCCATAAAACATTTACTATTATTTAAAAGTATTGATTCTTTATTTACATCTATCCCATAACTTTTAAATAAATTTGTATCTACATCATTTTCACTATTTAATATTTCCATTAATTCGTTTGCAGTTATATTAGGATAGTCTTTTTCTATTATTGTCATTATACTTCCTATTTTATTATTAAAATTTGTAGTATAAGTTCTATATTGATAATACTGGTATAATCCTATTACTATTAGTGCTAAAATTATTATAAATACAATTTTAATTATAACTTTCTTTAATTCAATTTTATTTTTCATCTTCATCAATCCTATATCCTATCCCTTTAATTGTAGCAATAATGTCTGTACCTAATTTTTCTCTAATTCTTTTTAAATAAACTGTAACTGTATTATCATTTATATCATTGCCTGTCCATTCCCAAATCTTATCAATAATATCATTTCTTGTAACAACCTTATTTAGATTAGTAAATAGTAAACTTAATATTTTTAGTTCTAAACCTGTAAATTGTATTTCTTTTTTATCTTTATATACAACCATTTTATCTAAATTAAACTCTATATTTTTGATTTTAATTACATAATTTTTCTTTTCTCTTAATAATATTTTATTTATTCTTGCTATTAATTCTTTTGTAGAAAATGGTTTTGTTATATAATCATCTGCTCCTACTTCTAATCCTTTTACAATATCATCTTCTTCATCTTTTGCAGTTAAAAAAATTGTAGGTATCTTTTTATCTTTAATATTATTTTTATATAACTCAAATCCATTTCCATCTGGAAGTGATATATCTAGGATAATTAAATCTGGTCTGCTTGTATTTAAAAATTCCTTTGTGGTCTTTACATTAACTTTATGAATTACTTTAAAATTACTTTGTTTCAACAAATATATTAAACCTTTTGCTAAGCTATCATTATCTTCAACTAATAAAATATCCATTAAAATCCCTTCCTTTCATGGTTATTATATGATAAATTAAGGGACTTTTTCAAGCTATAAGTCCCTTAATTACTTCTTTAAATGTTTTCGTTTCTAATCGTTTCTATTGTATTTTGTTTATTAATCTTAGACATTGAATATCTCATAATAGCAAATACTAAAATGAATACAGCAACTATTGAAATGATAATTGGATTTACAGGTATATACATTGCTTTTTCTATTTTTACTGAAAATGCTTTATACAATACAAATGTTCCAATTAAACCTAAAACAATACCATATATTAATGATTTAGAAGAATAGAATATGGTTTCTAGGTTAATCATTCTATTAAATTCTTTTTTAGTCATACCTATACTTTTTAGCATTGCAAATTCTTTTTGTCTTAATTCCATATTTGATGTAATTGTATTAAATATATTTGTAATTCCAATTAATGTTATAACTGCTATAAATCCATATAAAAAGATTTTTATAATTAAGGACATTGCTCTTTCTCCTCTTGCTTGTTCTTCAAAATTTGTATATCCTATATTCTCAATCTTTAAATTTTTTACTTCATTTATTAAACTATCAGGATCGCTAGATTGGATGCACATATATGCAGGCAAAAATTTAATATTTTTAAATTCATCCTTATTTACTACTAAATATCCACCTCCATAATATGAAGTTTCCATTCCATAAGGTCTTTCTTTACTTATATAACCTACTTTAATATTAATTTCTTTTTCCTCTAGCTTTCCAGTAATAGTATCTCCAACATTATACTTATACCTTCTAGTTTCTATTTGTTTGTCATCCTTATAATATAAAAAATCATCACATAAAATTCCTTTTTGTCGTAGTTTATCTGGACTTGCTCCTATCTTTTTTGCAAATTTTTCAAAATCATTACTATCTAAAGCTAAAAGATGTAAATTAGAACACTTTCCATTCCCTGTTGGAATAATCCTTTTTTGTTCTTCATTATAAACTGCATCTTCTGAAAGCTCAATTCCATCTATTTCATTTATTTTATCTAAATCAAAAATTTTCAAATTTTTTTCATTTTCATACAATACAAAACATTCATCTATGAAATTTACTTTTTTTATCTTATCTACATCAGATAGCTCATTTTCTCTTAAATATAATCTCACATTATAGTCATAATCTTCATAATAATTATTAGCTAGATTAAACATATTTGTTACAAAAACATTCATTGTAATAAAAATAAAGATACTAATAACTAAAGAAATAACTGTTGTTCTATATTTCTTTTTGCTTCTCTTCAAATTTTTGTAAGCAAGCTCTCCACCTGTTTTAAATACTTTTGAAATTATTTTAGGCACTTTAAGTTTTTTAGCTTTTATTTTTATTTCATCTGCATTTCTCAATAATTCTATAGAATTAACTTTACTTGCTTTTCGAGCAGATGATATTGCTGACAAATAAATCGTGATTATTCCAAGTATCGCTGATATAATAATCGGTAAAATTGTAAACTTAACAACAATTCCACCAATATTCCCTAAAAAGTATTTTCCACCTATGCTATTTATAATTTTTATTAGTACAAATACTGCAAATATTCCAGAAATAATTCCTAGCGGAATTCCAATCAAACCTAGTATTAAACTTTCAAATATTACATTTTTCTTTATTTGTTTTTTAGTTGCTCCAATACTTGAAAGCATTCCATACATTTTCATCTTTTCAGTTATTGCAATCGCAAATGAATTTCTAATGCAAAATACACTTGTGAATATTATTATGAATATTACAACTCCCACAACTGAATATAACATTGCTACTGTCGAATCACTAAATGCAAAAGCTTCCCACCTTAATAGTTCTGTATTTATTTCATGTGAATTTGAAGAATCTGATAAATCTTTATAAGATGATACTCCTAAAAGTATTGGTATTGTTGTTTTATACTCTTTAGGATTTTTTAATGAAATATAAACATTTTTACTTCCCTCATTCAAATTAGTAGTAATTATTGAATATCCAGGATCCCCATATTGTTCAAATCCATATCCCGGTCTTTCTATAATTCCAACAATTGTGAATTCATAATTTTTAGTATTTACTAAATGTTCAAGTTCTTCATTATAAGGATTACTAGAATCTAAATCATATCCTTCTAATGTTTGTCTTTTTCCAACATCTATATTAATTTTGTCCCCTATTTTAAAATTTACTTTTCCATTATCTATAATGTGTTTACTAATAATTATTTCATTTTCATTATTAGGAAAAGTACCCTCTATTAAATTTAGTTTTAAATTATCAAATACAGATTTATTCATTGAATGTAGTTTTAGGTATGGTTTATCTTCATTCTGTCCATTTTTTAAACTAGCATATCCATTCTCATATACAGTAAAAATATCTTTAATATCTCTATTGTTTTCCAATGTTTTCATTTTATCATCTGAAACATCTAACATTTTTAAATGATAATATCCTGTTTCATTTACTGCATTTTCAATTAGTGTTTCTTGAAAACTTGTAACCATTGTTGCTACAGCACATATTAGGCTACATGATAAAATAATACCAATTATTGTACTTATTGTTCTTTTTTTATTTAATTTTAAATTTCTAATAGATAACTTGCCGAAGAATATTCATTTTTCTATACCTCCTTAACAATTTTTCCATCTTCAATTTTTATGATTCTGTCAGCAGTTTTTGCTATTTCCATATTATGTGTAATCATTATAATTGTTTGTTTATAATCTCTATTAGATTTTTTTAGCAATGCTACTATTTCATCACTTGATTTAGAATCTAAATTTCCAGTTGGTTCATCTGCCAAAATTATTGCAGGGTTTGTTATCATTGCTCTACCTATGGATACCCTTTGTTGTTGTCCTCCTGATAGTTCATTCGGCAAATGCTTTCTTCTACTCTCCAATCCTAATAATTTTATAGTTTCATTTAATTTCTTTTCATTTACTTCTCTATTATCTAGTTTTAAAGGTAAAGTTATATTTTCTTCAACATTTAAAATTGGTATTAAATTATAAAACTGATAAATTAATCCTACCTGCCTTCTTCTAAAAATTGCAAGTTCATCATCATTAAATTTATATATATCTTTTCCATCTATATAAACCTTTCCATTTGTTGGTCTATCTACTCCACCAATTAAGTGTAATAAGGTTGATTTTCCACTTCCAGATGCACCTACTATAGCAACGAACTCTCCTTTATCTACTTTAAATGAAACATTATCTAATGCTAATACTTTTGTTGTTCCTTTTCCATAAACTTTGCTTAAATTTTCTACTCTTAATATCTCCATAAAATTTCTCCTTTCCACTTTATGATTTCATTATATTACATCCAAAGTGACAAGTAAGTGACATTTAAAAAAGATTAATAAAAAATTATTAATCTTTTTTTTCTAAACACTTCTCTGATTTAAGTTTCGGTTATTTTTTGTATTTTGGCACTTCTCGCTTTTTATTCTACAATACGACAGCATATAGTATATATATTAGTTGATAAATCAATGCTTGATTGAAATGAAAAATAGAAATTCTTATATACAAAATTGAGGGATGTTCACGGGAAAAGGATTATTAATATATTCTTTTTCTTTACACTCCTCGGCTTGATACATGACTTAGAAATTCTTGATAAAATCAATCAGCGCCCTCGTGAGGCGAGATTCCCTAATTGATTTTATTTAGAATTTCTACAGTCATTCCACGGCGCATTCGTCGTTTCATTCAAAAGAATATATTAATAATCATTTTGGCCTGAGTGAAAGCGGCTCAATTTTGTATATTAGAATTTCTTTTTGAATGTAATGAACAAATTGATTTATCAACTAATATATATACTATATGCTGTCGTATTGTAGAATAAAAAGTGAGAAGTGCCAAAATACAAAAAATACCGAAACTTAAATTTCTATGAGCATTGAATTTTTACATAACATATGCTAAAATGCTTCAAAGAAAGGGATGATAACATGAAACGATATACTCAAAATCAAATAGATGAACTAGCAGATATACTAAAAAAAGACGGTGTAATTAGCGTTCCTACTGATACTGTTTATGGCATATGTGCTAGAATAAACTCTGAGCAAGCACATCAAAACTTATTAAAAGTCAAAAAACGTCCCGATACTAAAAGTTTTCCAATTATGTGTGCTGATGAAGAACAAATAAAAAGTATTGCAATAGTAGATGAAAGAGCTGAAAAATTAATACATGCTTTCATGCCAGGACCAATTACATTAGTATTAAAGAAAAATCGTAAACTACCTAATTATATTAATACTGGAAAAGATGAATTAGGTATAAGAATGGCAACCTCCAAAACTTTAGAAAATTTAATTAAAAAAATAGAATGTCCAATTTTCATGACAAGTGCTAATCAAAGTGGCAAAGCTGTATGTACTAATTTAGACGAAATTGAAAAAGCATTGCCAAATTTAGATGCAATTATGGAAGGCGAAGTATCTTTTAATCAAGCAAGTACAATCGTAAATTGTACATCCAAAGAAATAAAAATTGAACGTTTAGGACCCATTTCAATGGAACAAATCAAAAAAGTAATAGAAAATTAATTCACTTTTTTATAATATCCATACATAAAGTCAAAAAGACAGGATAATGGTTACAACTTAGAATATGCAAAAATGATTATATATTAATATTTGCAGTCAAGACCCGGATTGTTACACCCCAGATATGTTTTGACAAAATATATTAATATATAATCATTTTCATGGTTAATTTTTAAACGATTATTCTGTAACTTTAATCATTGCATAAAGTTTTTACTTTTATTATGTATTTTATAAATCAATTTTTTTGTATACATTACTATTTGTCTGAGCAATTTCTGGATTTTCTTCTAAAATTCTATCCACAATATTTTGTCTAACATTAAAAGGTATAACATAACCACCTAGAGAATAGGCTTTTTCTCTTAGTGCAGGAGTATCTTCATTTACATATATTTTAGCCTTTCCCTTGCCATTTTTAGCTTCTTGAATTAAATTTGATACAGGAGAATTACCATCAAAAGCAACAACAACAGAGTTTCTTCTTTCAAAAATCTCATAATTAAAGCTTTTATATATACCCATTTCTTCACTCTCTGTTGAAATTCTAACACCATCTAAACTTTCAGACATCAAATTGTTTCTTACAGTTTTTGAAACCATTTTAGGTATAATAGCATTTATTTCAAATTTCTTACCTAATTTTTTGCTTATATCTATAATTGCTTTTTCATATCCTTGCATTTTATGTCCTATTACAAAATATGCTTTTTCTGCACTTACTCTACTAATTAATTGTTCTAGTATTTTTCTACCCTCTTCTGAAATAACTGTTTGTCTTCCTTTGCCATTAAAACTTCCACCTGCTATAATAATTGGTACTTTATCTTCTGGTAGCTTTCTTATTTTGTCTTTTAATTCTATTTCTGAATCAATATTATCATTTATTCTCATAGGAATATTATTATTTTCACTCTCTTTATGATTTTTTGCTTCTATTTCTGATAATGCTTCTGTAATAGTTCTACCTTTTAAAAACTCTTCGAATTCTTTGCTTTTTCTCTCAAAATATATTTTTCTATGAGTTAAAATTTCTTCTTCTACTAATCTCATTTTTGCAAAATCTTCATCTGTAAGTCCTAATAAATTTTTAAGTGCTAGTTGCTCATCTATTGTATCAACACCATAAAATCCACAACCATCTGTTCCTTGAACACATCTAATTCCATTTTTTAAATATGTTTTTAAAGGATGTTTATTTAAATTATTTAAATTGTTCAATCTCACATTTGAAGTTAATTGAAATTCTAGTACAGTATTAGTATCTCTCATTTCCTTCATTAGTTTTTTACCTTCATCAGAATCTAGTTTTGGTGTATACAAACCGTGTCCTAATCTTATTTGAGGCATTTTTTGATTTGGTTTTAATGAACTTTTTACACATTCTATTGATTTTGCAACATTATCTCTCAAACTATCATTCTCTCCAGCATGAATTCTTATTGTAAAATCATTATCCACATCTGCAACATATTCTACTAGTTCTTTTATAACTGGTTTTAATTCTGATATATCATTGATTTCTTCTCCAATAAAGTCACTACCAACAATATATGGGCTTTTGGCTATAGCTTTAATTACATCTAGATTTTCTCTTAAATAGTTCGAACTTGTTTTTTGATCTTTAATAATAGTTAAAGGAATTCTTCTTATTGCAGCTAAAAATCTAATTTTTACTCCTGTTTCCTCTTCAATTGTTGGCATAATTTCATGTATTTCTTCTAATAATTTAATTGCTGGTCCATTAGATTTTACTAAATCACTATCTGCTATTTCTATATAGCTAATTCCTTGTTTTTGATATTCTCTAGCTATCCAAATAAATTTGTCTTGTCTTAATGTTATATTTTTATACTTTGGATTATTATTATCTTCTAGCATTTTCTTTACCATATCTCTGATATCTTTTTCAGGTATTTGTTCTATTTTATCTACATCTAATTGTATTTTTTCTTCACATTCTTTTCCTTTACAAAATACATATCTATAAATATATAGTTTTTCAAGGTTTGTAAAAACTGCCTGCCCATCTTTTAATATTGCTAAACTTGTTCTTATTTTAGATATATTATAATCTGCATTTTCTAAATTATTTAATATAAAATCTGCAAAATTTATAAATGTATTATCATCTATCCTTCTTACTAAATACTTTCCTGTTAATTCTGAATTTTCAAACTGCTTTTCTACTTTTTCTCTTTGTTTATATAGTTTATCTTCTTGTTCTTTTGTCATTCTTAAATTTAATTTTTTAATATAATATAAAGGATATCTTATTTGATGTTTTATACCTAATGAAATCAAAGCATCTGGTGATAAATTGGCATTCATATGTGTGTGTAAATCTGTTCTGAATTTTGATTTCTTTAATATATATGATTTTACTATAGTTTTTTCAATAGGCAATTTATAATCTTTTGTTTGAGACATTAATGTTTTTGTTATTGCTGGTATTTTTGCTTTTATTTCTACTTTTCCATTTTCAAATATATTGGCAATTTTTATACCACCTAATCTTAAAATATATACCTCTTCATTGTCTCCATTTATACTAGCTGGTATTTTTCCAGTAATTATTTTCATATCATTTTCATTTTTTACTGTTTCTAAATTAAATAATTTTGCTAAATTTGTTATTAAGTTTCCTGTATTATGATTTGGAGTTTCTAAGATATAAGTAATTTCATCTTCTTTTTCTTTGTATAAATTAATAATAATATCTTTTTCTTTATCTAAATAAAATTTATTAATTAATTTTTTCATTTTTTCCTCTCCATTTCATTAAAATATCCAAAAACTGGTTAATCCTTATTATACCATATATTCTGTTTAAAATCAATAGTTATGTAAACTTTGTTTTGAATTAATATATAATACCATTTTCTTTATATTTATTAAACTCTTCTATACATTCATCCCTATCAATTTGCTTTAATTCTATAAGATTTTTCTCTTTTCCCTTTAAAAAATCATAAATAATATCATCTCTGAAACCTATTTTTCCTGCGTCTTCTTTTGTACAAGCATAATAAACCTTTTTAATATTAGACCAAATAATAGCACTCAAGCACATTGGACAAGGCTCACAATTTGTATATAATATATATTCTGACAAATCATATGTATTCAATTTTTTACATGCTTCTCTAATAGCTACTATTTCTGCATGTGCTGTAGGATCTTTGCTTTTTATTACTTTATTATTTCCATTAGCTATAATATTTCCATCTTTATCTACTATTGCAGCTCCAAAAGGTCCACCATCTCCTTGCTCTACACCCATTCTAGCATTTTCCTTTGCTACATCCATAAATCTGTTCATATTATCACTCCAATTTTTATATTTTATATATTGTACTACAACTTTTACAAAAATAAAACTCAAATTCTATTTTTTTTACTTTTTCATATACTTATATGAGGTGTTTTATTTGTTTATAAAATCTTTTAAATTAAATAAAAAAATCATTATAATTATATTATCAATTTTATTACTCTCCTCCTTTGTAGCTTTTTATTCATTTGCTACTAATGAAGGAAATAATGAAAAAGACAAAAATTCTTTTATTAAATGGGTTGACTTTAATGTAACTGCCGAAGCACTAAAATTAACTGCCAATTTGGATATTTCATCACATCAAAATAATGCAGAAAACCCTTATAATTGGATTGAGCTTTTAGCATACCTTGCTTGTAAAAATGGAGGAAACTTTAAAAACTTTAAAAAATCTGATTTAGATGCCCTCATTCAAAAAATTGAAAATGGAGAAACAATTTCTGATTTAACAAGTAATTTAAAATTTTATGATTATTATTTAGAAAGTTATTCTGCTATTTTAGGTCAATTTATAGGTAACTATTCTATAGAAGTTCCTAGCAATGACAATTCTAAAATTTTTGAAAATAGATATGGTATTAAAGCATTTCTTCCTATTGCAAAAAATTATAATTTTAGTCACTATGATGATTTTGGAAATAGTCGTTCCTATGGATTTAAAAGAACCCATTTAGGTAATGACCTAATGGGTAGTATTGGAACTCCTATAATTGCTGTTGAATCTGGTATTGTTGAAAATTTAGGTTGGAATCAATATGGAGGTTGGAGAGTTGGTATACGTAGTTTCGATGGCAAACGTTACTATTATTATGCACACTTAAGAAAAAATCATCCATATAGCGAAGGCTTAGAACAAGGAATTACTGTAAAAGCTGGTGATGTTATAGGTTATCTTGGAATGACAGGATATAGTATAAAAGAAAATGTAAACAATATTAATGTTCCTCATCTTCATTTCGGAATGCAATTAATATTTGATGAATCTCAAGTAGATAGTCCTAATGAAATTTGGATTGATGTATATCAAATTATTGAATTTTTAAAACAAAATAGATCTGAAGTATATCAATCTAATACTAAGACCAAAGACTACTCTAGAAAATTTGATTTTATGGAAAGTAACTTATCTGACTAATTGATAGCCATTAATCTTTAAATTTGGTTTTTGCCAAATCTAAAAATTAATGGCTACTGTTTTCTTCCCAATATAATTTTAATTTGCCTATTAATTTTCCCTCTAGTAATATCTAATACAATTTCATCATTAGGCTTTTTGGTATAAATATATTGACGCAAATCATTCATTGTGTCTAATTCTATACCATCTATTTTAGTTATTATATCCCCTTCTCTTAATTCTGTATTATCTGCTGCTCCATTTTTAGTAATTTGGGCAACATAAATTCCCTTTTCAAAATTAATATTTGAATCTAAATATGGAACTACTTCTTTATCATATGCATAAATTCCTATACTAGCTTCTTGAAATTCACCAGTATTTTTAAAACTCTCTATTATCGGTTTTACAATATTTATAGGAATAGCAAAACCAATTCCTTCTGCTGAAGATATTTTCACTGTATTAATTCCAATTACTTCACCATTTGGTAAAATTAATGGACCTCCACTATTTCCTGGATTTATTGTTGCATCTGTTTGAATAAGATCAGTCATATATGATGCTCTATTTTCCTCTTCTATTTTTATACTTCTATTTTTAGCACTAATAATTCCTGAAGTTACTGTCCTTCTGAACTCAAATCCTATAGGGTTTCCAATGGCAAAAACACTTTCTCCTACTCTTATTTTACTAGAATCTCCTAAAATAGTATATTTCAAATTTTTAGCATTTATCTTACTAATTGATAAGTCTAAATCTGAGTCACTCCACACTACAGTACCATCATAATTATTTCCATTTTCCAATGTAATATAGCATTTGCTAAACTTACTACCTGTAACATGCTCATTACTCAATATATAACCATTATCACTTATTATTATTCCAGTTCCTAATCCTAATTCCTCTTCTGTACTCTTAGAAAAAATAGAACTTCCTGCACTTTTTAATTTTGAAATTCCAACTACACTTTCTGTTAATTCTTCTATAACATCTGCTACCTTTTGACTGTTTTGTTGCACACTTTCCACAGTTTGTTCTTGTATTGTGGATATTATTTTTGTGGTTTGATAATTAGAAGGATTTATTTCAATATTTTTATATGTAATATATGCATAAAATACAAAAATCCATAAAAATATCAATACAAAAAAAGTTATTAACACTTTTTTACCATTACTTTTGTTTTTTTTTCTATTCAAAATATGCCACCTCAAAAATAGTATTTCCACAATTTTATTTTTTAAACCCAAAGTTGCCAAAAAAGAACGTCCCTTTTGGCACTTGATTTTTTTTTCATATATTTATATAATTTTATAAAATGGAAGAAAAAGGTGATTCACATGATTAAAACTTTATATAATTTAACTTGTCCACAAAAGTCAATTTTAAGTATGGAACAATTTTATTCAAATACTAGTGTTAATACTATTTGTGGTAAAATTACTATTCATTCAAATGTAGACTTTACTTTGTTAAATAAAGCCATTAATTTATTTGTTAAAAATACTAATAACATTCGATATCAATTACATAAAGATCAAGACATAGTATCACAATATGAAGAACCTTACACACCTTTCAATATAGAACATTTTAAATTAAATTGCAAAAATGAAGAGAATATTTGTAACACTATTGCACACAAAGTATTTCCTTTATATGATTCTCCTCTTTATTATTTTGCAACCTTTCAAAATGAAGATTTAACAGGTGGCTTTTTTATTTGTGTTCATCATATTATTTCAGATGCTTGGTCTCTAAGTATTTTAATTAATTCTATTATTTCTTTTTATTCAAAGCTCATAAAAAAAGAAACTATATCTACGGTACAAAATTCAGATTTTATATATACAAATTTTATAGAACAAGAAAATAATTATATGCAAAGTTCTAAATTTATAAAAGATCAAACTTTTTGGAATGAAATTTTTAAAGAAAATACCTTTGAAAATTCTTCTTTTCAAAATTTTTTGCCTGCTTCTTCTTGGGAAGCAACTAGAGCAGAATTTAAATTATCTAAAA
This sequence comes from uncultured Clostridia bacterium, assembly GCA_947589015.1. Classification (GTDB taxonomy): domain Bacteria; phylum Bacillota; class Clostridia; order TANB77; family CAG-508; genus CAG-269. The sequence goes on from CANPZF010000007.1 coordinate 47,294, forward strand.
AATTATCTACAAAAATATTAAATTTTTGTAGTAGTATAAAAATTTCTCCTTTCACTTTAATTTTATTACTTATGGGAATTTATGAAAGTAAAATTAAGCAATCTAATTCTATCGTGTTATCTACACCTATTCTTAATAGGTGTACTTCAAGAGATAAAAATACATTTGGCCTTTTTATTAATAACATATTGTATAAACTAGATATTGATGAATCTACTTCTTTTATTGATACAGTTACTCAATTAAATAATCTACAATTTTCTTATCTAAGACATCAAAAATATCCTTTTCAAAATTTAATAGAAGAAATTAAAAATAAATTTAATATTAAAGATGCTATTTTCGATACAACAGTTTCTTATCAAAATGCTAGAACTAACCATTGTCAAGACAATGTAAATTATGACTCAAAGTGGCTTTTTAATGGTTTTTCTTCTATTCCATTAGTATTTCATATTTATGATATGGATGACACCAAATGCTTATCTTTTATTTATGATTATCAAAACAATGTTTATGACTACAGTAATATTAAAGATAGACATAATCGTTTGTTATATATTTGTGAGCAAATTATAGATAATCCAAATATCTTGATGAAAGATATTGAATTTGTAACACAAGAAGAGAAAACTAAATTATTAAAAGATTTTAATAATACATATGTTCTATATGACACTAAAAAAACAGTTTTGGATTTATGGGAAAAACAAATTCATACACATCCTACAAAGACTGCTATTATTTGTGATGAAAAAGAGATTTCTTATAAAAAATTAGAACAACTCTCTAATCAATTTGCAAGCATTTTACAAAATCAATATAATGTTATTCAAGGAACTACTATAGCTGTTATTCTAAATCGTTCTATTGATTTAGTAATTGCTCTTTTAGCTATTTTAAAATGTGGTTGTTCTTATGTTTTAATAGATTCCTCTCTACCACTTAAGCGAAAAAAATACATGTTAGAAAGTTCTGATTCTAAATTTATAATATCAAATGTGTCTTTACCTTTTGAAAACATCATTTCTTTTAGCTCTAATTTTAATTATAACACTACAAAAAATTATCAAAAGCCAATCATCAGCTCAAACGATTCTATGTACTTATTATTTACTTCTGGTTCTACTGGAGCCCCAAAAGCAGTTACTGTTACTCATAGAAATTTTCATAATTATTTTGTAGGTATTTCGCAAATTATTGATTATTCAGAGGACAAACTTGTTCTTTCAATGGCATCTATTTCTTTTGATGTATTTGGATATGAACTTTGGGTTACTCTTTTACATGGTTTAACATTAGTATTATCTACTGATAAAGAGCAGAATGATTTTGTAAAATTAAACAATTTAATTTGTCATAATCACATTAATATTTTATATGGTACTCCAAGTAAAATACAATCTCTAATGTCTACAGTTTCTACTCAAAATTGTTTTTCCTCTATTACTGATATAGGAATTGGTGGTGAAGCATTTTCTCTTTCATTTGTGCAAAATATAAATAATATCTGTTCAGCCAATTTATATAATATGTATGGTCCTACAGAAACTACTATTGGTTGTTCTTGTAAAAAAATTGAAAAAAATACAAAACAAATCACTATTGGAAAACCATTAGCCAATGTCAGATTTTATGTATTAGATAAAAATCTAAAACTTTGTCCTCCTGGAACAAAAGGAGAATTATATATTTCTGGTGATGGCGTTTCAAAAGGCTATTATAAAAAACTTGATTTAACACAAAAAAACTTTATAACAGATATTTTCTATCCTCAGGATATTATGTATAAATCTGGCGATATGGTTAGTTGGACTAATAATGGAGAATTAGTTTTTTATGGTAGACTTGATTCCCAAGTAAAAATAAGAGGATATCGTATTGAATTACATGAAATTGAACGTAATTTAAATGAACACCCATTTATAAAAAACTGTTGTGTTGTTGTAAATAATAGTAATGAAAGAGATTTTTTATGTGCTTATTATACATCTGATTTTACTATGCAAAATTATGAGTTAAAATTATTTTTAGCAAACAAATTACCTAATTACATGATTCCTTCTTATTTTATCTGTTTGCCTAATTTGCCACTAACTATAAATGGAAAAATTGATAAAAATAAATTACCTTCACCTTTTGACTCTCATAAAAAAAATATTCGTAAAAGGCCTGAAAATGAACTACAAAAAAATATTTGCACAGCTTTAGAAAGTTGTCTGGCAATAAAAAATGTTAGCATTTATGAGGATTTTAATAACTTAGGGATGGATTCTTTGTCTATTATAAAAATACAATCACAATTATCTGCTTTAAATATAAAAATACCAACACAATATTTCTATGAATACACTAATATAAAGGATTTATGCTTTGCTTTAGAACACACTCAATCACAAAAAAGTGATTCCACTTTGCAAGAAAACTACCCTTTTTTAAAACATAATTTGAGTAAAATAAAAACTAAAAATAACAAATTTAAAAACATCTTATTGACAGGATGTACTGGTTTTTTAGGAGTTCATATATTAGAAAATTTATTGCACAATAATTGCAAAATATTTTGTCTAATAAGAAGTTCAAATATAGAAGCTGCCAAAAAAAGAATTTTTAGCATGTTTGAATTTTATTTTAAAAATCGCTTTACACATGAGTTTTTATTAAGTAAAATAGAAATTGTTGTAGGTGATATTAAATATAAAAATTTAGGTTTATCTGAAGAATTTTTAGAAACATTAGGTAACAAAATCAACTTAGTAATTCATTGTGCCGCTTTAGTAAAACATATTGGAAAATATGAAGAATTTAAAAAAATGAATTTGGATGGTGCAAAAAATATTGCAGAATTTTGCATGAAATATAACATAAATTTGAATCATATATCTACTACAAGTGTGTCTGGTGATTTTATGCCTTTAAGTTATACTTCTGATATAGTTAACTTTACAGAGGAAAATTTATTTATAGGACAAAATTATAGTGAAAATTACTATATAAAAAGTAAATTACTATCAGAAGATTATCTTTTGCAACAAGTAAAACAAGGAAAATTAAACTGTAATATTTTTCGTGTAGGAAATCTTACTGGAAGATATTCTGACGGTGTATTTCAATATAACATAGACAGTAATTCTTTTTACAACAAATTACAATTTATCTTAAAAAATAAATTTTTTTATGAAAGTGGTACTTTACAAGAATTTGATTTATCGCCAGTAGATGAAATAGCAAGTGCTATTATTTCTATTATATATAACTATGGTATTAAAAACAAAATCTTTCATATGATGAACCCTAAAAGATTCAATATGAAAACCCTAATTGACAATTTAAATTCTTTAGGATACTATATTAAAATTATAAAAGATGCTGATTTCTATAAAAAAGTTATAAAATTAGATTCAAATACAAATTCTTTTATGATAAATGATTATAATTTACACACTAGCATTAACAATTTAAATATAAAAACTACTTGTAACATTACTTTACAATATTTAGATAAAATACCATTTTCTTATAATGAAATAAATCTAGATTACTTATCAAAACTCGTTCAATATATGAAAAATATAAAATTTATATAAGGAGGCTTTTAAATATGAAAAATAAAACTAAAAAAATATTTAGTTTATACACTTATCAAAAAGTTATTTTAACTCATTTTATTACTTTTTCTATTTGTGTGTGGATTCTATATCCTATCATGTATAAAATACTAAATTATCCACCTGGTACAGTTGATACACAATTTCAAATCGATTATGGTGGTCTAACATATACTGCTCAGTTTTTAATATTATATACATTTGTTGCTGTCATACTTTTACTTTATCAACGCTATTTCTTATTCAAGAAAATAGCTAATTGGGAAAAACATAATGGTACTAATTCTAAATATACTGTAGAGGAAATCAGAAACACTTTATTAACAGCTCCTACTAAATTTTATTTATTACAAATTATTATTCCTTTCATTGCTATTACAATTGGTCTTGGAATGCCTATTGTAAAACATGAGGTAGAATCTTCAGGAATAACAGTTGCTATTTTATGGGTTGCTATTTTTACTTTCAATGCTACCATCTCTTATGTGTTTTCAAAGAACCTATTTAAATCTATACTAATAAAAACTTTTAAAGCCAATGTATTACCCATAAAGCACACTACATTATCTATTGATATGATGTTATTATTACTACCATTATTAATTGCAGGATTGTTCTTTACTGTTATTGTTTCTTACTCTCGTCTTATGAAAGTAAGAGGTGATGATATCTACAGATATTATAAAAATGAATTATATTATGTTTTTGATGAGAACACTTCTTACAATCAAAATGAAGTAGTTTCTAAACTAGACAATTTACATTTTTTAAATGATACTGATACTTATTTTATTATAGATGATAAGAAAAATATAACCACTTCTAATAACATTCCTTTAACTGATTTCTTTCAAAAATATATCTTTGAATTATCAGACCAATATGATGGAAGAGTTTACGAACATTATGCAGTTAATACACAAGGTTATATAAAACATATTAAAGTAAATAATAAAGATTATATTGTTGGTATTCATTATCCTATAACAGGTGGAGATTCTTTATTTTACATTATTACAACATTTATTGTTTTATTTGGTATTATCTCATTTTTGATTTGGTATTATTCTTCATCTCTATCAAATCAAATTAAAATCATTGTAAATGGTTTAAATGAAATCAATACTAAAAATAATGAAAAATTTGAAAAAATACCAGTTGTTTCTGATGATGAACTAGGAGAACTTACAGTTGCTTTTAACCAAATACAAGATTTAACAAAACATAATATTGAACAAATACATAATAGTCAAGAATCATTAATGGAAAGAGAACGTTTAGCATCATTAGGACAATTAATTGGAGGAATTGCACATAATTTGAAAACCCCAATCATGTCTATTTCAGGTGCCACTGAAGGTTTAACAGATTTAATTAAAGAATATGACTCTTCTATTGACGATCCTCAGGTAAATAGTAATGATCATCATGAAATTGCAAAAGATATGTTTACTTGGATTTCTAAAATAAAATTACATACAGAATATATGTCTGATATAATTACAACTGTAAAAGGTCAAGCAGTTGCTTTATCTAATGAGGATGACATTACCTTCACTATCGGAGAATTGCTAAAAAGAGTGGACATTCTAATGAAACATGAATTAAAAAATGCTATTATTTATCTAAATATTGCTTTAAAAGCAGATGAAAATACTATTATTCATGGAGATGTTAATAGTTTAGTACAAGTTATAAATAATATGGTTTCTAATTCTATCCAAGCTTACAATGGAAAACCTGACCAATCTATAGATTTAATAGTTGAAAAAAAAGATAACAATTTAATTATAGAAATTAAAGATTATGGTTGTGGTATTCCAAAGCATGTAAAAAACAAATTATTTAAAGAAATGATTACTACAAAAGGTAAAAATGGTACTGGGCTTGGTCTATATATGTCTTACTCTACTATTAGAGCACATTTTAATGGTAATATAATACTTGAATCTAAGGAAGGTATTGGAACAACTATTAAAATTATTTTGCCATTATAATTAAACTTATAAAAAAAACTTGCATTTTCTATAATTTATTAATATAATTTAAACATAATTAATTTATAATTAATGAGGTTGTTGTAATGAGAAAAGGATTTCAAAATATTCAAAGTAATGAAAATAACAATTATAAGATAATAGCAGTAGATGACGAAGAAGGAATTATTGATTCTTTATCTATATTCTTAAATAGATCTGGATATCAATTTACTGGTGTTACTAATCCACAAGAAGCAATAGAAAGAGTTAAAAGTGAACATTTTGATTTAATGGTATTAGACTTTATAATGACTCCGATACATGGTGATCAAGTAGTTTCAGAAATCAGAAAATTCAATAAAGAACTCTATATATTATTACTTACTGGTCATAAGGATTTAGCTCCACCTTTAGAAACAATTAGGAGGCTTGATATTCAAGGTTATTGTGAGAAAAGTGATAAGTTTGACCAATTATTGCTTTTAATAGAATCTGGTATAAAGTCTATTGCTCAAATGAATGAAATAAAGCAAATAAATGAAGAATTGAAAAGTACATATGAAAAACTTGAAACTTCTTATTTAGAAAGTATTGAAACATTAAGATATACAGTTGAGGCAAAAGATACCTATACCAAAGGTCATTCAGATAGAGTTTCAGAAATTGCAGTTTTAATAGGTAACAAAGTTGGTTTACCAGATGAAGATCTAAAAACCTTGAAAATTGGTGGTCTTTTCCATGATATTGGTAAAATAGGTGTTCCAGATACTATTTTACAAAAAGATTCTAAATTAACAGATGACGAATATTCAGAAATTAAAAATCATCCATCTATTGGTGCTCATATTCTATCTACTGCAACTATCTTTAAAGATATAATTCCTATAGTAAAACATCATCATGAAAAATATGATGGAACAGGATATCCTGGAAAATTAAAGGGTACTGATATTCCTTATCTAGCTAGAATTACTACTATAGCAGATAGCTTTGATGCCATGTCTTCTAGAAGAACTTATCGTGAAGCATTACCATTAGATAAAATTATTAGCGAATTTGAAAAATGGAAAGGAATCCAATTTGATCCAGAATTAACTGATATATTTATAGATATACTAAAAAATCATTTTGAAGAAATTAAATTAATTCAAGAAAAATATAAATAGTACAATGTAATAGGCATATTCAAAAAGACTTTTAGTTACAGAATAATGGTTATAAACTTAGAATATGCGAAAAGGCTTATATATTAATATTTGCAGTCAAGACCCAGATTGTTACACCCCAGATATGTTTTGACAAAATATATTAATATATAAGCCTTTTCGCATATTCTAAGTTTGTAACTATTATTTTGTAAGTATAAAAAAATTTATTTTTATGTAAAGCATTGATATTTTATGTAAAATATAATATAATTGTTTTGTAACATTAGTTGCCCATGTGGTGTTTTTATGAAAGGAGACAGATTTATGTCTAAAATTTCAAAAGCGGAAAAAGTTATCCTTATTAACCGGGTAAAGTCGGCTTTAAGCGATTATTTCGCTGATTTACCAGAGTTCGAGGATGAAAAAGATTCCATCAGCTTCTTTGCAGAGGAATTTTCCTACCTTTTCAACACACTTAAGTGCTCGGGAAACATCTGGCGGTTGCAAGTGGCATTGGCGACCGTTCTATCACAATCATTCTGTGATATAAGTAATGAGGCTGAGTTGTTTTTGCCTTTTACAAGTGACTGCATAGATATGTGGGACGAAATTCAATACAGACTTGAAAAACATCGTCCTGTTTATGTAATTGCTGGGTCATTCGATGTATATGGAGTTCATTCAACTGATAAATGGATTCGTATTCGTTAATGCTGTTGGCGCTGTATCCGTTAATAAGGCTAGAGGGGAGTCACGCTGTGACTCCCCTCTCAATTTATACTTTCATAGAAAGACCTACCTTTTGTCTTTCAGTATCAATTTTTATAACCTTTACTTTTATTATATCCCCAACTGATACTACAGAAGATGGATTTTTTATAAATTTATCACTCATTTCAGAAATATGTACTAGACCATCATGTTTTACTCCTATATCCACAAAAGCACCAAAATCTATAACATTTCTAACTGTTCCAGTTAAAACCATTCCTTCTTTTAAATCTTCTAATTTTAATACATCACTACGTAATACTGGTTTTGGCATATCTTCACGAGGGTCTCTTCCTGGTTTTGATAATTCAGAAATGATATCTGTTAAAGTCATCTCCCCTATTTCTAGCTCTTTAGCAGTTTTTGAAACATCTACAGATTTTAATTTATTTCTCAATGCTTCTAATTTTTCTTTATCTTTTAAATCTTTCGTATCAAACCCAATATTTTTTAGTAATTTTTCAGTAGCTTCATAGCTTTCTGGATGAACTGCTGTTATTTCTAGTGGATTATCTCCATCAAATATTCTTAAGAAACCAGCACATTGTTCAAAAGCTACTTTTCCCAATTTAGGAACTTTTAATAATTGTTTTCTATTTTTTAATTTTCCATTTTCATCTCTATATTTTACAATATTTTTTGCTATTGTACTATTAATTCCAGAAACATAAGATAATAAAGATGGTGTTGCTGTATTTACATCCACTCCAACTTTATTAACACTGTCTTCTACAACTCCTGTAAGGCTTTCTGCTAATTTTTTTTGATTTACATCATGTTGATATTGTCCTACTCCTATAGCTTTAGGATCTATTTTTACAAGCTCTGCTAATGGATCCTGTAGTCTTCTAGCTATTGAAATTGCACCTCTTATTGAAACATTAATATCAGGGTATTCTTCTGTTGCAAGTTTTGAAGCTGAATATACAGATGCTCCTGCTTCACTTACTATAACATAATGAACAGGTCTAGAAGCCTCTTTTATCATATCTGCTACAAACATTTCAGACTCACGAGAAGCTGTCCCATTTCCTATTGCAATCATGTCTATTTTATCTTTATCTATTAACTTTAAAAGTTCTTTTTTAGCCCCTTCTACATCGTTTTGTGGCTCTGTTGGATATACAGTTGTATAATCTAAAACCTTTCCTGTTTCATCTATTACTGCTATTTTACAACCAGTTCTATAAGCTGGATCAAATCCCATAACTGTTTTTCCTTTTATAGGTGCTCCTAATAACAATTGTTTTGAATTTTGTCCAAATACTTTTATTGCTTTTTCTTCAGCTTTTTCAGTTAAATCTGAACGTATCTCTCTTTCTATAGAAGGTTCTATTAATCTTTTAAAGCTGTCCAATATTGTATTTTTAAGCATTTCCGTGAATTGTGTTTCACCTTTTATTACATCTCTTTCCATATATGCCAATATTTTTTCTTCTGGCTTTTCTAATTTAACCTTTAAAAATTCCTCTTTTTCTCCTCTATTAATAGCCAAAATTCTATGACTTGGTATATATTTAACTGTTTCTTGATAATCATAATACATTTCATAATTTGACTTTTCTTCTTTAGCTGCTTTTGTTACAATTAAACCTTCTCTATAGCATTGTCTTTTTATTTCTTTTCTATATTTTGCATTATCAGAAATATCTTCCGCAATAATATCCAAAGCTCCTTGAATTGCTTCTTCACTACTTGCAACTACTTTGTCCTTATTTTTCTTATCCTCTTCTGCCAATGTATCTATATTTATGTATGTTTTTGCTATCTCTTCTATAGGTTTTGTTTCTTTTTGTTCAATTATTATTTGAGCTAATGGTTCTAATCCCTTGGCCTTAGCTATTGTTGCTCTTGTCTTCTTTTTCTGCTTATAAGGTCTATAAATATCTTCTACTTCTGCTAACGTTTTAGCTATCGCTACAGCTTGTAATATATCATCTGTTAATTTTCCCTGTTCTTCTATAGATTTTATAACCTCTTCTTTTCTTTGTTCTAGATTTCTTAAGTAATTTAATCTCTCTCCTAAATCTCTAAGAATTTCATCACTTAATCCTCCTGTTACTTCCTTTCTATAACGTGCTATAAATGGAATTGTATTTCCTTCATCTATTAATTTAATTGTTGCCTCTACCTGAGACTCTTTTATATTTAACTCCTCAGCAATTGTTTTATTGATTTGACTCATCTAGTTTTTCTTCCTTTCTTTTGAATGGTTTTTTAATATTCTAAAGAATCATCATTCTTTATCCAATTTTCTACCATTTCTGTTCTATATTCAGTTTTTGTATCTCTCATAATTACTTCTTTTACGCCCGCATTTATTAACATCCTTTTACAAAATGTACATGGCCAATTATCAGTCACATATTCATTATTTCTTTTATTAATTCCAACCATATATAAAGTTGAACCTATCATATCTTTTCTTGCAGCACTAAGCATTGCATTTTGTTCACTATGTACAGATCTACATTTATCATAACCTTTTCCACTTGGCATATCATTTTTTATACAATATCCCAAATCTAAACAATTTTCTCTGCCCCTTGGTGCACCTGTATATCCTGTTGATATAATTTCATCATTTTTTACAATAATACTTCCATAATTGTTTCTTAAACATGTTCCTCTTTCTGCTACACTTTCAGCTATATCTAAATAATAATTTATCTTATCTACTCTACCCATGATTATTCAACTCCTAAATATTCATTATAACTAACTTCTTTATCTATTATTTGACCATTTTCTTTAATATCAATTATTCTATTTGCAACGGTCTGTGTTAATTCGTGGTCATGAGATGTAAATAAAATATTTCCTACAAACTTTTTCATTCCTTCATTTACTGAGGTAATACTTTCCATATCCAAATGATTTGTAGGTTCATCAAATATCAAAAAGTTTGCTCCAGATAACATCATTTTTGAAAGTACACATCTTACTTTTTCTCCTCCTGATAAAACCTTTACTTGTTTTAAAGCTTCATCACCTGAAAATAACATCCTTCCTAAAAAACTTCTTACATAAGTCTCATCTGGATCCTTTGAATACTTTCTAAGCCAATCTGTTACATTTTCATCTGTATTAAATAAGTAATTATTATCTTTTGGAAAATAGCTTTGTGTTATCGTTGTTCCCCAAACAAGTTGTCCATTGTCTGGTTCTAACTCTCCTGTAATTATTTGGAATAATATTGTTTTAGCATTTTCATTATCAGCTAAAAATGCAATTTTATCCCCTTGTTTAACATCAAAAGAAATATTATCTAAAACTTTAACTCCATCTACTGTTTTAGAAATATTTTTAACTTGTAAAATCTCCTTACCAGGCTCTCTGTCTGGTTTAAAATCTACATATGGATATTTTCTATTTGATGGTTTTATTTCCTCTAGTTCAATTTTTTCTAATGTTTTCTTCCTAGAAGTTGCTTGCTTAGACTTAGAAGCATTTGCACTAAATCTTGCAATAAAATCTTGTAATTCTTTAATTTTTTCTTCCTTTTTCTTGTTTTGTTCTCTTGCTTGTTTTAATGCTAACTGACTTGATTCATACCAAAAGTCATAATTTCCAGGATAAACCTTTATTTTTCCAAAATCAACATCTGCAATATGTGTGCATACTTTATTTAAAAAATATCTATCATGTGAAACTACTATTACTGTATTTTCAAAATCCATTAAAAAATCTTGAAGCCAATTTATACTTTTTAAATCCAAATCATTTGTTGGTTCATCTAATAATAATACATCTGGATTTCCAAATAAACTTTGAGCTAATAATACTTTAACCTTGTCCTTTGCTTCAATTTCTTTCATTAACTTATAATGATTATCTGGTATAATTCCTAAATCATTTAAAAGCATTGCACTATCAGATTCTGCATTCCACCCATCTAGTTCTGCAAATCTCTCTTCTAATTTTGCTGCTTTCATTCCATCTTCTTCTGAAAAATCTGGTTTTGCATATATTGCCTCTTTTTCCTTCATTATATCGTATAATTCTTTATTTCCCATCATAACAGTATCTATTACAGTAAATTCTTCAAAAGCAAAGTGATCTTGCTTTAAAACTGATATTCTTTCACCCTTATCTAATGTAACATCACCCTTACTAGGTTCTATTTCTCCTGATAAGACCTTTAAAAATGTTGATTTTCCGGCGCCATTTGCTCCTATTATTCCATAGCAATTACCTTTTCCAAATTTTATGTTTACATCTTCAAATAAAACTCTTTTGCCAAATCTTATAGTTACTCCGTTACTACTTAGCATTGCATCTCCTCCTTGCATTTGGTATTATATATCATTTTCCCATTTATTTCAAGATTAATTACTTTTTAGTGTTACTGAATAATAGTTAAATCCTTGATGTAGTTGCTAATGCTATAAAATAATATATTATTTATTTGTAACTCTCAACTACATCAAGGATTTAACTATTTTTTATTGATCTTTATCAAATAAAAGTTTTATTCCCCATAGTCCTGAAATTCCAACTAATCCATATACTATTCTACTCAATACAGACATATCTCCAAAAATAAATGCTACTAAGTCAAATTCTAATAAAGCTATTAATCCCCAATTTATAGCACCAATTATTATCAAAACCAATGCAATTTTATCTATAACTTTCATAAAATCCTCCTTTCATTAATTTTATTTTATGTTTTGTCTCAAAAAATATTCACATTGTTGAAAATTTACATTTTTTGTGATAATTTGTTATTAATAAAATTTGGAGGTATTAAATGATGCAAAGAAATTCCAGAAAGAAAAGAATTGACAAAAAGAGAATTGACAAACAAAGAAGAATCGATAAAAAAACAATTGCAGGGTTACTAATTTCTATATCAGTTTTAGCTTTAATTTTTATTGCTGTTGTAATATATACTAAAATTTCTATATTTTTTAATAATTCTTCTGATGAATCTGCATATTATAATGATAACAATGAAATAGAAGTTACTAATGTTGCTTCTCCTGAACAAACAGATACAACTTTTTCTCTATGTGCTATTGGTGACATTTTATGTCATAACACTCAATATTTTGATGCTTATCAAAAAGAGTCTGATACCTACGATTTTTCTTATGTATATGATAACATTAGTAACTATATAAAAACAGCTGATATTGCTGTTGGAAGTTTAGAAACTAGTTTTGCTGGCAAAGAACGAGGCTACAGTAATTATCCTACTTTTAATTCTCCTGATGAATTAGCTTATTCTTTAAAAAAGCTTGGTATTGATGTATTATCTACAGCTGGAAATCATTGTTTAGATATGGGATTCTCTGGATTATCTAGAACCATAGATGTACTTAATGATGCAGATATTTCACATTTGGGAACATATAAAACACAAGAAGAGCAAGACACAATATTGTTTAAATATGTTAAAGGAATAAAACTTGCTTTCATTAATTATACTTATGGAACTAATGGCATTCCTATTCCTGAAGGAAAAGATTTTTGTGTAAATCTAATCGATAAAGATTTAATTAAAAAACATATAGATACTGCCAAATCTCAAAATGCTGATATAATAATAGCATGTATGCATTGGGGAACTGAATATAAAACCACAGCAAATGCTGAGCAACAAGAATTAGCAGATTTCCTATTTCAAAATGGTGTAAATATTATTCTTGGAAATCATCCTCATGTATTAGAACCTATGGAAAAAAGAACTGTAGTTTTAGAAGATGGCTCTACTAAAGATGGTTTTGTAATTTATGCTTTAGGAAATTTTATTTGTGATCAAAGAGCTGAAAATACAAGAAATTCTATAATTTTAGATTTATCTGTTACAAAACATTCAGACGGAACTATAACAATAGATCATGCAAAATATACTCCTATTTATATGTATAATAATACTAATTTATCCATTAGAAAAATGAAACTTTTAGATATAAATAAAACTATAATTGCTTATGAAAATGGTGCAGACATGTCTATTGGAGAAACTAATTATAACTTTTTAAAAACTCAATTAGAAAAAATTACACAAATAGTTGGTCCCGAATTCTAATTTCTAAAAATAAAATACCTCAAATTGAATATTTTTATTCAGATTGAGGCATTTTATTTTAAAACATATCTTTTTTCTTTAGCCACCATGTTACTAGCAAAGTTAAAATTACTGATATTAAAATCATTACAAAAAATCCTATTGGACTGCTTTGAAAAGGTAATGTTACATTCATTCCCCAAAAGCTTGAAATCATTGTTGGTACTGCTAATACTATTGTCACAGAAGTCAAAAATTTCATTACACCATTTAAATTATTAGAAATTATAGAAGCATATGCATCCATAGTTCCATTCAAAATATTACTATATATTTGCGCCATTTCTATAGCCTGTTTATTTTCTGTAATAGCATCCTCTAATATTTCCTCATCTTCTTCATATAGCTTTACAATCTTTCCTCTCATAGTTTTTTCCATTATTAATTCATTAGATTTTAAAGAAGTTGTAAAATATACTAAACTTTTTTCTAAACTTAATAATTTTAAAAGTTCTTTATTTTTCATTGAATTTTTCAATATATATTCTGCAATTTCTGTTTCTTTATTAATTTGTTTTAGGTAGCTTAAATAATATGAAGAATTTAAATATAATATTTGAAAAATAAATCTCGTTTTTTTATAAGTTTGAAAATTTTTTATTTTTCTTTTTTCAAAGTCCTCAATAACTTTATTTTTCCTTAATGATACTGTTATAAAAAAATCATCTCTTACAACAATCATGCCTATAGGCATTGTTGTATATATATCATTTTCCTCATTTTTTTCAATAATTGGAACATCAACAACAAAAAGTATTGTTCCATCGTCTTCTTCCATGTCAATTCTCGCTTTTTCTTCATAGTCTAAAGCATATTTAATAAAATCATCCTGAATATTTATACTCTCACAGACTTTTCTTATTTCTATTTCGGAGGGATTTACTAAATTAATCCAACTACCTTTTTTAAATTCCTTAATTTCTTCTAATTTATTTGTTTCCATATCTGTATTATATATTTTTAACATATCCCTCACCCCTTATTTATTATAATAACACTTACATATATGTTTTTCAAGAGTATTTTCCATATGTACTTTGGAATAATAGAAGATGAAAGAGAACAAGGAAAAGTAATACACAGACTAATAGATATATTAAAATTAGTGATGATAGCAATATTATGTGCATCACAATTATTCAAGCAAAACATTAACAAAATAATTGACTTTTTTTAATAATCTATGTATAATAAATATAGAAAATGACAATTCCACAAACGTGGTTTTGCCGAAATTAGTTGTAAAAACTCACACCTAACTCGCCAAAGTTACAGATGTGAGCTTTTTTATTTATGTAGTTGCTTATCAACCCAGTTCTTATACAGAACTGCTGTTAAGGCAACGTTTAACGTTAAAGATAACATTAAAGATATTATAAATAATAGTATCACTTTAACCATAAACATCACCACCTCTCTTACGATAATTCGTATAATTAGTGGCAAACCACATCTGCTTATCATCATTTCCTATGTTAGTTAGTATAACATACAATTTACAATAAATCAATAAAATTGAAACAAATTTTCGTATCTTACTCCTGATAAATTTATAAATATTATAGACAGAGTAAAAATAATATTATAAAATAATTGTAATAGGGATTGATAACAAGAAGTTATTGATACAGGAATAAAAGTTGCGTAAAGTAATTAATTCATAAAGAAATATAGTAATAATTGATGGGAGTAGATATGCCTATGTTTCAAGATAAAATAATTAAACTATTTAATCGAATATTTAGAAGAAATAATTTTCCTATGATTGCAAATATTTCTAAACAAAATTATGATACATTATCAAAAAGCAGAGAAATGAGAGAAAAATATAAATTGGATTCAAGACTTAGAGTCCCTTCACTTGAAGATAAAGTTAGATTAGTTACTAATTATTACTCAAAAAGATTACAAGATTTTGACAGAAAATCAATAGATAATGCTTTAGACTTTTTACAAAAAAGACGTCAAAATCATGGAAAAGACAATGATGATATTAAATTAGATTCTAAAGCAAAGGAAATATTTGAATTAATGAAAGAATATGCACAATCAATAAAAAGAATTTTTGTTGATAATAATATTGATATTACGCATATAACCAGCATTGCTCCAGATAAGCTAGAAGGAGGAGTATTAAGAAAGTCTATTGATAAAGCTAATAATTATGAAACGGAAAGAGTGGATGGAGTTTTTGCTTCTTCAACCCCTGTTGATGGAAATAATTCTTATGTTGCTTGTAACAGCTCAGGGATGATTAGATTAGGAAAGTCAGCATATATTTACGGAAGTGATAATATTGAAGTAACTCAAAATTCAGAAGGGAAAAAACATGCTATTTTAAAACAGCCAAATTATATTTATCATATAAATCCTACTGGATTTAATCCAGTCTGTAACTTAACTATAGATTCAGGAAGTAATAAACCTATTTTTGAATTTTCACAGGAATGGATTTCAGATTCAGAAATTGATATATCAGATCCTAGTCAAGTTAGAGGTATTGAACAGGTTAGAGATGTAACAAATTTATTAGAACATTATACAATTTTATGTGATACACAAAGTCAAGAAATTGGAATGAGAGCTAGACAGTTTAAAACTAGGAAAGATGCACTGAAATTCATTGAAATGAAAATAAAAGATGGTAGTGTTAGAAATATAAATCAAGAAACAGGAATAAATGATAGAGATTTATCTTTCTAAGTGCCATTCTTTTTCTCTATCTTCTTCTAATTGCTTCACTACAATTAGCACATTTTATTTTTGTTTATATATTGTCTGATGCACTATCAGTTGTATTTTGATTATTATTTTGCCTATTAGATTTTATTCTCCCATCTCCACGATTCATCATTTCTCCTGCTCTTTCTCTGTTAGGCATCATATTATTAGTATTTGTTTTTTCATAAATCAAAAATCCTACTGTTGTAATAATTGCTCCTACCAAAATACCAATAACAAATGGTAATATTTTATTTTTCATTTTCTACCTCCAATTTTATTTTTTTAACTAATATTATCATAGCATTTAAACATTGAAAAATTATTGAAAACTTAATAAATAATATTAAGAATACTTCTATATAGTTATTTCAACACCTGCTGTCATACCTATCATTACATTTCCATCATTTTCAAATTCTATTGTTACATCAAATTTCCCATTAGTAGCAATGCTACCTATATGCGTAATATATCCAGTATATTTTTTGTCTATTGCTGTAACTTCAATAGTTGCTTCTTTCCCTATATTTACATTATTTATTTGAGTTTCATCAACTTTCATTGAAACAGATAACATATTTTTACTTTCTATTTGAACATAATGACTATTCAAACATTTACCTTCTATTTCTGGAAGATTTAATTCTACAATATAACAATCATAAGGTGCTGTTAAATATGTTCCATTAGTATATTTTAAAATATTTGCACCTTTTTCTACATATTGTTTCTCTTCTACACAAATCTCACTTAAATAATATGTAGCATGTAATTCTACATTTTCAGAAATAGCAGATGTAATTTCTGAATTTTCATTTAAAGTTGTTGTTTGATTTTTTCGTGTTCTATTTTCTAGTTCACCAGTTTTTGCTTTATCTTGCCATTCTGTATTTTCCATACCTGGTCTTTGCATAGCAAAGTCTTCTGAATTATCTTTCTTAGAAAAAACAATAAAACAAACTACAATAATTACAATTAATATGATTATACTTAATGCAATAATTATTTTTTTATGTTTCATCTGTTCCCTCCTCACAATTTACAAAAATTCTATAATAACGAACATCTCCATTTTCAGCTGTTACTGATATTAAAATTTTATTATTTCCATTTTGTATAGTATCATTTCCTGCTATATTTATTTTAGCTGTACTATCTTCTGCTGTTACAACAATATTTATAGTATTAGTATTATTAGTATTTATAAAATAAGTTTCATTTTCTTTATTAAATGATGTATTAAGTTCCATTCCATCAATTTCTAATTTTGATAAGTAGTTGTTATTTGATCCATTATAAGTTGCTTGATTTTGATTATTTGCACTTATATTAGATAAACTAGAGCCTATATTTGCATTAATGCTAATTTTTTGATTACTCATATTGCTACTAGACATTTTTTCGTTTTTATTATTAGTTTGCTCTTGATTAGAACTACTTTTTTCCGTATTAGGCATTTTAGATTCACTATTTTGCTCATTATTATTTTCATTGGGATTTTTATTTTTTTCTTCGCTTTGTTCTTTACTTTCATTATTTTTATCATCTTCTATTTTTTTCTTTACTACTGTAATTGTTTTGGTAATTTCTTGGGCAACTTCTTCTTGATTAGTATTATCTTGTTTAATTTCATTTTCTAAATTTTGAGTATTATTATTTATTTCTAATTCATTAGTAACTGTATTATCTATGGTATTTGTTGTTTGATTTTCTTCTTTTATCTCATTATTTACTATTATTTGAGCAGTAAATTGTATTTTTGTTCCAATTGCCATTTCCTTTGGTATTGGATAATATAGTTTAATTTGATTTAAACTTATTTTTTCTTTATCTACATCAATACTAATAGCATTTTCGTTATTATCTATTGATATATTTTCTTGATTTTCTGTGTAAATATCTTCTGAATCAACATTTGATTTTAGTAATATTTTAAATTTATTATATTTTAAACCAGATATATCAAATGTCATTTCCAATGTTTCTTCTGGAGAAATTTCTTCTTTGTTTACTTTAAAAAAATCTTTTTCATTTTGATTACTTATAGCATAAGAAACATGAACACTAATCATTATTATTAATAATAAAATACTAATTCCTATCTTTATTTTTCTATTCATCTTTTACCTCCAATCCGTTTGGAAAAAAATTGTAATTATTTTTCAAACTGCTTCCTTAATCAGTTCGTAGTGCATCAATTGGATTTAATTTTGCTGCCTTATATGCAGGGAATATTCCAAATATTAATCCTATTAAGCTGCTTGCAATAAATGAAATAATTATTATACCTGAACTGCTATTAAAGTTAAATCCAAATGTTTGTAATATTGTTCCTACTCCTATTCCTAAAAGAACACCTATTGTTCCACCTAAAATACATAAAATTAACGATTCTACTAAAAATTGTACTAATATGTCCCTTCTTTTTGCTCCTAATGCCTTTCTTATTCCTATTTCTTTCGTTCTTTCTGTTACAGAAACTAGCATAACATTCATTACACCTATTCCTCCAACAATTAGTGATATACTTGCAATACCACCAAGCAATAATGAAAGAGTAGAAGTAATATCTGACATTGTATCTAACATACTGTCTTGTGAAGTTACACTATAATAGTCTGATTCTATAGATAAATTTCTTTCTAAATAATTTTCTATTTGTTTTGTTGTCATATCAATTAGTTTTTCATCTTGTACTTTTACATACAAATTATTAATACTTGTATCACTTCCTAAATATTTTGCTGTTGTAAATGGAATAATAATATTGTTATCTACATTATTTCCCATTGAACTACCTGTTTTTGTTAAAACTCCTATTACTGTATATCTATCTCCATCAATACTAATTGTTTGCCCAACAATATCTTTTATTTTTGTATTCTCAAATAATGTATCTGTCAAACTATTTCCAATTAAACATACTTTGCTCATATTTTCTATATCTATATTTGATAATAATCTTCCTGCCTCTATTTTTAAATTCATTACATTTATATATTCAGGTATTGTAGCTAAAATACTTGCTCCTCTTGAAGTTAACGTTCCTTTACTTACTGTTCCTTATACATTTTTATATGGTGCTACACTTTCTATATTACTTATCTTTTTAAAATCATCTATTTGTTCATATTCGAGAGTAGTATCGCTTTCTGAATTTATTGAAACTGTTAGTGTTCCTGTTCCCAAAGATTTAACACTAGATGTAACATTTGTTGTTGCTCCTGTTCCAATACCTACTAAAAGGATAACTGACATAATTCCAATAATAAGACCAAGCATTGTAAGACTAGATCTCAATTTATTACTAACAATATTTTTTAATGCTTCTTTAAATATACTTATTGTCTTTTCCAAAACTATACCTCCTCCCCTTCGTACAATTTTCCATCACTTATTCTTACAATTCTATTTGCTCTTTTAGCTACATTTATATCATGTGTAATTAATATTATTGTTTGACCTTCTTCATTTAATTTTTGTAGTAAATTCATTAATTCAGCACTTGTTTTAGAGTCCAAAGCACCTGTTGGCTCATCTGCTAATATTATTTCTGGATTTCCGAGCAATAGCTCTTGCTATTGCCACTCTTTGTTGTTGCCCTCCTGATAATTGTGAAGGTAAATGTTTTTCTCTACCTTTTAATCCAACTTTTTCTAAATACTCATAAGCTATCTTTTTTGATTCTTCATGTTTTATGCCTCTATACATTAAAGGTACTTGTATATTTTCTATTGCATTTAATTTAGGTAACAAATTAAAGTTTTGAAAAATAAAGCCTATCTTTTTATTTCTTATTTCAGACAAAGTGTTATCCTTGGCATTTTTTATTGTTATATTATCTAAAATGTATTCTCCTTTATCTGCGACATCCAATAAACCTAATATATTCATCAACGTAGATTTTCCTGATCCAGAAGGTCCAATAATAGAAACAAACTCGCCTTTTTTTACATTAAAACTTACATCATCTAATGCTTTTATTTCTTCTCCTCCTAACACGAAGGACTTACAAATATTTTTAAGTTCTATCATATTTCTTTCCTTTCCTAATTTTGTTTATATATTTATTAAGGTTGTGTCATCTTTTGTCCACTTTGCCCATTTTGTCCTCTATCAGTTGGTGGCACTCCACCACCATTTGTCATTCCTCCATTTTGCCTAAATCCTTTTTGTTCTCCTCCCATTTGTCCTCCAAAATTTCCAAACATTCCTTGATTATTATTAGAATTATTTGTACTTTCGGTTATCTCTGTTTCTATTTGTATTTTGTCATTTAAAGCTAATCCTGATAGGATTTGAACATAATTTTCATCTGCAATTCCAGTTTCAACTATTACTTCCTCTGCCTCTCCATTTTCATTTACTTTAGTTACATATTGCTTTCCATCACTATTTTCTGAAACACTATCTATTGGAACACTAATTACTTCTTTTTCTTCTTTTAATATAACTGTGCAAGATGTACTCATTCCGAAGTTTTACTGTATCATCATTTTCAAATTCTACTATACCTGAAAATGTAGT
>CANPZF010000008.1 GCA_947589015.1 uncultured Clostridia bacterium
TGAAAGAGGCGCAATTTTGTATATTAGAATTTCTTTTTGAATGTAATGAACAAATTGATTTATCAACTAAATATATATGCCATATGCTGTCGTATTATAGAATAAAAGGTGAGAAGTGCTAAGTTACAAAAATACCGAAGCTTAAATTTGATTATTATTCGGTAAATTTATAATTAAAAAGTAAATTTATTGTTGCAAAAAAATAAAGTAAATGATATAATACAGGCAAATAATAGATAAATTGTTATAAGGAGGAATTTATGGCAAAAATATTAGAAGATATTTCAAGAACGTTTAACGAATACTTATTATTACCAAATTTAACAGATGAAAGATGTATACCAAGCCAAGTATCATTAAGAACCCCACTCGTAAAATACAAAGAAGGAGAAGAACCTAAATATTATGCAAATGTTCCAATGGTATCAGCAGTAATGCAATCAGTTTCAGGAGAAGAAATGGGAATTGCACTTGCTCGTGAAGGAGGAGTAGCATTTATATTTGGTTCACAACCAATAGAATCACAAGCAGAAATGGTAAGGCATGTAAAAAAACATAAAGCAGGATTTGTAGTTAGTGATTCAAATGTAAAATCAGGAACGCCATTAAGAGAGGTTATAGAATTAGTAAAGCAAACAGGACATTCAACAGTTATAATTACAGATGATGGAACAGCAACAGGAAAATTTATAGGATTAGTAACAGATAAAGATTATAGAGTATCAAGAGATGATTTTGATGCACCAATAGACAATTACATGACACCAAAAGAGAAAGTTATTTGGGCATATGAAGGCTTAAGTTTAGCAGAAGCAAATGATAAAATTTGGGAAAATAAAATTGCATGTTTACCTATTTTAGACAAAGAAGAACACTTAAGATACCTAGTATTCAGAAGAGATTATGAAGAGAGAAAAAATAATCCAAATTCATTACTAGATGATGAAAAAAGATATGTAGTAGGAGCGGGTGTTAATACAAGAGATTATGAAGAAAGAATACCAGCATTAGTAGACGCAGGCGTTGATTTAATTTGCATAGATTCTTCAGATGGATATTCTGTATGGCAAAAAAATACAATAGCTTTTGTTAGAGAAAAATATGGAGATAGCGTAAAAATAGGTGCAGGAAATGTTGTAGATAGAGAAGGTTTTAGATACTTAGCAGAAGCAGGAGCAGACTTTATAAAAATAGGTGTAGGAGGAGGTTCTATTTGTATCACTCGTGAAACAAAAGGAATCGGACGTGGAAATGCATCAGCTTTAATTGATGTAGCGGAAGCCAGAGATGAGTATTTAAAAGAAACAGGAATTTATATACCATTATGCATTGACGGAGGAATTGTACATGATTATCATATTACAATAGCATTAGCACTAGGAGCAGATTTTGTAATGATGGGAAGATATTTTGCTAGATTTGATGAGAGTCCTACAAGAGTTATAAAAAGAGGAAATGGATATGTAAAAGAATATTGGGGCGAAGGCTCTAATAGAGCTAGAAATTGGCAAAGATATGACATGGGCGGAGATAAAAAGCTTTCTTTTGAAGAAGGAGTAGATTCATATATTCCATATGCTGGAAAATTAAAAGATAATTTAGCTATAACAGTTGCTAAAATAAAATCTACTATGTGTAACTGTGGAAGTGTGACAATACCAGAATTACATGAGAAAGCAAGATTAACTTTAGTTTCTGATATAAGTATATCAGAAGGAAGTGCACATGATGTTATATTAAAAGAGATAGACAATCAATATAAATAAAAAATCTATACAAAAGAAAGGAGAAAATGTCATGCAAGCATTTTTTAATTCAGCCATAATTATAGTTTTTGGAATATTTGCGGTATTAACAATAGGCATTATTATTGCAATAGCTTTAAAGAAGGATATAACTAACAAAAAAGAAATAAAAAATAATTAAAAACTATTGACAAATTGAGGTTACAGATGTAGACTATAAACAAGTTTACATCTGTAACTTTTTGCTTGTATTATATAGTTGACAAAATAATATAAAGAGAATAAAATTAACTAAAAAATTAAAAAGTGAGGTTACAATGGATGAATTAGTAGATATAATATTAGCTACATATGAAACTAATTTAAAATACTTAAAGGAACAGATAGATAGTATATTAAATCAAACATATAAAAATATACATTTAATTATTAGTGATGATAATTCACCAAATAAAGAAATACAAAAAATACTATCAGAATATAAGCAAAAAGACAGTCGAGTTTCTATATATATACAAGAAAAAAATTTAGGGTATATAAAGAACTTTGGATTTTTATTAGAACAATCAACAGCAGATTATGTAATGTTTTCTGATCATGATGATATATGGAATCCAAACAAAGTAAGCAAAAGTTTGGAAGTAATGAAACAGAAAGATGTTGATTTAGTATATTGTAATTCAACACAAATAGATGAAAATGGAAAAATTATACATGAAGATTATTTTAAATATAAAAATGTTCCACTAATAAATGGAAAAAGTAAGTTAGCAATGTCTAGATGTGTAGGAATAGGTTGTTCACAGCTGATAACAAAATATGTAAAGGAAAAAATGATACCATTTAAGGCAGAAGTAATGGCACATGATTGGTTAGCAGCATATATTGCAAATAATGCAAAAGGTATGGCATATATAAAAGAACCATTATTTGCATATAGATTACATAATTCAAATGTATTTGGTGGAAGAAATCTTGATCAAAATTTATCAAGATGGAAAGAAAAAAATGGCAATACTTATGAATCATATTTAAATTATAGGAAACAAGATGTAATAGATAAAGCATATTTAAATGGTACAAAAATGTGTATGGCATATGCTACAAAAGATGAGGAAAAGAAATATTTACAAAAAATGATACAATATTATAATAAATTATTAAAATCAAAATATATAAATTTTCATTGGATATCGTATTTTAAATTTTTAGGAGGAAAAAATTTATTAAAAAAAATGATTAAAGAATTTATTATATTTCATTTACCTGCATTAGGTTATATTTATTATAGAAAATAATAAAATAATCAAATAAGCGTAACTTTTTATTTATAAGATTTTATTATAATAAACATTATTTTTTAGAAAGAAAAGGTTGAAAAATAATTACAATTTTTTTCAAACCAAGATTTGTACCTTAGAAAGGAAAGAAATTAAAAATGAGAGTTAAAAAATTTTTTTCAATAATAATATTAATGTTATTATTATTAAATGTTACTATTCCAATTGCAAAAGCTGATTCTGTTGAAGAGAAACAAGAAATATCAGTTTCATATTATACTCATATCCAAGATATAGGCTGGGAAAGAGAATTTGTTCATAAAGATGGAGAAATGTCGGGAACAGTAGGGCAAGCAAAACCAATAGAAGCTATTGTTATAAAATCAGATGATTTACCTAAAGGAATAACATTAAGATATAGAACTCATGTAAGAGACATAGGATGGCAAGATTGGAAGAAAAATGGAGAAATGGCAGGAACTACAGGGAGAGCAAAATCAATAGAGGCGATTCAAATACAATTGCAAAATACATCAGAATATATGGTACAATATAGAGCACATGTAAGAGGTATTGGGTGGCAAGAATGGGTTAGCAATGGAGAAATAGCAGGGACAACAGGAATGGCAAAACCGATAGAAGCAATTCAAATAAGAATAATGAAAAAATATGGTTCAGTTACATATCAAGCACATGTAAGTGATATTGGATGGATGAATGAAGTATCTGATGGAGAAGTGGCAGGAACAACCGGACAGGCTAAACCGATAGAAGCACTATACATAAATGCTAAAAATTTAGAAAATATACCAATACAATATCAAGCACATGTACAAGATATAGGTTGGATGAATTGGGTAAGCAATGGAGAAATGGCAGGAACAACAGGGAAAGCAAAACCAATGGAAGCAATAAGAATACAATTCAAACAAGCTAATGATAATTATAGTATAATGTATAGAGCACATGTAAGAGATATAGGCTGGATGGACTGGGTATATGATGGAGAAATAGCAGGAACAACAGGAAGAGCAAAATCGATAGAAGCTATACAAATAAAAATTGTGCCTAAACCAGATAAACAAAAAGCAAATTTATATTTAGATACACCAGTAGATAAAACTAATAATGGAACAACTGAACTGGTAAGTGGATGGGTAATGACATCACTTAAAGGTACTAGAATTGATGTAAAAATAGATAATGTAACAGTAAGTAATATATCAAGTTTAATAAGAGTAGATAGACCAGATGTAATACAAAAAGTTACTGGATATGGTGGAATCGAAAATAATCCAAAACCAGGATTTCAAATAACTGTAGATTTTTCAACATATGCACCAGGAAATCATATATTGGCTGTTCAATTAATTTCAAAAGAAGCAGAAGTATTAAAAGAAAAAACTGCTAAAATATATGTAGATACAAGAGGCACATATGGTAGTAGTGGATTAGCACATAAAGGAGATGGTAGAGGCTCACAATTAGAATATTATAAGTTCGGAACGGGACCAAATGTATTATTTGCAACATTTACAGTACATGGATTTGAAGACCAGTGGAATCATGATGGTGAAGAATTAGTAACTATTGCAAATAATTTCTATGACAGATTAAAAGACGGAACTTATGGTGATGTGGCACAAAAATGGACCATATATATATTCCCAGAAGTAAATCCAGATGGAAGAAGATATGGATACACAAAAGATGGACCAGGAAGAACAACTTTATTTAGTCAAGCACCTGCAAATAGAGGAATTGATTTAAATAGATGTTGGCAAATAAATGGAGTAGCATATACAAGATATACAAGTTCAAGAAATTATAATGGTACAGCAGGTTTCCAAGCATATGAAGCACAAGCATTAAGAGACTTTTTATTAAGCAATCAATCTAAAACAGGACAGACAATTTTAATAGATTTACATGGATGGCTTAACCAACTGATAGGAGATAGAGATATATGTATGAATTACTATTATCCAAGATTTGGGGGTTCTAATTTAAGTTCTTTAGGAAGCTATGGAACTGGATACTTAGTAAATTGGGCAAGAAGTACATTGCGTTCAAGTACTAGAAATGCAAGATCAGCATTAATAGAATTACCAAGTGCAGGAATAAATAGTCATCAAGCTGTAATTAATCAAAACTTGTCTAATAGATATATTGATTCAACAATAGATATGTTAAGACGAATTTCAGTACCTGCAAACATAAGAACAATGGCTATAAATACTCAACAACCATCTGATGTACTAGAAATAAGCCAAGAAGAACAATATAATACAACTCTTGCTGGGATAATAAAACAAGATAAACCTCAAAAAGATGAGGTAGAAAAATTAGTATCTCAAAAGTTGAATGATAATGGAATATGGATAAGTGAGAATTCAAGAGAAACATTTACAACACTTATAAATTCTTATACAAATCAGGAATATCAAGTTAATGATGAAGGATATTTGGAGATAGCACATGTAAGTGAAAATAAAAATAATTATGACATTGCAATTGAAACAGCTATAAATTCTGAAAAGCAGTATACTATAGATATGTCAGGAAAATATTATTTGGTAGACCATATGACGGGATTAATAGAAAGCAACTTATTTGAGGGAATGGATCCATATCAAGTGTATGAATATGTAGAAGCTGAAAATAAAAAGATAATACTATTAACGTCAAATAAACAAAATGAGTTGACTGATGATGAGATAATAGAAGGTTTAGTAGATACATTAAATTAAATTATTTATAAAAAAAAGTCATAAATTGTATAACTTTATGGTGAAAAAGCAGTAAAGCCAAAGGAAAAAGCTTTACTGTTTTTCATGTTTCAAAATCTATAGTATTACAATTGAGTTTTAATGATGATTTTGATAATAAGGATATCATTGTTCTATATTACATGAAAAAACTAAATAAAATCCGAAAGTTTTTTCATAATTTTGAAAAAACTATGACTATAATAATAAACAGAAAGATATATAGAAATCAAAATAAATGCACATTCAAAACATGAAATTTTATGAAAACAATGTTAAATATTAATAGAATTTTGTGAGGTGATATAAAAAAGGTCATGAAGTATTGAACTTTATGACCTTTTGTTATTTTATCATATATGATTTTATTTTTCAATACAGATTCAAAAAAAATACTAAAAAATTACAAAAAATTACAAATAAAAGAATTTATATGAAATTAAAGTCATAAATTTAAATCCCAAAAATCGTAATGAATAATACATATTCTTATTATATTCAAGAAAATTAAAAAAATTGTAAATGTGGAAAACAGTAAGGTTTTTGTTTTTAACCTTACTGTCTTTTGTACCATAAAGTTCAATACTTTATGGTTTAAAGATTGGAGAAAAAATGTCAGAAACAAAAAAAGGTTCTTATATAAAAACGCATAAAATAAGGCTTTATACAGATTACTTAGAATACTTTAGATTAACGAATCAAGTATTTAATGAACTGATAATGATTTATTACAAAATAATACTAAAAAATAAGGAACTTATCAAATATCCTCCTAGAAAATGTAGAACAGAAATAGAAAAGATGACATTGATTGATAAAAAAACAGGGGAGATACCAGATGAATATTTTGAACCTGATGCACCATCGAGAATAAGAAGAGCTGCAATTATGCAGGCAATAGGGCAAGCACAGGCATATTTTACAAAATTAGAAAAAGCACAAGCAGAAGAAACAAAGAAAACAAAAATACCAGGAGTCGCAGACAAATTTAATATACCTACTACATTATATAAAGAGTTATATAAATATTCAAATAATAGAAAAATTGAAATTAAGTTATATAACGGAAAAGACTGGAAGTGGTATGAGTCAAAACTAAGTAAATGGGACATATCTGAAAATGCAAATTTGTTATCACCACGAATAGAAATACATGGGAACCTAGTAATGTTATGTATACCAGAAAAGTGCATTATTGAAAATATTACGACAATACAAGAAAGGATGAAAGATGAAAACATAAGAATTTGTGGAATTGCATTTTCTGGAAAAAACAATATAGCAACATGTGTTGTGGTAGACAGAAGAGGAAAATTTGTAAAATCATTATTTGTGCAAGGTGGAAATGAGTATAAATATTTAACTAGTCAAGCTATGAGAAAAATAAAAAGGAATAATCATAAAGCAAAAAACTCAGAGAAAATTAAAGGCTATAACAAAAAGTATTGGCAGAAGATATCAAGATATAGAAATCATTTTTCACATGTGATTAGTAAAAAAATTGTAGATTTTTGTAAAGAAAATCAAGTGCAAATTATAGCATTATCAAGTATTACAAATGATGAAGATTATCTGAAATATGCAAAAAATTTCAATCCAATAACATTAAGGGAAAGAATAATAAATTATACAAAGCAGAAAGCATTTAACAATAATATACTTACAACTTATGTAAGTATGAAGGATAAATCTAATAAATGCTATAAATGTGGAGAGCTTATGGAGAGAAATATAAAGAAAAGAACAAGCAAAAAAATTAAAGAAGATAAAGCAATGTGTAAAAATCGGACATCAAGCAGATTACTTTTTTAATTGTGCAATGAATGTAGGTTTGAATTGTTTAAAAAAACATGAGGAAAAATTATAAAAAACTTATATGGAAAAACTAACATATAAGTAAGTACATAGACTAGATGTGTGTGTATTTATGTTGAATATCGCAAATTTATACTGAAATGTATAAATGAAGAGAGGAATATTCATTGATTCGATATTGTTTAATTAATGATTAACAGTATCAATTAGTAGGAAAGAAGGATAGAAATTTGAAAAATAATAAAGCATATTTTATGTTAAAAAGATTAATAGACATTATTTTATCTTTTATTGGTTTATTAGTATTGGTTCCTTTTTTCTTCATATTTGCAATTATAATAAAATGTGAATCAAAAGGACCGATTTTCTTCAAACAAAAAAGAATTGGAAAGGACAAAAAAGTTTTTAAAATATATAAATTTAGGACGATGAAAAATGATACGCCTAAAGATACACCTACACATATGTTACAAGAAGCTAAAAATTACATAACAAAATTTGGTGGATTTATGAGAAAAACCAGTATAGATGAGTTACCACAATTAATCAATATCCTAAAAGGAGATATGTCTATTATAGGCCCAAGACCAGCATTATGGAATCAATATGATTTAATTGAAGAAAGAGATAAGTATGGAGCCAATAATATAAGACCTGGATTGACGGGGTGGGCTCAAGTAAATGGAAGAGATGAACTACCAATAATAATTAAAGCTAAATATGATGGCGAATACATAGAAAAATTATCACTTTTATTTGATTTGAAAATATTTTTAAAAACTATAAAAAATGTATTTAAACATGAGGGGATAGTAGAGGGACAACAAACAGAGATAGAAAAAGAAGAAACAATGAAATAGTACAATAGTTATATATTAGTTGAAGAAAAGACTAAATTCTAGAAAAAATAAAAAATCAAATAAATAAGTGAAGGTAAAAAATATGGAAGAAAATACTAAAATAATTAATATAAAGGGCAAAAAAATATTATTTTTTTCGCCATCATTTTTTGGATATGAAAGTAAAATAAAAGAAAAAATGAAAGACATGGGGGCTATTGTAGATTATTATGATGAGCGTTCAATAACAAGTACTATTGATAAAGCTTTATTAAAAATATCACCCCAAATATTTTATAGAAAAAGTTATAGATATTATAAAAATATAATTAACCTAAATAAAGAAAAAGATTACAATTATATAATTATAATAAAATGTGACATGACACCGAAAAAAATTTTAATAGAATTAAAACGAACCTTTAAAAATGCAAAAGTGTGTTTATATTTATGGGACTCTATAAAAAATGTACCTAATATAAAGTCAAAATTCAAATATTTTGATATATTACATTCATTTGATTTAGAAGATTGTAGCAATTATGATTTTTTAAAATTTAGGCCATTATTTTATATAGATCAATTTAAAAAAGAATTAGATGTTGATGAAAAATATAAGTATGATATAAGTTTTCTAGGAACAATACATTCAGATAGATACAAAGTCTTAAAGCAAGTTCAAAATATTGCAGATAATAATAATTTAAAATGCTATTGGTTTAAATATTTACAAAGTAAATTTATTTACAAATTCTATAAATTTACCAAAAAAGAATTTAGAAAAACGAAAGAAGAAGATTTTGATTTTGACAAATTAAGTAGTGAGGATATATCAAATATTGTTGAAAAAACTAGAATAGTATTAGATATACAACATCCTAAACAAACTGGATTGACTATGCGTACAATAGAAATGATAGGAATGAATAAAAAAATTATCACTACCAATAGTCAAATAAAACAATATGATTTTTATAATCCAAATAATATATGTGTTATTAATAGAAACGACGTTAACATAGATATAGAATTTTTAAACAAAAAATATGAAAGGATTCCACAGCAAATTTACAATAAGTATAGTTTAGAGTCTTGGATATATGATATTTTAAATTAATAGGAGATGTTAATTATGAGAATTTTAGTTACGGGAGCTAATGGATATTTAGGTAGGGGTATAGTAAAGCAATTACTTGACCTTGGAAACGAAGTAATTGCTACAGATTTTAAAGATGATTTAATAGATAAAAGAGCTCAAATAATATGTGAAAATTTATTTGAAGTAGAAAATCCATATGAATATTTTAAAAAACCAGATGTATTATTGCATTTAGCATGGAGAGATGGATTTGTCCATAATTCTATAAATCACATTGATGATTTATCTAATCATTATAAATTTATAAAGAAAATGATAGATAGTAAAATAAAGCAAGTATCTGTATTAGGAAGTATGCATGAGATAGGATTTTATGAAGGTAGTGTAAATGAATCAACTCCATGCAATCCACAAAGTTTATATGGAATTAGTAAAAATGCATTAAGAATGGCAATTGAACTAGAATGTAAAAATAATAATGTAATATTCCAATGGTTGAGAGGATTTTATATAGTAGGAAATACAGAATGTGGCTGTTCGATATTTTCAAAAATAGTACAAGCTGTAAAAAGAAAAGAAAAAGAATTTCCTTTTACAATGGGAATTAACCAATTTGACTTTTTAGATTATGATACGTTTTGCAAATATGCTTCAGATACTATTTCACAAAATGAAATAAATGGAATAATAAATATATGTTCTGGTAGACCAGAACAATTATCAAGTAGAGTTGAAAGATTTATTAAAGAAAATAATTATAATATAAAATTAAATTATGGGGCATTTCCAGATAGACCATATGATTCAAAAGCTATATGGGGAGATGACTTTAAAATAAAAATGATAGAAAGAAATAAATAACAATGATAATAGGAGAATAAATGAAGGAATATAGAAAAGATTTAGATATTTTAAAAGGAATAAGTATTATAGCTGTAATTTTATATCATGTTGGAATTTTAAAATCAGGATATTTAGGCGTTGATATATTTTTCTTAATAAATGGTTTCCTGGTAATTCCATCTATTTATCAAAAAATAAAGAATGGTAATTTTCACTATTTTGAATTTATAAAAAAGAAATATTGTAGATTAGGACCTTTAATAATAATTTTATCAATGATTTGTTTTTTTATTGGATGCATAGGAATGTTACCAGATGATAATGAAAATCTTATTGAAAGTATAATTGCTTCATTAGCTTTTTCACAAAATATATTATCATTAGTTACAACTAAAGATTATTGGAATGTTGTTAATGAATATAAACCGATGATGCATTTGTGGTATATTGGGATTTTGATGGAATTTTATTTATTAATTCCTTTAGTTATCTACTTATTTAAACACATTTCAAAAATATTGAAAAAGAATTTCGAAAAAGTATATTCCACAGGTTTAATTTTTATGACTATTGTGTCATTGATACTATTTTTTATGCCAAATTTTAGTAACGGAAGTAAGTTTTATTTAATATTTTTTAGAATATGGGAATTATTATTGGGAGGAATCATTTCAATATATATAACTAAAATTAAGATAAGGTCAAAAAAAATAATAAAGATTGGTTGTCTAGTTCTAATATGTTTATTATTGATTATAGGTATATTTAATACAAATTATAGTACTTTGTGGCAAGATAAAGTAGTTCCAATAGGTTCAAAGGATAGTTATAATAGTAATTTAATTATTCCCAATAGCTTAGCAATACTATTAACTTTAATTTTTACAAGTGGGTATATTATTATAAAAGATGTTAATATCAGTAATAAGCTAATAGAATATCTAGGAAAAAGTAGTTATAGTATTTTTGTTTGGCATCAGCCAATATTATCGTTTTATAGGTATTTTATTAAATATGAATTATCAACATTAGGTGTAATTAGTTATTTATTATTGGTATTTATAATTTCTTATATTTCATATAAATTCATCGAAAAGAAGGTTGTATATACTCGAAAAAAATTTGCATTTTACATAATTAGTACAGTATTTATATTGACTTGTTCTTTGAATATATTTTTAAAAGCAGGAGTTATTAGAGATGTTCCAGAATTAGATATAAATAAAGATAATGCACATTATAACATGCATGCAGAGTACTGTGATAGAGTATATGAATATGATAATGATTTTGAAAAAAATAATAAGATGAATATACTAATCATAGGAAATTCGTTTGCTAGAGATTTTGCTAATATATTATTAGAATCTAACTTAAAAGACAAAATTAATTTATCATATCTTTTTAGTTTAGATGAATCACATATAAATAGAATAAAAGAAAGTGATTATGTATTTTATTTTGGGTACAAAGAAGACCTTCCTAAGTACTTTTGGAGTAACATTCAAAAAGTAAATAATGTATATGGTATTGGAACAAAGAACTTTGGCGAAAGCAACGGAATAATATATGCAAAAAGATTTAAAGATAATTATTTTAAACAAACAGTTATTTTGAACGAAAAATATAGAGAGTTAAATGAGGAGCTTAAAGAAAGTTGGAAGGAAAATTATATAGATTTGATTAGTTGTATAACTGTTGATGGAAATTCGATAAGAGTATTTACCGAAGACAATAAATTTATAAGTCAAGATTGCCGTCATTTAACAAAAGCTGGTGCAAAATATTATTCTAGAATATTAAAATTTGAGTATTTGGAAAAATAGGAGAATAGATATGAAAATTGTTCAAATATGTACAAATGTAATGAGTGGTTCGGTGGGAAAAATAGTAAGAGATTTGAGTGAAGAATTAAATAAAAATAATATACAGACTTTAGTGTGTTATGGAAGAGGAAATAAATTAACAATATTAAATTCATTTAAATTTGACAATAAAATTGACGTTTATAGTCATGCAATTTTAGCTAGGATGTTTGACGATGATGGATTACATTCAAAAAGAGCAACATTAAGGCTAATAAAGAAATTAGAAGAGTTTGAACCAGATATAGTTCATTTACATTGCTTACATGGATATTATATAAATTATCCAATATTATTTGACTATTTAAATAAAAAAAATATAAAAGTAGTGTGGACTCTACATGATTGTTGGTCATTTACAGGACATTGTTGCTATTTTTCATTTGAAAATTGTGAAAAATGGATAAAACAATGTGAAAGATGTCCTCAATTAAAAACATATCCGAAATCTTATTTTAAGGACAATTCAAAAAGAAATTTTCAGGTTAAAAAAGAAATTTTTTGTAATTTACAAAATTTATGTATAGTAACTCCAAGCAATTGGTTAAAAGATTTAGTAAAAAAATCGTTCTTTAAATCTAAAAATATTGAAGTTATAAATAATGGGATTGATTTAGATATAATAAAGGGTTTAAAAAATACTAACAAATCTAAAAAGGAGAAAATTATACTAGGTGTTGCATCTATTTGGAATGAAAGAAAGGGATTACAAGATTTTGTTGAATTAGCTAAAAACATTAAAAATCATAGTCAATATAAGATTATATTAGTTGGAATAAAAAAAGAGCAAATGAAATTATTACCCAATAATGTTATTGCCATAAATCGAACAGAAAATAGAGAACAATTATTTAAGTTATACAAACAAGCAACTATTTTTTTTAATCCAACTTATGAAGACAATTATCCAACAGTAAATATAGAAGCTTTCGCATGTGGGACACCTATCATTACATATAATTCTGGAGGCAGTCCAGAATTAATAAACAAATTTGACTGCGGAAAGGTAATAAAAAGAAAAGACTATAAAGAATTATTAAGATGGTGTGATTACTATTATAATAGACAATTAATTATAAGTGAGGAAGAATTAAAAGAAATTTCTAAGGAAAATATGTTGACTAAATATTTAGATGTTTATAATAAATTAATGAGGTAAAGATATTGGAAGAACTAAAAATTAATGTAATTATTCTAATATGCGGGAGGAACAGATGAACAAAAGACATGGTATTTATCATTTATATATTTTAGGTATTTTTTGCTTGCTAATATTTTCTGTAATAAATTTAATAAGAAAAGTATATTATCAAAATATTGTTGCAAGTACATTATTAATATTTAATTTAGTTAATTTATTAAAATATAGAAGTAATAAGAATATTTTTTTTGTGTCTTTAATGTTATGTTATTTTAATTATAGTGTAATAATATGTAGATATTTATTTGGAGGAACAGAACTATTACAAAGTTTGTATAATCAATTGTATTTTACAGATACATTAGGATTAAGTATTAATCTATTATTACTATTTAATACTATAATTTATATACCAATTTGTATATATACAAAAAAAAATGATGACAAAGAAGACATGTTTGAGTACAAATTAAAAATTGAAAATTTTAAATATAGAAAAATAATTTTAACGTCATTGAAATTAATAATTATTCTAATACTTTTTTATCATGTATTTAGAGGAATTACTTATAATACAACACTTTTTGAGTATTTATTTATAATATTTATATTTGCTTTTTTCATGTCAAAAGGAGAAAAAAAAGAAAAAAGAACCTTCGAAATTTTATTAGTTTTGTGTTGTATATATTCTCTATATGTAGGAGAAAGAATAGGGGTACTACAATTTTTAATTTCAGATTTTGTGATTAATTATTTGGAAATATTAAAAGTAAAATCAATAATTTTAATAACTATTTGTGGCATATTCTTCTTTACTTTTATGGGAGTATATGGTGACATACTAGATGCCAATAATGATTTTAGTAGTTTAACGATAGAAAAAGTATGGGATGCATTTTCAGAAAGAAGATTTGCTCTCGATACATCAGTATCAGCATATTTTACAACTTCATCTATGATTGATGTGAGTAGAATGATTGAAGATAATGAAAGATTAGAAAATTTTAAGGAATATTTTTCAGATTATTTAATTAAAGGAAGCAAGAGTAATTATAAAAATTTACCTATAGTTGTAAGAGAGTATCAGGTTAACTATGCTGGTGGATTTTTGATAGGCTATTTTTATTATTGGCTAGGAATTTGGGGAGTAATTGGAATATCTCTATATATTGCAATTTTATTTAAAAAAGTAATAATCATTAAAAAAACGACTTCTAATTTTATAAAAACTTATTCAGTATATTTTATTACAACTTTACCGAGATGGTATTTGTATGCACCTAGTTTATTATTTAGAGGAAGTTTGATTTTTATAATAATTTACATATTGATTAATGGATATGTAAAAAAATAGAAATGATAGTAGGAGGAAAAAATATGAAAATAGGAATAATAACATATCATTTTGCGAGAAACTATGGAGCAGTTTTACAAGCCTATGCATTACAAGAATACTTGAAGCAAAAAGGTAATAATATCACAATAATTAATTATGTAGATGATAACCAAAAAAATAATAATTCAGTGTTTCGTAGTAAAAATGGAATAAAAAGTGTTATTTATAATATTATACTTTTTCCAATTCTTATAGATAGAATTAGGAAGGTAAAGAAATTTCAAAATTTTATAGATAATTATCTTAATTGTTCACCCAGACTTAAAACAATTGAGGAATTAAAAAATTATATAGATAAAAATGAATTTGATTATATAATATCTGGAAGTGACCAAGTTTGGAATCCTAATATTATGGATTTTTCAGAAGCTTTCTTACTTCCAATAAATACAAAAAGTAAAAAGGCAACATATGCAGCAAGTATTGGAAATGCGAAGGTAGAAGATCTAATTAAATATAAGGAATATATAAATGACTTTAAATATATTGCTTTGAGAGAAAAAGAATCAGTTAAAATTATAAGCTCATTAACAAATAAAGATATAGCAGTAGTTAATGACCCAGTTGCATTATTTAATAAAATGGAATGGGAAAAACTTTGCTATAACGAGAATTTAAGAAAAGATAAATATTTATTATGCTATTTTTTACATAAAAAATATTTAAATAAAGAATATAAAATTGCTAAAAAAATTGCAAAAGACAAAAAATTAAAATTAATAATGATTAACTCAAATTTTTCATTAAAAAGTTTTTATTGGAATTGCATGAGAGATGTTGGTCCTATAGATTTTTTAACTTTATTTAAAAATGCAGAATATATTTGTACAGATTCTTTTCATGGTACTATGTTTTCTTTAATATATGAAAAAAATTTTAATGTATTTACTTCTAATAAAGAGAAGCAAGATTCTAGAAGAGAAAATATTTTAAAAAATGCAGGTATGATGTGCAGATTAGTATACATGGAAAATGGAACAGATAAATTGGACACAAGTGTAATTGATTATAAGAATATTAGTGAAGAGTTTTATAATAGCATAAATATTTCAAAAAAATATTTAGATAAAATTCAACATGACAATAATTAAAAGGAAGAATATCATGGAAAACATGAAAGAAAAAGTAGAAAATAGACAAACAAACAAAATAAAAGATTTAATAAAAAATACTATTATTATTTTTATAGGAAAAGCTTCAACACAACTAATTTCATTTTTATTGTTACCTTTATATACATCTTATATAATTACAAGTGAATATGGATATGTAGATTTAGTAACAACTTATGTAGCACTTATTGTTTTAGCCATAACGCTAGAATTGGACTTAGCAGCATTTAGATTTTTAATTGATTATAGAGAAGATGAACAGGGAAAACAAAAAATTATAACAAATGTATTTTTATGCTTAATAGTAACAACTATAATATTTGTAATAAGTTTCTTCGTTATTAATATAATTTTTAAATTTGAATATGCAAATTTAATACTATTAATGATAATTTCTAATGCATTTTCAAGTATAATGCTTCAATTTGCAAGAGGATTAGGAAAAAATTTAGATTATTCTATTGCTTGTATTATAGGTGGACTTGCTAATGTCGTACTAAATGTAATATTAATAATAGATTTAGGTTATGGAGGAAAGGGATTATTTATAGCAATGGCTATTTCTAATATAACTATCTCATTGTATTTAATATTTAAATTAAAAATATATAAAATGATTAACTTTAAATTTAGAGATAGAAAAACAATAAAAAAACTATTGAGATATTCTATTCCACTAATTCCGAATCAAATATCTTGGTGGATTATTGATGCTTCAGACAGAACTATTGTTTCTATATTTTTAGGAGTAGCATCAAATGGAATATATTCAATAGCTAATAAAATCCCTACAATACTTAATGGTGTCTATAGTATTTTCCATTTATCATGGTCTGAGCAAGCATCTATACACTTTGAAGAGAAAGAAAAAGAAAAATATTTTAGTACTGTTGTAAATAATGGCATAAAAATATTTGGATCACTGTGTTTGATTATTATTTCAGTACTTCCTATAATTTTTAATATACTTATAAATCAGAATTATGCAGATGCATACTATCAAATACCAATAATATTATTAGGTATTTTCTCAAACATAGTCATGTCTTTAATTGCTGTAGTATATGTAGCAAAAAAAATGTCAAAAGAACTTGCAAAAACATCAACAATTGCGGCTATAATCAATATTATAATAAATTTATCCCTAATTAAATTTATAGGACTTTATGCTGCATCTGTATCAACATTTGTTTCCTATACAATAATTATGGTTTATAGATGGATAGATGTAAAAAAATACATTTCTATAAAGTTAGATAAAAGGATGATTTTAAAATTTGTTTTAGCATTTATTATTTCTATATATTTTTATTATATGAAAATATATAATGAGATAGTATTTGGCTTAACTATGATAGTTGTAATGTTTATTAACAAAGAAAACTTAAAAAGTATTGTTAAATCCTTAAGGATTTTCATAAGTAAAAAATAAATAATAAGGAGAAGGATTATAATGAAGCAACTATATTATTCAAACGAAAAAAATGTTCAAATTTTAATAAGTCTATTAAAAGCACATAATATAAGAAAAGTTATAGCAAGTCCAGGAACTTGTAATATAAGCTTTGTTGGAAGTATACAAAAGGATCCTTTTTTTCAGATATATTCATGTGTAGATGAAAGATCTGCATGTTATATGGCATGTGGATTAGCAGAAGAAAGCGGAGAACCTGTAGTATTGAGTTGTACAGGAGCAACTGCATCACGAAACTATATACCAGGATTAACAGAGGCATATTATAGAAAACTACCAATACTTGCGATAACTTTTGCATTTCATCAAGCAAATCTAGGAAATAATATACCACAATTTATAGATAGAACAACTACACTTAAAGATATGGTGAAATTAAGTGTTCAAGTGCCTATCATTAATAATCAAGATGACAAATGGCAATGTGAAATAGCAATTAATAAAGCCATATTAGAGTTAAATAGAAATGGAAAAGGTCCAGTACATATTAATTTTATAAATATTATGGGTGAAAAAGGATTTGATACAAAAGAATTACCAAAGACAAGAAAAATATATAGGTTAAAGTATAATGATGAATTTCCAAAAATATTAGATGGAAAAATAGGAATTTTCATAGGAGCACATAGTAAGTTTGATGAAAACTTAACAAGACAAATAGAAGAATTTTGTGAAAAGAATAACTCAATTGTCTTATGTGATTATACAAGCAACTATTATGGAAAGTACAGAATTTTAGGTAATTTAATATGTAATCAAGAAAGATATGAATTTTCAGAGAATAATTTTGATTTGTTAATTCACATTGGAAATGTTTCAGGTTCATATATGAAAATAAAAACAAAAGAAGTTTGGAGAGTAAATCCTGATGGAGAAATTAGGGATACATTTAGAAAATTAAAATATGTTTTTGAAATGAATGAATTTCAATTTTTTGAAAAAATCAATAGAATGAGCGAAGAAAAACAAAAAAATATTGAATTCTATCAAAAATGGAAAAAAGAATTTAATGAAATAGAGAGAAAAATAGATTTAAATCAAATATGTTTTTCTAATATTTGGGTTGCTAAGAATATAATTGATAGATTACCAAATGAGAGTACTGTACACCTAGCTATCTTAAATACATTAAGATCTTGGAATTTTTTTGATAATGACAAAAGAATTTATGGATATTCAAATACAGGTGGCTTTGGAATAGATGGAATAACTTCATCACTAATTGGAGCATCTTTAGCAAACAAAGAAAAGATTTACTATGGAATAGTAGGAGATTTAGGCTTTTTCTATGACCTAAATGCTATTGGAAATATAAACATAAAGAACAATGTAAGATTAATGGTTATAAATAATGGTGGAGGTACAGAATTTCATATTCATATCTGCCCAGGATATAAATTCGGTGAAGATGTAAATGCCTATATTGCGGCAGATGGACACTTTGGAAATAAATCAAAAGAACTTGTAAAGCATTATGCACAAGATCTAGGATTTGAATATTTAAGTGCCGAGACAAAAGATGAATTTTTGTCTAAAATAGATTATTTCATATCACAAACTGGATATGAAAGATCTATTATTTTTGAGGTATTTACAGATGCCAAACATGAAGATTTAGCTTTAAAAACTATTACAAATTTAAAAACTTCAATTTCTGGAAAAACCAAAAAAACCTTAAAAGAAGTATTAAGTCCAAAAACTAAACAAGCTATAAAAAATATAATAAAAAAATAAGAGGAGGCAATAAATGTTATTTAAACACGAGATAAAACATTTTATTAAAATTACAAAATTTGCTTGTAAAAATATACTAAAAAGAAAAATACCTATATATATACCTGTATACGAATCAAATATACTTAAAGGAAGAATAGCACTTATTACAGGTGCTACTTCAGGAATAGGTTATTCAATAGCAGATTCTTTTTGTAAAAATGGTTGTACAGTAATAATAACTGGTAGGAATAAGAATAAGTTACAAATGGCAAAAGAAAAACTAGAAAAAGAAAACTCTAAAGCTAGAGTATATGAGAATATATTAGATTTATCAGATATCAAATCTTTTGAAAGTAGATTAAAAGAAATAATAGAAAAAATTGGAAATAAAAATATAGATATTTTAGTTAATAATGCTGGAATTTCTGCAAGAAATTATACTTTAGAAAACAACAAAATAGAAGAATATGATGCTATAATGGATTGTAATTTAAAAGGTACATTCTTTTTATCCAACATAGTTATTAAATATATGGAAAAGAACAAAATAAAAGGAAATATATTAAATATAGGTAGTTCTAGTGGTAACAGACCAGCAATAGATCCATATGCTATATCAAAATGGGGAATAAGAGGATTAACATTAGGAATGGCAAAAAAATATATAGATAATGACATTATAGTAAATGGAATTTCTCCAGGACCAACAGCTACAAAAATGATGAAAGATGAAGAAGATGAAGATATTAGTAGATTACAATATCCAATGGACAGATTTGTTACACCAGAGGAAGTGGCAAATTTAGCAGTTTTCTTAGTTAGTGATATGGGTAGAACAATTGTTGGACAAACAATTTATATGTCAAGTGGATTGGGTGTTATTACATTTGATGATGCAGACTATTAGAATTAAAAGCAAAATCAATATTTACATATATAGAAGTAACAAACAAAATTGGTAAAATATATATATTTAAATATATATTTACCAATTTTAATTTTTTAATACCATTATATTTTCATTTTTTATGTTATCATTTTATAAAGAGTATGATTATTTTGAAAAGTAGTAGATTCACAAGTTAAGTGAAAAGTGTGAAAAAAGATAAAAAATTAAATAATATTTATATTTGACCACTCATCTCAATAGAAAAATTTTCAAAAATGATGTATAACTAAATAATAGAAAAGTGAGGTAGACATGAATAATATAAAAATCACCAAAACAAGTAGTTATTTACCCAAAGAGATAATTACAAATGAATACTTAGAAAAAAAATTAAACTTAGAAAAAGGATATATAGAAAAAAGAAGTGGAATACAAGAAAGAAGATATGTAAAAAACGAAACAATAGAAGAAATTGCAATTGAAGTAACAAAAAACATGAAACTAACACAAGAGGAAAAAGACCAAATAGGAATTGTAATAGTAGCAACAACAACAAC
The DNA here is from genome assembly GCA_947589015.1 of uncultured Clostridia bacterium. Lineage (GTDB taxonomy): Bacteria > Bacillota > Clostridia > TANB77 > CAG-508 > CAG-269. Next base: position 20,540 of record CANPZF010000008.1, read on the forward strand.
AAACAATCTAATGCCAGGGATAGCAAATCACATTCAAAAAACTCTAAATATAGAACCATGTATTTGCTTAGATATATTAGCAGGCTGTAGTGGATTTATAAATGCAATGGATATAGCAAAATTATATATTGAAAGTGGCAAAGTAGAAAAAGCTTTAATAATAGGGGTAGATATACTTTCAAAATATACAAATGAAAAAGATGTAAATACAGCAATACTATTATCAGATGGAGCAGGAGCAGTACTATTAGAAAAAAGTAATGAAGAAAAAGAATATATGTCATATATAGTAGCAGATGGAAGAAATAATGAAATGCTAACTTGTAAATCAAATCAAAAAATTGAAATGGATGGAAAAGAAGTATATAAATATGCAGTAACAGTTCCAACACAGAATGTAAAGAAATTATTAGATAAATCAAATGAAGATATAAGTAATATAAAATATTTTATAATGCATCAATCTAATAAAAAAATTCTGAAAGGAATAGCAACAAGGCTTAGCATAAAAGAAAATAGAATATATACAAACATAGAAAAAGTTGGAAATACATTCTGTGCAAGTATACCCATAGTGTTAGATGAAATGATAAAAAAAGAATTGTTAGAAAGAGGAGACAAAATTGTTTTACTAGGATATGGTGGGGGAATGAACACAGGAAGTATATTAATAGAATTTTAGAATGAGAAGAGGAGAGAGAAAAATGAAAAGAGCATTTTTATTTCCAGGACAAGGTGCACAAGTTGTTGGAATGGGAAAAGATATTTACGAAAAATATGATACAGCAAAAGAAGTATATGAAAAGGCAAGTCAAATTTTAGGTATAGATGTAAAAAAAATATGCTTTGAAGGACCAGAAGAAGATTTAAATAAAACAGAAAACACACAAATAGCTATATTAACAACGAGTTTAGCAATATTAAAAATATTAGAAGAAAAACAAATTAGAGCTGATATAGCAGTAGGATTAAGTTTGGGAGAATATGTGGCCTTAATATATTCAGGAATACTTAATTTTGAAGACGGAATAAAACTAATTAAAAAAAGAGGATATTATATGGGCAATTTATTGCCTAAAGAACAATATGCAATGTCAGCTGTATTGGGATTAGAAAGTAATAAAATAGAAGAAATATGTAAAAAAATAAACGAAGAGGGAAAATTTATAGTTCCAGCAAATTATAATTGCTCAGCCCAAACAGTTATATCAGGAGAAGAAGAAGCGATAGAAGAAGCAACAGAAAAGTTAAAAGAAGCAGGAGCGAAAAAAGTAATAAAATTAAAAACAAGTGGACCGTTTCACACCATAAAATTAAAAGAAGCTAAAGAAGCGTTTGAAAAGGAATTACAAATAATAGATTTTAACATTATAGAAAATGCTAATCAGCCAAAAGTAATAAAAAATATAGATGGTACTTTTTACACAAAATCAGATGATATAAAAAATATACTAGCAAATCATATAATAAATCCAGTAAGATTTGACAAAGCAATACAATTAATGGAAAAAGAAGGCATAGAAGAATATGTAGAAATAGGACCAGGTAAAACGTTAACTGGATTTGTTAAAAAAGAAAATAAAGAAGCAAATGTGGTAAATATAAATAATGTAGAAACATTAAGAAATTATTTAGAAAAAATGTAGGAATAAAGAAATTCCAATATATAAAAAAGAAAGGAGGATATGTTAGAATTTTAAACTAACATAAAGAATAGATAATATGGAAGAAAAGAAAACAGTATTAGTAACAGGAGGCACAAGAGGAATAGGAAAAGAAACAGCTTTGAAATTTGCAGAAAACCGGATATAATATAATTATCAATTATGTATCAGATAAAACAGATGTAAAAGAATTAGAAAATGAAATAAAAAAACTAGGATCAGAAAGTTTAATAATAAAAGCAGATGTATCAAAGAATGAAGATGTAGAAAATTTAATAAAACAAGCGATAGAAAAATTTGGAAGAATTGATGTACTAGTAAATAATGCAGGAATAACAAAAGATAACTTATTAATGAGAATGAGTGAAGAAGAATTTGACAAAGTAATAGAAATAAATCTAAAAGGAACATATTTAATGACAAAAGCAGTTTCAAAATACATGATGAAGCAAAGAAAAGGAAGCATAGTAAATTTATCATCTGTTGTAGGTGTTGCAGGAAATGCAGGACAATGTAATTATTCAGCATCAAAAGCAGGCATAATAGGATTTACTAAAAGTGTAGCCAAAGAATTAGCCTCAAGAAACATAAGAGCAAATGCAGTAGCACCAGGATTTATACAAACAGATATGACAGATGTATTACCAGATACAGTAAAAGAATCAATACATAATCAAATACCATTAAAAAGAATGGGAACTGCGAGCGAAGTAGCAGAATTAATTTATTTTTTAGGAAGTGACAGCAGTTCATATATAACAGGTCAAGTAATAAACATTGACGGTGGAATGATTTAAGTTGCCAAAAGGGACGCTCTTAGATGGCTAATTTGCCAAAAGGGACGCTCTTAAATGGCAACTTATGAATGAAAAATATTATTTTTATTAATTTATTATTATAAGTTGCCATTTAAGAGCGTCCCTTTTGGCAAGTTAGCCATCTAAGAGCGTCCCTTTTGGCAACTAGAAGGGATATGAAAATGGAAAGAAGAGTAGTAATTACAGGTTTAGGAGCAATTACTCCATTAGGAAATAATGTAATAGATTTTTGGAATGGAATAAAAGAGGGAAGATGTGGTATTGATGAAATAAAATCATTTGATACAACAAATTTTAAAGTGAAGTTAGCAGCAGAAGTAAAGAATTATAATGAAGAAGATTATTTTGATAAGAAAGAAGCTAAAAGATTAGATGAATTTTCTAAATATGCTATAATTGCAGCTAGAGAAGCTTGGAATGATAGTGGATTAGATAAAGAAAAAGAAAATATGGAAAGAGTAGGAGTTATTTTAGGCTCTGGAATTGGTGGTATACAAACTATTGAAGAGGAACAAAATAAGTGCTTTCAAAAAGGACCAGATAGAGTTTCTCCAATGTATATACCAATGGCAATTTCTAATATGGCAACTGGAAATGTAGCTATAGATATTGGAGCCAAAGGAGAATCAATTGCAATGATTTCAGCATGTGCTACAGGAACTCATTGTATAGGTGAAAGCTATAGGATGATAAAACATGGATATCAAGATATAGTACTTGCAGGAGGAACTGAGGCTTCTGTAACACCGTTAAGTATAGCTGGTTTTTCTAATATAAAAGCATTATCAAAGAGTGAAGATAAAACAAGAGCAAGTATTCCATTTGATAAAGAAAGAAATGGTTTTGTAATGGGAGAAGGAGCAGGTATTGTTTTATTAGAAGACTTAGAGCATGCTAAAGCAAGGGGAGCAAAAATATATGCTGAAATAGTAGGATATGGTGCTACATCAGATGCTTATCATATAACTTCGCCAGCACCAAATGGTGAAGGTGGAGCTAGAGCTATGAAATTGGCAATGCAAGAAGCTGGAATTACTGGTAAAGATATTACATATATTAATGCACATGGTACGTCTACACATTTAAATGATTTGTGTGAAACTCAAGCGATAAAAACAGCTTTAGGAGAAGATGAAGCCAAAAAGGTAATGGTTAGCTCAACAAAAGGACACACAGGACATCTTTTAGGAGCAGCAGGTGGAATAGAAGCAATTGTATGTAGTAAAGCTATAGAAGAAGGATTTGTGCCAGCTACAATTAATTATAAGGTTCCAGATGAAGAATGTGATTTAGATATTGTACCAAATGAAGGTAGAAAAGTAGAAGTAAAATATGCAATGTCAAATTCTTTAGGATTTGGAGGACATAATAGTACAATATTACTAAAAAAATATGAAGACTAATAGTTAAAAATAAGAAAAGGAAAGTGATTAAAAATGGATTATAAAGATATAAAAAAATTAATGGATGATATGGGAAATTCTAAGTTGGAATCTTTAGAAATAGAATTTCCAGATGGAGTAAAAATCAGCATGACAAAGAATACAAATAAGGCAAATAATGTTAATACATCTAGTGTTATTGAAGCAAGTGCACCTATGACAGTACCTACTGTACAAGTCAACCAAGAAAATAGTCTAGTAAATGTATCACAAGAACCTAAAAAAGATGAGAACTTAAAAATAATAAAAAGTCCTATGGTTGGAACTTTTTATAATAGTTCATCTCCAGATAAAGAACCATTTGTAAAAGTTGGAGATACAATACATAAAGGACAGGTAGTTTGTATTGTGGAAGCAATGAAACTAATGAATGAAATAGAATCAGAATTTGACGGAGAAATAGTAGAAATTTGTGTAAATAATGAAGATGTAGTTGAATATGGAATGCCATTATTTAAAATAAAGTAGATCACATAAAGATGCTGGTAGCACCTATGAAGGATGTTACCAGCATAGTAAAAAATAGCAAATTTATTTAGAAAGAGGTTTTTATGTTAAACAAAGAAGAAATAAAAAAAATAATACCACAAAGAGAGCCATTTTTAATGATAGATAAAGTGGAAGAATACACACCAGGAGAAAGTTGCACAGCATATAAAGAAGTACGAGAAGATGAATATTATTTTAAAGGACATTTCCCTGGAAATCCAATTATGCCAGGAGTTTTAATGGTAGAAGCATTAGCACAAACTGGAGCAGTAGCTATACTTTCATTAGATGAAAATAAAGGAAGAAATGCTTTATTTGGTGGAATTGATAAACTCAAATTCAAAAAACAAGTAGTACCTGGAGATACTTTAAAATTAGAAGTAAAAATAATAAAAAGAAAAGGTCCTATAGGAGTAGGAGAAGCTATAGCTACTGTAGATGGAAAAATTGCAGTAAAAGGTGAATTAACATTTGCAGTTGTCTAATACAATTATTTACGATTTTAACAACTGAATTTATACAGATACTTAAACTGGAAATTAACTGGAAAGAAAGATAGAAAGATATAATTTGACTACAAAGGTTTATGGGTAACCTTTTGAAAACCTAAATATATTATTATACAAGGAGAATATTGATGATAAAAAAGGTTTTAATAGCTAATCGTGGAGAGATAGCAGTTAGAATAATAAGAGCATGTAGAGAAATGGGAATAAGAACAGTAGCAATCTATTCAGAAGCTGATAAGAATGCACTACACACAAAACTTGCAGATGAAGCAATATGTATAGGACCAGCATCATCCGCAAAAAGTTATTTAAATGTAAAAGCAATTTTGGAAGCAGCCTGTCTAACTGGAGCGGATAGTATACATCCTGGATTTGGATTTTTATCAGAAAATGCAAATTTCGCAAAAATTTGTGAAGAAATGCACATAAAATTTATAGGTCCAAATTATAGACTAATTGAACTATTAGGAAATAAATCTAAGGCAAAAGAAACAATGAAAAGCATAGGAGTTCCAGTAGTACCAGGTTCAGAAGGATTAATATATTCTAAAGAACAAGCAATAGATATAGCAGAACAAATAAAATATCCTGTAATTTTAAAAGCATCAGCAGGAGGCGGAGGAAGAGGAATAAGAATAGCATATTCAAGAGAAGAACTTGAAAAAGAATATGATGTAGTAAAACAAGAAGCTAAAATTTCCTTTAATGATGATAGCCTTTATATAGAAAAATATATAGAAAATCCAAGACATATAGAAGTTCAAGTATTAGCTGATGAAAATGGAAATAGTATACACTTAGGAGAAAGAGACTGTTCAATACAAAGAAGAAATCAAAAAATATTAGAAGAAACGCCAGCTAGTATTTTAAATGAAGAAACAAGAAGAAAAATGGGAGAAATAGCAGTAAAAGCTGTAGAGAAAATAGGATATACAAATGCAGGAACAATAGAGTTTTTAGTAGATAAAAATCAAAATTTTTATTTTATGGAAATGAACACGAGAGTTCAAGTAGAGCATCCAGTAACGGAAATGGTAACATCAATTGATATTATAAAAGAACAAATAAAGATTGCCAATGGGGACGTTCTTTTTTGGCAACAAAAAGACATAAAGCTTGTTGGACATAGTATGGAAGTAAGAGTAAATGCAGAGAATCCAGATAAAAACTTTATGCCATGTCCAGGAACTATTACAGGATTATTATTGCCAGGGGGAAATGGAATAAGAATTGATACAGCAATATATGCAGGATATACTGTGCCACCTACATATGATTCTATGTTATTGAAATTGATAGTTTGTAGTAATTCGAGAAACGAATCAATAGCAAAAATGAAAAGTGCATTAGCTGAATTAGTAATTGAAGGAATACAAACTAATATAGATTTTCTATTAAAGATATTAGAAAATGAAAATTTTAAAACAAACAATTATGATACATCTTTTATAAATAAGGAATTTAATTTATAAAAACTTCAAAGGAGGACACAAATTTGATTATTGATAAAGTAAAAAAAGTAAATAAGACAGAAAAAGAAAGAACTAAAAATAAAATTGCAGCAAATATGATGATAGGAAAATGGGTAAAATGTGACGAATGTAAAGAAATAATATATAAAGAAGAATTACATAAAAATTTAAGTGTATGCCCTAATTGTGGTAAGCATTTTAGATTATCATCAAGAAGGAGAATAAATCAGATAGCAGATGAAGGAACTTTTACAGAAATAGCTTCAGAGATACAAACAAAAGACCCTTTGAATTTTGATGGGTATTTAAAAAAAGTAGAAATATTAAAAGAAAAAACCAAAATAGAAGAAGCTGTGAAGTGTGGAATATGCAATATAGAGGGAGAAAAAGCAGTAATTGCAGTAATGGATGGAAATTTTTTAATGGGAAGTATGGGTTCAGCAGTAGGAGAAAGAATAACAATAGCAATAGAAACAGCAATAGAAAAAAGACTGCCAATTGTAATTTTTTGTGTATCAGGAGGAGCAAGAATGCAAGAAGGAATAGTATCATTAATGCAAATGGCGAAAACGTCTAGTGCAATAGCTAAATTAAATGAAGAAGGACTTCTTTATATATCTGTATTAACAGATCCAACAACAGGTGGTGTAACAGCAAGTTTTGCAAGCTTAGGAGACATTATTTTGTCAGAACCAAAGGCATTAATTGGTTTTGCAGGACCTAGAGTAATAGAACAAACAATAAAACAAAAACTTCCGCAAGGATTTCAAAGTGCAGAATTCTTATTAGAACATGGCTTTATTGATAAAATTGTAGAAAGAAAAGATATGAAATCAACAATAGCAAAAATAATTAGATTACATAAAGGAGGTAAGGTAGAAGATGGCTAAATTAACTGCATGGGATAGAGTACAACTTGCTAGACAGCTTGAAAGACCAAAATCCTTAGATTATATACAAAAAATATTTGAAGATTTTATGGAATTACATGGAGATAGAAATTTTGCAGATGATAAATCTATAGTAGGTGGAATAGCTACAATAGATAATATTCCTGTAACAGTTATAGGAGAGCAAAAAGGTAAAAAAATAAAAGAAAATATGGAAAGAAATTTTGGAATGCCAAATCCAGAAGGATATAGAAAAGCATTAAGATTAATGAAGCAAGCTGAAAAATTCAAAAGACCAATAATAACATTTATAGATACACCAGGAGCATATCCTGGAATGGGAGCAGAAGAAAGAGGTCAGGGAGAAGCTATTGCAAAAAATTTAATGGAAATGGCTAGATTAAAAGTACCAATAATTTGTATAGTTATAGGAGAAGGATCTAGCGGAGGAGCATTAGCAATTGCAGTAGGAGATAGAATTGTAATGCTAGAAAATGCAATATATTCAATATTATCTCCAGAAGGATTTGCAAGTATTTTATATAAAGATTCTACTAAAGCGAAAGAGGCAGCAGAAAATATGAAAGCAACAGCACAAGATTTAAAGAGTCTAGAAGTAATAGACTATATTATAGAAGAACCAGAAGGTGGAGCACAAGAAGATGTCAACCAAGTTGCATTAAATATAAGAAAATATATCTTAAAAAATATAAAAGAATTACAAAAATTAAGTACAGAACAATTATTAAATGAAAGATATGAAAAATTTAGAAAAATGTAAAGGAGAGAAAAAATGATATTAAAAGGCAAAAAAGTAGTAATTATGGGAGTAAGAAATAAATGGAGTATAGCATGGGGAGCTGCAAAATCATCATATGATCAAGGAGCTGAAGTTATTTGTACATGTTCAGATGATAACTATGAGAAGGTACAAGAATTAGTCAAAGAAATACCAGGAACTAAAGTATATGTTTGTGGTGATGTAAGCAAAGATGAAGATATAGATAAATGTTTAGAAGAAATAAAGAAAAATCATGGTAAAGTAGATGGAGTATTGCATGCTATTGCACATGCTAATACAGAAGATTTAAGAAATGATTTTATATTAACGTCAAGAGAAGGATATGCACATGCACAAGATGTAAGTAGTTATTCTTTGATTGCAATAGTTAGAATGTTAAGAGAAAAAGAAATGCTAAATGAACAAGCAAGTATAGTTGCTTATACTTATTATGGATCAGAAAAAGCAATTGAAGGTTATAATGTGATGGGAGTTGCAAAAGCGGCATTAGAAGCAAGTATTCGCTATTTAGCAGTTGATTTAGGAAAACAAGGATATCGCATTAATGGTATTTCAGCAGGACCTATTAAGACATTATCAGCAAAAGGAATAAAAGATTTTGGAAGTATTTTAAATGTTGTTGAAGAAAAAGCTCCAATGCATCAAAATGTTACAACTAAGCAAGTTGGTGATAGTACAGCATTTTTATTTAGTGATATGTCTAGTGCTATAACGGGAGAAATTATTCATGTAGATAATGGATTTTCTATTGTTGGAGTATAAAAATATTTGTATATGTATAATTAAAGAAAAAATTTGTTAAGGTATATATTTTGGGTCACAGTCATGTCAGTTTTTATATTATTGACGTTTGATAGTGATAGTATATGTACTTATTTATAAATCAACTTGTTCATTGCACTCGAAAAGAAATTCTAATATACAAAATTGAGCCGCTTTCACTCAGGCCAAAAAGATTATTAATATATTCTTTTGAATGAAACGACGAATGTGCCGTGGAATGACTGTAGAAATTCTAAATAAAATCAATTAGGGAATCTCGCCTCACGAGGGCGCTGATTGATTTTATCAAGAATTTCTAAGTCATGTATCAAGCCGAGGAGTGAAAAGAAAAAGAATATATTAGTAATCTTTTTTCCGTGAACATCCCTCAATTTTGTATATAAGAATTTCTATTTCTCATTCCAATCAAGCGTTGATTTATAAATAAGTACATATACTATCACTATCAAACGTCAATAATATAAAAACTGACATGACTGTAAATTGTAACTATCCATTAACATTTTTTGTTGAATTTTATATAAAAATACTTTAAAAAAATAAAAAAATGTTGTACAATGTAAAAAAATTATAATATAGGAGAGGAATATGAACAAAAAATGGCAGATATATGATGCAGATGAAGCAAAAGTTGAACAATTACAGAAAAAATATAATATAAATAAAATATTAGCCACAATATTAGTAAATAGAAATATAATTGAAGAAGAACAAATTAGACAGTTTCTAAAACCAACAAGGGAAGATTTTCATAATCCATTTTTAATAACTGACATGAAAATAGCCGTAGATAGAATAATAGAAGCAATAGAGCAGAAACAAAAAGTTACAATATATGGAGACTATGATGTAGATGGAATAACAAGTATAACAGTATTAAAAAGCTTTTTAAGAGAAAGAGGATTAGAAACACAAAGTTATATACCTAATAGACTAGATGAGGGATATGGATTAAATAAACCAGCAATTAAAAAAATTGCAGAAGCTGGATGTGAACTAATGATTACAGTAGATTGTGGAATATCTGGAGTAGAAGAAATTGAATATGCAAATTCATTGGGGATAGAAACAATAATAACAGATCATCATGAACCAGGAAATCAACTACCAAAAGCAAATGCCATTATAGACAATAAAAGAAAAGATAGTCAATATCCATTTAGAGAATTAGCAGGAGTAGGGGTAGTTTTTAAATTAATACAAGCAATATCAATGAAATTAAAATTAAAAGAAGAGGAGTACTTAAAATATTTAGACATAGTATGTGTAGGAACAATTTCAGATATAGTGCCACTTATAGATGAAAATAGAGTAATAGCTAAATTAGGTTTAATGCTAATAAGACAAACAAAAAACATAGGACTAAAAGCGATAATAAATACATCAGGATATACAAAAATCGATTCAGGAAGCATATCATTTGGAGTAGCACCAAGGATAAATGCATGTGGAAGAATGGGAAAAGCAGAAGAAGCGTTGAAGTTATTTTTATCTAAAAATCTAAATGAAGTATCAGAATTAAGTAGAAAATTAAATGACTATAACAGAATAAGACAAGAAACAGAAAAAGAAATATATGAAAATGCAGTAAAGCAAATAGAAGAACAACATTTACAAGATAATAGAACAATTATTATAGCTGGAGAAAATTGGCATCATGGTGTTATAGGAATAGTTTCATCTAAAATTACAGAAATGTATTTTAAACCAAGTATATTATTGAGCTTTGAAGAAGATGGAATAGGAAAAGGCTCTGGAAGAAGTATACCAGGGTTTGATTTACATGAAGCTTTAATGCAATGCACAGATTCAATAGAAAAATTTGGCGGACATGCTATGGCAGTGGGAGTAACTGTAAAGAAAAGTAAGTTTCAAGAATTTAAAAAACAATTCGAAGAAATAGCATCAAAGCAACATATTGAAGATATAATTCCAATAGTAAATATAGATGCAAAAATTAATTTGACAGATATAAATAAAGATATTGTAGAAAGCCTAAAACAATTAGAACCATTTGGCGAAGGCAATAAAATGCCAATATTTATGTTTAAAAATTTAAAAATAGATTCTATTAGAGCATTATCAGAAGGAAAACATTTAAAAGTAACATTAAAAGATAATAATATTGTTATTAATGCAATTGGATTTAATATTGGAAATTTAGCAGAAGAATATAAAATTGGAGATAAAATCGATATAGCAGGAGTTCTAGAAATAAATACTTTTAATGGAGTAGAAACAATACAAATTAATATAAAAGATATAATGAAGTCATTATCATAATATAAAGGAAGTGAGTCACTTGCAAGAACAACAAGAAATTACAATACAAGATATTCTTTTAAAAAAAAGAGAAATGACTAGAAGAGTAGATACAAAATTAATAATGAAAGCATATAAATATGCAGAAGAACATCATAAAGAGCAATTTAGAAGTTCAGGAGAACCATATATTATACATCCACTTAATGTAGCATATATTTTAGCAGGTATTGGTTTAGACGATAGTACTATTTGTGCAGCATTACTTCACGATGTAGTAGAAGATACAGATGCCACAAAAGAACAAATAATTAAGGAATTTGGTATAGAAATTGCAGAAATGGTATCAGGAGTAACAAAATTAAGTAATATACAATTTACATCAATAGAAGAACAACAGGCAGAAGACTATAGAAAAATGTTCTTGGCAATGGGAAAAGATATCAGAGTGATTTTAATAAAATTAGCAGATAGATTGCACAATATGAGAACTTTAAAGTATATTAGTAGGCAAAGGCAAATAGCAAATAGTAAAGAAACAATGGATTTATATGCACCATTAGCCAATAGATTAGGTTTATATTCAATAAAATGGGAATTGGAAGATTTAGGTTTTAAATATTTATATCCAGAAGAATATCATGAATTGGTAGAAGGAATAAATAAAAAAAGAGAAGAAAGACTACGTTTTATTGAAAAAATAATGGAAGATATAAGAATAGAGCTAAAAAAACAAAGAATAGAAGCAGAAGTAACACGGAAGAGCAAAGCATTTATATAGTATTTATAGGAAAATGAAACGAGACAATAAAACATTAGACCAAATTTATGATTTATTTGCATTAAGAATTTTAGTAAATTCAGTAAAAGATTGTTATGCAGCATTAGGAGTTGTGCATGAATTGTATAATCCAATGCCAGGAAGATTTAAAGATTATATAGCTGTACCAAAACCCAATATGTATCAATCTATACACACAACATTATTAGGAGAAAAAGGAACACCATTTGAAGTACAAATTCGTACATGGGACATGCATAGAATTGCAGAATATGGTATTGCAGCACATTGGGCATATAAAGAAGCAAGCTATTTTGGAAAAAAACAATCAGTTAAAGTCGAGGAGGATAAGTTAGCATGGCTTAGAGAAACGTTGGAATGGCAAAAAGAAATGCAAGATCCACAAGAATTTTTAAATACATTAAAAACAGAATTATTTGAAGACGAAGTTTATGTATTTACACCCAAAGGAGCAATAAAAGTTTTACCAATGGGGGCTACACCAATAGATTTTGCATATAGTATACATGCAGAAATAGGGCATCATATGACAGGATGTAAAATTAATAGTAAAATGATGCCTATAATAACACCTCTTAAAAGTGGAGACATAATAGAAATTATCACATCTGAAAATTCAAAAGGGCCTAGTAGAGATTGGTTAAAATTTGTAAAAAGTACAAGTGCAAAAAATAAAATTCAAAACTGGTTTAAAAAAGAACAGAAGACAGAAAACATAGAAAAGGGAAAAGATTTAATAGAAAAAGAGCTAAAAAGGATAGGATTTACACATGCTGATTTATTTAAACCAGAATATGTGGATCAAATGCTAGAAAAATATAGATATAAAAATATAGAAGAAATGTATTCAGCTGTTGGATTTGGAGCAAATTCATCAGTAAAGGTAATTGCAAGGCTATTACAAGAATATAGAAAAGAACATGAAGAAGAAAATATAGAAGAAAAAATTAAAGAATTAGCACAAGCAAAAGCACAAAAACCAAGACCATCTAGTTCAGGTATAGTGGTAAAAGGAATAGATAATTGTTTAGTAAAACTTTCTAAATGCTGTAATCCACTTCCAGGAGATGAAATAGTTGGATATGTTACAAAAGGAAGAGGAGTATCTGTACATAGAAAAGATTGTGTAAATGTAAAAGATTTGTTATCAGAAGAAAATAGAATGATAGATGTTGAATGGTATAATGAAGAAAAAGCTACATATCAAGCTGATATAGAGATAGATGCAAATGATAGAACAGGACTTTTAGTAGATATACTAAGAGAATTAGGAACAACAAAAGCTAGAATATTGGGAGTTAATACAAAAACTACAAAAGAAAGGATTGCTATTATAGAAATGACGTTAGAGGTAGAAAGTTTAGAAGAATTGAATAAGGCCTTAAAAGTATTAAGAAAAGTAGATAGTGTTTATGAAGTAAGAAGAAAAAAATAAAAGGAGAATAATATGATTTTAAAGGAACAGAAGATAGAAACATGGATAGGAGACCCTACAAATTGCTATATAATTTTAGATGAAGAAACTAAAGAAACAATGATTATTGATGCAGCAGGAAATGTAGATAAACTAGAGGAAATGATAAAAATATTGAACGGAAAATTAAAATATATATATTTAACACATTGTCATTCAGATCATATTTTAGGAGTAACAGAATTAAAAAATAGATGTGGAGGAAAAGTATTAATTCATAGAGATGATGCAGAAGGATTAAATAATCCAGAAATTAATTTATCGCCTTATATAGGAGTCGGAAAAATAGAATTAGAGGCAGATTCAAGAATTGATGATGGAGACTTAATACATTTAGGAAATTTGCAATTTAAAGTTATTCATACTCCAGGACACACTGCAGGGGGAACTTCTTTATATTGCGAGAAAGAAAAGTGTTTGTTTTCTGGAGATACTTTATTTAGAGGAACATGGGGCAGAACAGATTTACCAACATCAAATAGAGAAGACCTTATAAATTCAATAACAAATAAATTAATGGTATTACCAGATGATACGATTGTGTATCCAGGGCATGGTACAATGACTATAATAAAAGAGGAAAAACCAATATATTTAGAGTTAAAACCTAAACTATGGTAGATGATTTTATAGGAAGAGAGGATGATATTATGAACAAAACAGAACCAAGAACTTTATCTGGATTTATGGAATTATTACCAGAAGAACAAATATTATTTGATCAAATGAAAGAAAAAATAGAAAATACATATAAAAAATATGGATTTTTACCACTAGATACACCCATATTAGAATTATCAGAAGTATTACTTGCAAAAGCAGGGGGAGAAACAGAAAAACAAATTTATCGTTTTGAAAAAGGAGATACAGATATTTCAATGAGATTTGATTTAACTGTACCACTTGCAAAATATGTTGCCAAAAACTATGGAGTATTAAGTTTTCCATTTAGAAGATATCAAATTGGAAAAGTATATAGAGGAGAAAGAACACAAAAAGGAAGATTTAGAGAATTCTATCAATGTGATATAGATATAATAGGAGATGAAGAATTAGATTTAGTAAATGATGCAGAACTTCCAAAGATAATATATTCAATATTTAAAGATTTAGGATTTAAAGATTTTACTATATGTATAAATAATAGAAAAATCTTAAATGGATTATTTGAAAGTTTAGAACAAAAAGAAGCATCAGTAGAGATTTTAAGAGTTATAGACAAAATAGAAAAAATAGGAAAAGATGCAGTAATAGAAGAACTATCAAAATTACAAGTACCAAGTAATAATATATCAAAAATATTACAGTTTATAGAAATACAAGGAACTAATGATGAAAAAATAGAAAAATTGGAAAATCTTAACATAGAAAACGAATTATTTAAACAAGGAGTTTACGAGTTAAAAGAAGTTACTAAAAATATAAGAATATTTGGACTACCAGAAGAAAATTTCAAAATAGATTTAACAATAGCAAGAGGATTAGATTATTACACAGGAACAGTGTACGAAACATTTCTAAATTCATATAGAGAATTAGGAAGCATTTGCTCAGGTGGAAGATATGAAAATTTAGCAGAATATTATACAGATAAAAAATTACCAGGAGTAGGAGTATCAATAGGATTAACTAGATTATTTTATAAATTAAATGAATTAAATATTATAAATGTAAACAAGAAATCAATAGCAGATGTGTTAATTGTACCAATGATAGAAGATTTACAAATTCCAGCTAAATATGCCGAAAAATTAAGAAATATAGGAGTAAATACGCAAATATATTTAGGTCAGAAAAAATTAAAAGCTAAGATGAAATATGCAGATAAATTAAATATTCCATATGTAATTGTAATAGGAGAAGATGAAGTGCAAAACAATAATGCAAAAATTAAAAATATGCAAACAGGTGAAGAAAAAAATATCTCTCTTGATACAAATAATGAGGAAATTCTAAAAATTATAAAAGGTTGATACATTAATATATCAACCTTTGTAATTTATTATTAATCTGGTTGCTTGTATTTTCGCCAGCATTTTTTTCTTAAGAAATCTGAAAAATCTAAAGCGTTTCCAATTGTAAACCCGTTTTTACTAACTAAAAGAGCACATTGTTTGCCTATATAAATATAGAATAAATCAGGCATATCAAATATTTTATAAATTTGATTATATTTTACACTTAAAGCAGTATTTCCAGTAAAAATTTCAATTCTGTTATCATAAAAACAAAAAGTAATTTCTTTACTATCAGCTATTTTAGAACTTTTTAATTCTTTAGAGACTTTAGAATTAAAAAATGAATATCTATATACAACAAATCCTACAAGAAATATTGTTAGAGTAATTGCAGGTACAAATAGTAGATTTGATAATTGTAAGATTATACATGAGATAAAAAATATTATAACTAAAAGGCTAAATAAGTGATATTTAATTCCAAATTTTTCGTTGTGAAAATATAAAAAAGATAAATATAAATCTTTAGTATATTTTGTAGTATTTTTAAATAATATATCCATTTCAATCACCAAAAAAATTATAACATAATAATATTAATGATGCAAATAGTAAATCTTGCATTGTAATATTCTAAGTGATATAATTTACAAAAATATGGAAGAATGAAGAATATTAAGGCAAATATTGGAAATAATATAAAATGATACAAGATAAAGATAGGAGGATATAAGATGAGTGTATTGAAATTAACAAGTGAAAATTTTGAACAAGAAGTACTACAAAATAATGAAACAGTTTTAGTAGACTTTTATGCAGATTGGTGTGGACCATGTAAAATGATGGCACCAGTAATAGATGCAATATCACAAGAAATGAAAGGAAAAGTAAAAATAGGAAAAATTGATGTTGATGATAATCAAGATATAGCAAGAAAATATCAAATTATGAGTATACCAACAATGATAGTATTTAAAAACGGAAAACCAACAAAAACATTTGTTGGAGCACGAAACAAAGCACAAATTATAAATGAACTAAAATAGAAAAAATAAATAATCCTTCACTTTTTGATGTACTTTTAAAAGAAAGGAATGAATAATAATGAAAAGAATAGATTTTTTAGCAACAGATGGAATTGTATTAAATGGAATATTATATAATAATGAGCCACAATCGGAAAATGTTGTGTTATCAGTTCATGGAATGAGTAGTAACTGCTTTAAAAAAAGAGATAGGATTTTTTCAAAAAAATTTTTAGAACAAGGAATAGACTATTTTTGCTTTAATAATAGAGGAAGTGAATTAACAAAATATATAAGAAAAGAGATAAATGGTAAAGAAGAAAAAATCTTAGGCGGTACATCATATGAAGATGTTTTAGAAGGATATGAAGACATTGTAGGAGCAATATTAAAATTAAAAGAATTAGGGTATAAAAATATCCATTTACAAGGACATAGTTTAGGATGTACAAAAATAGTATATACTTACAATGAACTAAAAGAGGAAAATGATGATATTTTAGAAAATATAAAATCAGTAATATTACTTTCTTTAATAGATATTCCAGAATCTTTAAAAATTTATTTAGGAGATAAGTTTGACGAATACTTAAATTATGCAATACAAAAAGAACAAGAAGGAAAACGACTTGAACTTATGCCTAAAGAAGCATTTATACATCCAATTAGTGTAAAGTCATTTTTAAGATATGCAAGAGATTATAAGGAGATAGATTTTGCAAGTTATGGAAAAGATAATAATTTAGAAAAGTTAAATAATATAAATATACCTATATTTATGAGATGGGGAGATACTAATGAGATGATTATGCAACAAGCTAGTGAATTAGTTGATATAGTATCTCAAAGTATAAAAAATGCAAATAAAGATATTGATTATATACAAGGTGCTGACCATGGATATACAGGAAAAGAAGAAATATTAGTAAATCAAATAGTGAAATTTATAAATAAAATAGATTTATAAAAGATACTTGACAAAATGAAGTTACAGTTGTAAACTAAGTACAAGTTACAACTGTAACTTTTTGGATTTTATGGAAAGGAATAAATATAAAAATGAAAATAACAGATGCAGAATTAGAAATAATGAAAGTACTGTGGGAAGAAGACAATCTAACATTAAATCAAATAATAGAGAAACTAAGCAGTAAAGAACAAAAAAATAAAAGTACAATAAAAACACTATTATATCGTTTAATTGATAAAGGAGCAGTAAAATCTATAGAGAAAAATAAAAAAGAAAACGAATTTAAAGCTAATATTTCCAGAAAGAAATATTTAAAAGAAGAAAACAATGTATTTTTAGAAAAATTATATAATGGAAACATAGATAATATGCTATTAAATTTTGTAGAAGATAAAAAAATATCAAAAGAAAAAATACAAAAACTATTAGATATATTATAAAAGAAAGGAACAATGTTAGAAAAAAACACTAACATAAACTGAACAATGATTAGTAAACTTTTATCAAAAATAACCATAATAATGAATGTAATCAAATTAAGAGAAATTTTTTATACTATTTTATATATGTCAGTATTTGCAATTATTGTTGGACTTGTAATTTATTTAATACAAGAATTATTAGACAAAAGGATATCACCAAAATGGAAATTAGCAATGTGGACCTTATTTATTTTTTCTTTAATTATTCCTATAAACACCAGTAATCAATATGAAAGTAGAAATTTAATACTATCCACATTAAGACCAATACAAGAAATTTCATTTAGGCAAGAAGTTGACGATAAAAAGGCAGAATACGAAAATTATATTCAAAGAGAAGACACAACATTTTCCGAATATAAAATAGTTAGAGGAAATTTGTATATTGCGTATGCAAAATATATTATTTTTGACTTTGCATTGCCATGTATATGGTGTATAGGAGTAATATTAATATTTATTAGAAAAACAATAGCGGTTATAGGAATTAATCTAAGAATAAAAAATGAAGGAATAGAGGATAAAAGATTAAATAAAATTTTAGAACAATGTAAAAAAACGTTAAATATAAAAGCAAAAATAAGATTAGTGAATTTAGAAAAAGCTGTATCTCCTTCAATATATGGAATTATAAAAACAAAGGTATTAATTAATAAAAATATAATAGAAGAAAAAACAGACGATGAAATTAGGTATATGTTTTTACATGAATTATCACATAAAAAAGGTAAAGATTTGATATTAAATTTTGTATTAAATATTATAAAAACAATACATTATTTTAATCCATTTTGCTATATATTTTTTAAAAGAATAAGACAAGATATAGAATTAAAAGCAGATTCTATAGCACTTAAAACGTTAAAACCAGAAGAGAATAAACAATATGCAATGACAATAATAAATGAATTAGCAAGTAGAGTATATAAAAGCTATGAAGTGGAAGTATTACAACTAATAGGCATAGAAGGAGGAATAGAAAGAAGAATTTACATGATAAAATACTTTCCTCAATTTAAACAAAGAACAATAAGAATTGCTATTATATGTTTATTTTTAATTGGTTCTATAGGAACAATCTTTTTAGTTGGAAAGTATGTAAGAATAGAAAAAGATGAATTTTCTTTTGACTATAAAAGTGTAATACCATATCAAACAAAATATGTAGGAGACTTTGAAAAAGTAAAGACGCTAACAAAGAAACTTGCTATGGGAAGCTATGTAGGTTCAATTAAAACACAAGAAATAGAAGGAAAATACTATTTATATGTAAGTTATTTTTCATATAACATAGAAAAAGCAAATCAATTTTTTAGTAAATTTAATAGTTTCACAGAAGAAAAGCAGGAACAAATTTTAAGAAAAAATGCATTAGCATTACTTAGTTTAGTAGATAATTTATATGCTGTACAATTTAGATTTGAAATCCCTGATAGTACATTACCTAGTAATAAAGTAATATATCAAAAAGAATTTAATAGAGATGAGTTAGAAAAATATTATAATGTAGATTTACGAACTTATAAGTACAATCCACAAAGTTAGAGAGGACTAAAGTCATGAAAAAATATAAGAAAATAATTATCACTATAATTCTAACAATTACTTTAATTATTGGTGGTATTGTGAGTTTAGTTATAATGGACAGAAATGAGCAAAAGAGAATAATAGATAAAGATGAAGCAGAATATGGCAGAGAATACCAAAAACTATCACAAGTAATACCATCTTATAATATGAAACCAGATAGAATTATATACAAACCAAAAGAAAAAGATTATTTTTATGTCATTGAACCACAAGAAGAAGAATATGAACATCTTTTAGAAGTAATTGAAGATAGAATGGTATATTCCCATGCAGAGAGCCTTTTGAATGACTTTAAGACAGAATCATTTGATAGAATAATGTCTTCAGGTAAAAATTATATAATTTTAGATTATAATAAAGAAAGATATGAAAATGTGGCATTATATGACGAAATGGCATCAAGACCTATTGTATATAAACTAAAAGATGAAAATAGATGTAAAAGGTTAATATCATATGTTACACAGTTTAGAAAAAGATATTCATTAGAAGAATTACAAAAAATAATAAATAAAAAAGAATTTGATGTATAATAAAAAAGTGATATAATATAGAAAAATCTTAATAAGAAGGAATATATATATGAAAAAAATAGCAATATCAATAATTATATTTTTTATTATAATAACATCTATTATGCAAAATCTAGTTAAAGCAGAGGACAATAAAGTAGAGCCAGAAAGTACCACATATGAAATTTCTAAAATAGGAATGACAATAAAAATACCTAGTAATTTTTATGATATTATACAAGGACTAGAAAAAAATGATGAAAAGGTAAGCGAATATCAAGGTGCAAAGCAAAATTTAAAAAAGATGGGAATTATGTTAAATGCAGTTGAAAGCTTAGATGAAAATTCTACAGAAGAGATAATAGTTGTAGTATCAAAAAATAATATTACAACTCAATTAGTAGATATAGATAATATACCAGAAGAACAAATGGAAAAGTTTAGTAATAGCTTTTTTGAAACAATAAAACAGCAAGCTACAGGGTTAGAATTAATAGAAGAAAAAGTGATAGATACTGGTAATGGAAATAAATATATGGCAGTAACAACAAAATCTAGTATAGAACAAAATACAATAAATACAGTTACTTATTATACGATAAAGAACCAGTTATTAATAGGTATAACAAATAAATATTTAAATAAAGAGATAGATACTCAAAAAGTACGGAAGTATAATAGAAAGTATTAATTTTACACCAGTACAAATACAAGAAATACCAGAATTATCTTTTAGTACAATTTTATGTGTCGAAATAGTAATAATAGTGGTTATATCGATTATTTGTATAATAAAAGTGCAAAAAAGCAAAAACAAAAAAGTAGAATTAACAGATAAACAAAAAAAGAAATATGCTAAAATAAACGGATTTTTGATGATATATATTTTAACAGTTATTTATAATATTATTTTAAGAGCAGTACTAGTATCTACAGCAACAAACATAGAAGATATGTTAACGAGAAGAATTGTAATTATACAAGGACTATCTAATATGGTTATGCTTATATGGATATCGGTATTAATATATAGGAGAAAAAGTAATTCTCAGAATAATATTATAAAATTGATAATAGCAACAGGAATTATAAATACAGTATCGCCGATTGTTCAAGCTATTTATACATTTTTTACATCAAATATTGGAGATACAAATAACTATTATGTGCAAGCTATAAACATTATAACAGTCACAATTTTATCAACAATAATATGGACATCATATTTTAAAGTTTCTAAAAGAGTAAAATTTTATTTTGACAGTTAATAAAAGGTTGCCAATGGGGACGTTCTTAAATGGCCAAATGAGTTGCCAATAGGGACGTTCTTAAATGGCAACTTATAAAAATAAGATATTACTACAGTATTTATTAATATAAGTTGCCATTTAAGAACGTCCCTATTGGCAACTCATTTGGCCATTTAAGAACGTCCCCATTGGCAACCTGGGTAATGTTTTAAAATCTAAGGAGGAAGAAATGAAAAATAAAAAAGGAATAATTATCATATTAATTTTATTAATAATTACTATTACAATTATTGCAACAATATGTGTTATAAAAAATGCACCAAAACCAGAAGAAGTATTAAATAGTTATATAGACAATTTAAATAGCAAGAATTATGAAGCAATATATGAATTACTAAGTAACTCAAGCAAAAGTACATATTCTAAAGAAGATTTTATAACAAGAAATGAAAATATACATGAAGGTATTGAGGCATTTAATATAAAAGTTTCTGAAATAAATGTTGAAAAACAGAATAATAAAATAGAAATAAAATATAAACAAAGTATGAACACTGTAGCTGGAAATATTGAATTTTCAAATACAATGGATGTAGTAAAAGAAGACAAACAATATAAAATAAATTGGAATTCAAGTTTAATTTATCCGGATTTAAAGGATGATTATAAGTTAAGAGTGAAAACTTTAAAAGGAAAAAGAGGTGCAATTTTAGACAAGAATGGCAATGAATTAGCTTATGATGGAACAATATCATCAGTAGGGATAGTTCCAGGAAAGTTAGGAGAGAATAGAGAAAGCAATATACAAAAAATAGCACAATTATTAGAAATTTCAACAGATTATATAAATACACAACTAGGAGCATCTTATGTAAAAGACGATACATTTGTGCCAATAAAAAAGATATCAAAAACAAATGAAACATTGAAGACAAGTTTACTGCAAATACCAGGAATCATGATAAATGATGCGGAAGGAAGAGTTTATACTTTAGGAGAAGAAGCAGCACATTTAATAGGATATGTACAAAATATAAATGCAGAAGAATTAGAAAAAAAGCAAGATGCAGGATATAATGCAAATAGTTTAATAGGAAAAACAGGATTAGAAGCAGTATATGAAGACAGATTAAAAGCAACAGATGGAGTTAAAATATATTTAGAAGACCAAGAAGGAAATATGGTAAAACAAATAGCAATGCAAGAGCAGAAAAATGGAGAAGATATAACTTTAACAATAGATAGTAATATTCAAAAACAATTATATAATGAACTAAAAAATGATAAAGGACTATTTGTTGTAATGCAACCACAAACTGGTAAATTATTAGCACTAGTTAGTACACCTTCTTATAATTCAAACGATTTTACACTAGGTATGACAAATGAAAAATGGGAAAGTTTAAATAATGATAAAAATAAACCGTTATTTAATAGGTTTATCCAAAGCTATTGTCCAGGTTCAACTTTTAAGCCAATAACAGGAGCAATAGGATTAACAACAGAAAAATTATCAGCAGATGAAGAATTGAACTATACAGGAACAAGATGGCAAAAAGATAGCAGTTGGGGAGATTATAGTATTACAACATTAACAGCATATTCAGGAAAGAAAAACTTGCTAAATGGAATGATACATTCTGATAATATCTATTTTGCACAAGCAGCACTAAAAATAGGGAGTAGTGCATTTACAGAAGGATTAAGAAAAATAGGATTTGGAGAAAATATAGATTTTCCGCTTAGTTTAACAAAATCTCAATTTAGTAATAGTGATACTATAGAAAATGAAGGAAAATTAGCAAATTCTGGATATGGACAAGGGGATATATTAGTGAATCCAATTCATATGGCATCTATTTATTCAGCATTTGCAAATGATGGAAATATGGTAAAACCAATAATAGAAGAAAATCAAGATATTGAAATATTAAAACAAAATGTATTTTCAAAAGAGGCAGTAGATATAATAAAACAAGCATTGATACAAGTGGTAGAAAATCCAGAAGGAACAGCTAATGATATGAAAATAAGTGGGAAAACGATTGCAGGTAAAACAGGAACGGCAGAATTAAAAAAATCAAGAGATGACACAGAAAGTGGAACTCTAGGCTGGTTTAACTGTTTTACTATAGAAGATGACGAGAACAAAAATTTATTAGTGATTAGTATGGTTGAGAATATCCAAGATAATAGAGATGGTGGAAGTCATTACTTAATTCCTAAAATAAAAAAATTGCTTATAAATTCTTATAAATAGTTACAAGATAATGATTTGAAAATTAGCTATGAAAATGCTTATATATTAATATATTTTGTCAAAACATATCTGGGGTGTAACAATCTGGGTCTTGACTGCAAATATTAATATATAAGCATTTTCGCATATTCTAAATTTGTAACCATTATCCTGTAACATAAATAACAAATATAGAAAAGAAGGTATTGACTTATAGCCTGATTTATGAGATAAATATAACATAGGAGGTATACTATGGAAAAATCAAAAGTATATTTTACAAAGGAGATTACTCCAGAAAGTTTAATTAAAATTTATGAAAAGGTTGGAAAAGAACTAACAGGAAAAGTAGCAATAAAAATATCAACAGGAGAGCCAGGTGGACATAACTTTTTAAACCCTAATTTAATAAAAGATTTGGTACAAAAATTAAATGGAACAATAGTAGAATGTAATACAGCATATGAAGGAAGAAGAAATACTACACAAGAACATTGGAAAGCAATTAGAGAACATGGATTTATGGATATTGCAAAAGTAGATATTATGGATGAAGAAGGAGATATGCCAATTCCAGTAAAAAATGGAACACATTTAAAAGAAAATTATGTAGGAATACATTTAAAAAATTATGATTCAATGTTGATGTTGTCACATTTTAAAGGACATGCGATGGGAGGATTTGGAGGAGCACTAAAAAATATGTCAATAGGAGTAGCTTCATCAGAAGGTAAATCATGGATTCACACAGCTGGAAAAACAAGAAAACCAGCTGAATTATGGACCAATTTGCCAGAACAAGATTCTTTCTTAGAATCAATGGCAGAAGCAGATGAATCAGTTATTAACTATATGAATGGAAATATTGTGTATATTAATGTTATTAATAATCTTTCTATTGACTGTGATTGTGATAGTAATCCAGAAGCACCTTGTATGGCAGACATTGGAATAACTGCATCTGTTGATCCAGTTGCATGTGATAAAGCAAGTTTAGATTTTATATATAATTCTAATGATAATGGAAGAGACCATTTTATTGAAAGAGTAGAATCAAGACATGGAATTCATACAATTGAACATGCAGAAGAATTGGGCATAGGAACAACTAATTATGAATTGATAAATTTGGATTAAAATGATATAAAAAACAGATACATATGAAAATCAATCAGAAATGGTTGATTTTTTCTTTATACAGGTTTATTATTTATGATAATAATTTTTTTAAAACAGAATAGGTATAAATATATAAAATATCTAAATTGGAAGAAATGATTAATAATAAAATAAAAATGAAAATTCAAGAATATTAAGTTATGTAAATTCTGAACTAGAGAAAAAATATTAAGAGGTAAATAGTATGAAAAAAGTATATATTGTATTAACACACACAGGAACTACATTATCAAAAATTATAAAAAGTTATACTAAAGATGAATTTTCACATGTTTCAATTTCATTAGATGAAAAACTAAATGAAATGTACAGTTTCGGTAGACTTCATCCATATAACCCTTTTTGGGCTGGTTTTGTACATGAGGCTATTAATAAAGGAACATTTAAAAGATTTTCAAACACAAAAGCAAGAATATATTCTTTAGGAGTAACTGAAAAGCAATATGAAAGTATAAAAGATAATATAGAACAAATAAAAAATGAAAATTATAAATTTAATATATTAGGATTAATAGCGGTAGGATTTAGAAAAAAGATATCAATGAAAAAATCATTTTATTGTGCAGAATTTATTAAGTATATAATAGAAAAAGCAGAGATACGAAATAATTTACCATATATAGTAAAACCAGAAGATTTTAAAAAATTGAATGAAATAGAAGAATTATACAATGGACTTTTAAAAGACTATACATATAGAAAAATTGTTAAAAAAGAATTATTAAAAAATAAAATATCAGCCTATGATATTGAAATGAAAGAAAAAATAAATTATTAAGGAGAACAAATTGAATATTGAAAAAACACTAAAAAATATTGAACAATTAAATGAAAAATATATAGCAAATAATCACAATGGGATAAAAACGTCAGAAGATGAAAATTATAAAATAATAAAAGGAGTTCAACCTATAATTTTATCTGCACCTCATGCAGTAAGACAAAATACAATAAATAAAATTAAAGCAGCAGAAAGATATACGGGTGCTATTGTAGAATACTTATGTGAAAAAATCGGAACTAATGGAATAGTGAGAACGTGTAATTTTGGGGATAATCCTAACAGTGAAAACGAAGGATATGGATTAAAATACAAAGAAGCAATTTTACAATTAATAGAAGATAAAAATATAAAATGTTTAATAGATTTTCATGGATGTAAAGACACATATGGATTCGATTTTGATATAGGAACTAATAATAAAAAAAATATAAATAATATGGATGATTATTTAAAAATAATTCAAAATGGATTGGGAAAAATAGGAATAGTAACTATAGATAATCATTTTAAAGCTACTAAAGAGGAGGTCATTTGCAATTATGTAAGTCGTCATTCAAAAATTGCTTGCTTTCAAATTGAAATAAGTAAAAAAATTAGATTAAATAAACAATCAATGATTAACTTATTACAACAGTTAGAGATTATAATCAAAGATTTATGCAAGTATTAGATTTCTCTATTGATAACAAAGAATTTCAAAAAAAGTTACAGGACAATGGTTTAAAAATTAGCTATGAAAATGCTTATATATTAATATATTTTGTCAAAACATATCTGGGGTGTAACAATCCGGGTCTTGACTGCAAATATTAATATATAAGCATTTTCACATATTTTAAGTTTATAATCATTATCCTGTAACAAAAAAATAAAACTTCAAAAAAATATTGTAGACATTTTACATATTTTATGATAATATAATCAAAAATATATTTAAAAATCGGGAGATGAATATGTTGAACAATAAATTTTACGTAACCACACCAATATATTATCCTAGTGGAAGATTTCATATAGGGACTGCATATACAACAGTTTTAGCAGATAGCATAAAGAGATATCATAAGCTAAAAGGCGAAGACACTTATATGCTAACAGGAACTGATGAACATGGCCAAAAAATACAAGAGGTTGCCAAGAAAAATGGGCAAACTCCAAAAGAATATGTAGACAAAATGGCAAATGTTGCAAAAGAATTATGGGCTAAAATGGATATACAATATGATGATTATATTCAAACAACAGAAACGAGACATGAAAAGGTAGTACAAAAAATATTTGAAAAATTTAAAGAACAAGGAGATATTTATAAGGGAGAATATGAAGGACTTTACTGTGTACCATGTGAAACATATTTTACGCAAACGCAACTAGTTAATGGAAAATGTCCTGACTGTGGTAGAGATGTAATACCAATGAAAGAAGAAGCTTATTTTTTCAATATGAAAAAATATACAGACAAATTATTAAAATATTATGAGGAAAATCCCGATTTTATAAAACCAGATTACAGAAAAAATGAGATGATTAATAATTTTATAAAACCAGGGCTAGAAGACTTATGTGTAACGAGGACAACTTTTGATTGGGGAATAAAAGTACCATCAGATCCAAAGCATGTTGTATATGTGTGGTTAGATGCTTTAGTAAATTATTTATCAGCTTTAAACTATTTATCAGATGAAGATGATACATTAATGAAAAAATACTGGCCAGCAGATTTACAAATAGTTGGAAAAGATATTGCGAGATTTCATCTAATATATTGGCCTATATTTTTAATGGCATTAGATTTACCATTACCAAAAACAATATTAGTACACAATTGGATTATGATGAAAGATGGTAAAATGTCAAAATCTAAAGGAAATGTAATTTATCCTGAAACTCTATTAGATAGATATGGACTAGATGCAGTAAGGTACTTTTTATTAAGAGAAATGCCAGTAGCACAAGACGGTATATTTTCACCAGAACAATTTGTAGAAAGATACAATTTTGATTTATGCAATGATTTAAGTAATTTATTAAATAGAACAATATCTATGGTTAATAAATATTTTGATGGTAATGTTCCTAATTATAACGGAACAATCAATGAGGTAGATAAAGAATTAGAAGAATTTACAAATAAGCAGATAGACAATTTTGAAATGAAATTAAATAATTATGAAATAGCTAATGCACTTCAAGAAATATGGACATTAATTTCTAGAACTAATAAATATATAGATGAAACAATGCCATGGTCATTAGCAAAAGAAGAAAAGACAGAACAACTTAAATCAGTTATGTATCATTTAATAGAAAATTTAAGAAAAATTGCTATATTAATAAGTCCATTTATGAGTAGCACGGCAAACAAGATTTTTAAACAAATAGGAATTGAAAAAAATGAGTTAAAATTGTGGTATAGTTTAAAAAATTATGATAAAATTGAAAATGTAAAAACGATACAAAAGGGCGAACCAATATTTATGAGATTAAATAAAGAAGAAGAAATAGCATATATTCAAGATGCTATGAACAATAAATAAAACGAAAGAAGGAATATTTTATGGAAAAAACAAAAGAAAGTAAAACAAAGACAAGTAAAAAAACAGATAAAAATAAAGAAAAACCAACTATAGGAGATATTATTTTTAGAGTATTAATATTATTAGCTATTTTCTTTATAGTAGTAATTATGTATGTATTCTATATTAAACAGACTAAGGAAAATAAAGTTCAATATAAAAATTTTAATAATGTACAAATAATTTCTAATGTTAAATAGTAAAAATTATTGTTGTTATTAGTTAGATTACAAAAAAGTTGATATATTAATATTTATTGGCTGGCTAAATGCACTATATGGTGTTTATATTTATCTTTGCTTTTTAAAATATTAATATATCAACTTTTTTATTAAAATTTTTTAAAAATATACTACTAAAATAGAGAAAAATGTTATATAATAAAAAAATAAAATAATAATATTCATAATATATATAATAGAAGGAATGTTTTATATGGAGAAATTTTTAAAAAAAACGTATGTGGCACAAAAATCAGAAGAAGAACAGGTAGATATAAAAATAGTATTAATAATTGTTCCTATAGTGATATTAATTGTAGCTATAATATTTATAATAATAAATATTGTAAGAATTGAAAATGAAAAAAAAGAACAAGAAATATATGCAAAACAAATAGCAGAGCAGAGAATTAAAGAGGAACAAATAAAAATAGAAAAAGAAAAAGAAGAAGAAAGAAAGAGACAAGAAAAAATCCCCAAATTAACAGAACAAGGTAGGCAAAATATAGAATCAATATATAGCTCAGATACTAAAAGAGTTTTTTTAACTTTTGATGATGGACCATCAACAGTTACACCAACAATATTAGATATATTAAAAGAACAAAACATATTAGCAACATTTTTTGTATTAGGTTCAAGAGTTGAACAAATGCCTGATATGGTAAAAAGAATATACGAAGAAGGACATTATATAGCCAATCATGGATATTCACATGTATATTCTTCAATATATTCAACTCCAGAAATGGTATTAAATGAATACAATCAATGCAATGATGCTGTAAAAAATGCCATAGGTGTTCCAGAATATAATTCACATTTATTTAGATATCCAGGAGGATATGCTGGAGGTCCATATGCCACAATAAAAGCTCAAGCAAAGGACATATTAAGTCAAAATGATATTTTATATGTGGATTGGAATGCGTTAACTGGAGATGCAGAAACAACGAAACCAACCATAGAATTTGAGATGCAAAGGTTGCAAGAAACAGTAGGTAATAAAAATAGTGCAGTAATTTTAATGCATGATGCACAAGCTAAAAAAGTAACAGCAGAAGCATTGCCACAGATAATTTCATATTTAAAAGAACAAGGATATGAATTTAAAAACTTTTATAGCATAATAAAATAAGTAAATTTGGAGGGAGCGAATAATCTTGCATAAAAGAGTAAAGAAAGATGTAGAAATAGAAGAAAAATTAAAGTATATCGGATTGGATTTAAGAGACATACCAGATAGTTTACAGGAATTTGAACAATTACAATTTCGAATACCAAAATTTTATAATGAAAAACAGTATAGGCAATATAGATATGTACCAATTAACAAAATACAAATATTATTATCACCAACAAATAGATTGGAAGACTTGCAAGAAAAGTATAAAAAAGCGAGACCATTGGCAGATTATTTAGATAGTGAAAATGAAGAAAACATATTGAGATATACTACTTTTTTAAATATGTTAAAACAAGTTGAAATAGAAGAAATAAAAAAAATAGAAGAAGAACAAGAAAACTTAAATAAAAAAATTCCATTTAAAGTTAAATTTGAAGGAAACTATTTATGGCAAATATATTATTCTGAAAATGTTGACAAGTACTTTATGCTAGTGCCAATTGAAGATTCAGATTATTCAGCTTTTTTCTATTTATTAAAAAAGAAAATTGAAGATAATGATGATGAAAAAGTCTTTGTACCAATAAGTAATATGATGTATAGTTCAACGTACCTAAAAAAATCAGAATTCGAAGATATTGAAAACTATTTATGGTTATTTACAAAAGACTGGCCATTAGTATATGAAGTTTATGACAAACAAGATAAATTAACAATACAAATTATAGGCGAGACAGAAGTATATCAAAAAATAAAAAGTCCATACAAATTTAAATTAAATAATAAAGTAGAGGCAAATAGATTTTATAAATTATTAAAAGCATTATTTATTTTACAAACAGAATTACAACAATATTTTACTTTTAAAACTAATATATCTAAAACTGGTGAGATAGAATTCTATTTAGAAGATGAAATAATAGAGTATGAAACAATTGCAGATTTTATTGATGAACAATATGAAAAAGCTATTGAACTGGAGAAAATTGCTGAAGAATTGATAGAAGAGAATACAAAAAAACTACAGAATTTACAACAACAAGCAGCAGAACAAGAAATAGAATATTTAGCAAAAGAAAAACAAATATCAACATTTTTAGAGTGTAAAAAATCTTTTTTTGGAAGATTTAAATACTATTTTAAATATAGTAAGAAAAATCAGAAACATAAAGTAAAAGAAGAATCTGAAGAAATAGATGCAGAAGAAAATAGAAAAGAGAATAAACAACGAAAGAAAACGCAAAGAACTAAGAAAAAAAATTGTACTTTAGAAGAATTAATTGAAATATATAAAGAATATGAGATTATAGAAGGTAGACTGAAAGATTTACTAATGGACATAAATGCTATAAAATTAAAAAATAAAAATATGAAGAAAAAAATTGAAAATGCAACTATGTTTATAAATGAAATTGATAGTCATAAAAAAAGCATATTTGAATTTTGGAAATATAGTAATAAAGATGAAGTTGCGGCTTTAGCTGAAGGAGAAGAAGAAGAGGTTAATATCATAAAAAAAATTACAAAAGTTTTTGATTATGACGAAGACTTTGAGAATTTTGGAAAAATGATGGATAAAGTTCAAAGAAGCAATTTAACAAAAGAACAAACAGATAGTATCTATATTACTACTACAAATATTTTAGATATACTAAATAAAGTGAAAAATAATGAAGCCTTACCAAAAGATATAGAATTAAATTTAAAACAGTTAAAGAAAGAAGCTATAAAAGAAAAAATAATGGCAGAAGATGAGGAATTTGATATATTTGGTGGAATAATGAAAGATAATACAAAAGTTTCTCAAATAGATGACAAAAAACATAGAGAATTACCAAAAGATAAATTTAGTATACTTGAAATTAACAAAAATACTAAGCAAATAGGCTATAAAATGACATTAGTAAAAGTAATAGAAAACATAAAGGAAGCATTAAAAAATATTGTAGTATCAGAAGATATTCCAGTATATAAAGCTATTGATGAAGAAAAATTAAATGCAAAAAATATAAATATATTTAATATAAATGCAGAAGATGAAATAAGAGAGGCATTAAGAGAAGACAAAAGTAGAATTAAATTCTATAAGATAAATTTAAAGAGAGGTACTAATGCAGTAAGTTATACTAATATAATATTTTATGATAATCAAAATAAAACTTTGCCTATTGGGCAAAATTTGTCTAGTAAAATATTAGTAGATATTTCCAAATTACCACTAATACTTAAAAAGAAAGAAAGTTTTAAAATGATAACATTTGAGGACTCAAAAAACGATTTTTCTAAAGCAAAAATAAAAATGATAATGGTCTATGAATATGATATAAAAGAAAATGATAAAACTAAATAACAAAAAATCTTCTATCACATATTATATATCAAATTATTATGTGATAGGAGATTTCTATGAAGAAAAAAGTGAGATTAACTTTTATCATTACAATGTTAAATATACTATTAATTAATATAAATGTATCCCATGCAATAAATGCTAGTTCAGATATAAGATATCAAGGAATTGATGTTAGTGATTGGCAAGGTTATATAAATTATGCCGAAGTAAAGGCAGATGGAATAGATGTTGTATACATAAAATCAAGCCAAGGAAATAATATAAAAGATCCGTATTTTGACATTAATTATGAAAATGCTAAGAATAATGGATTAAAGGTAGGTTTTTATCATTTTCTTACAGCAACTAATACACAAGAAGCAGAACAGGAAGCAAGATTTTTTTCCAGTGTAATTTCACGGAAAAGAACCTGATTGTAAATTAGTTATGGATTATGAAGTATTTAATGGCATTGGAATAAATGAAATAAATTATATAGCGCAAACATTTTTAGATACGGTAAAAAGAATTACTGGAAAAGATATAATTATATATAGCGATTTAAGTAATTCAAGAAATACATTTAGTAGAGAGCTAGCAAACAATTACTCATTATGGATAGCGTATTATGGAACACAAGAAGAATTAGTAAATCTACAAAGCAATTGGCAAACATGGGAAGGTTGGCAATATACAGATAGAGGTACAGTTTCTGGAGTAAATGGTTTTGTGGATAGAGACATTTTCACACAAGATATATTGTTAGACGATACATCATCGATACCTATAACAGAAAATACGGACAATGTAATAAACACAGAAAGTATAACATATACAGTAAAAGCAGGAGATACATTAAGTGAAATTGCTGCTAGATATGGAACTACAGTTCAAGAAATTGCACAAATTAATCAAATAGCAAATGTTAATTTGATATTTCCAGGTGAACAACTAAGAATATTGACGAATTCTACAGTAAATGGTTCAGAAAATAGAGCAACAGGAAGTATTACATATACAGTTGTAAGAGGAAATACATTGTCTCAAATAGCAAGAGCGTATGGGGTTACAGTTGAACATATAGTAGAATTAAATAATATAAGTAATCCCAATTTAATATTTCCTGGACAAAAACTTAGAATAACTGATAGTAATAGTCAGCAATTAAATCCTCTGGGAAATATAGTATATATTGTAAGAAGAGGAGATACATTAAGTAGAATTGCTAGATTATATGGAGTTTCAGTAACATATTTAGTAAATCTTAATCAAATAACAAATCCTAATTTGATATTTCCAGGTCAAAGGATTAAAATTAGATAAAATTACACATTAAAAAATTTCAATTTATGAAAATGCTTATATATTAATATATTTTGTCAAAACATATCTGGGGTGTAACAATCTGGGTCTTGACTGCAAATATTAATATATAAGCATTTTCGCATATTTTAAGTTTGTAACTATTATCCTTTAACAAAAAAATACCAAAACTAAAAAAAAAACTAGACATTTAAAATTAAATGTGCTAATATATAAAAGTAACGTGAATTTATTATGCCGATGTGCTGAAACTGGTAGACGGGCCAGACTCAAAATCTGGTATCAGAAATGGTGTGTGGGTTCGAGTCCCACCATCGGCACCACCGACAAATCTGTTTGAACTTTATAGGACAGATAGATACAAAATCAATCAGTAAGATGGTTGATTTTTTTCTTTTGCAAAAAAATCATCCTAAAATTTATGGATAGTAAATTACCAAAAACAAGATTTGCAATATTATGTAAAATATGCTATAATTATATGTAATGAACGGTTGTTAATCTGTTTCATTAGTAGAAAACATCAAAGAACGTGTTAGTACACAGGAGGTAAAATTATGGCAAAGAAAATTTCCAATGGTAATGTTTATATGGCTACCGCCAAAGAAGTTCCCCAAATTGGGAAAAGATACTACTGCTACAAGCTAAATTCTGTAGATGGTCGGCCAAAATCGGCAGCGTGTTATACAAGTGCGGTTAAAGCAATCGAATGTATTGGAAACAATATGTACAAGGTAAATACTTGTAATAGTATATATCTTGTAAATGTTGGCTAAGCCTTAATTAAAAAAAGATATATCTTTTTCTCTTACCTATGGGTGAGAGTTTTCTTTTATTAAAATTATATAAGTAAACCAGAAGATATACAATCAACTAATTTGCAACATGTATTACAAAAAGATACAGTAAAAAGAAATACGAGGTATTTAGATACCTTGTATTTTTTATGGAAAAATGTTCAAATTAGTATCAAATTATAAGCCAACTGGTGACCAGCCAGAAGCAATTGAATATTTATCCAATGGAATAAAAGAAGGTAAGAAATTCCAGACACTTCTAGGAGTTACAGGCTCACGGAAAAACATTCACTATGGCAAATATCATTCAAAAAGTACAAAAACCAACACTTGTTTTAGCACACAATAAAACACTAGCTCGGACAATTATATAGTGAGTTCAAAGAGTTCTTCCCAAAGAATAATGTGGAATACTTTGTATCATATTATGATTAACACCAAGAATGGCTTTATTTAGCCACTTTCAGACCTTTTTAGTCTTATTTAGTTTAGCAAAAAATGACTAAAAAAGCCTAAAAAAAACCATATAAAACTAAACGAACAAAAAAAGTTTGTGACCGAATTCGTGTAATGAAAAAATAATTAATTTATGCAAGAAAAATGGAACATCTAATATATAAAAAATATAAATCTTTATAAGCAATCGGAAAGGAATTTATATAATGAAAAGCAAAGAAATTGATGAAAAGTCAATTTCTTTTTTTAGACCAAAGGAGATGATGTAAAATGTGAATGAAGAAAATCCAATAGGGTATTATGCAGTTATACCTTCACCAGTTTTATTTAATCAAAATTTAAAACCAAATGAAAAATTACTATATGCAGTAATAACAGTATTAGCAAACAAGGAAGGTTATTGTTTTGCTTCAAATAATTATATATAAAAAGAGAAGAGAAAAATCCAGAACCTGAAGAAATAGAGTTTTGGAGAATATTAAAAAATGTAGAATTTGATTATACAGAAGAAATAATAAAGATATTTGAAGGAACAATAAAACAAATTAATATTTTTTTTGAGTATTATTATACAAGTTTAATAAGAAGTTTAGAAAAAAACTATTCCACATATCAAATTGAAAATTCAACAGGTGGACTAGATGCTATGTTTCAAAATGTTATGAGAATAGGCTTTGTAGTAACAATAATTCTTTTAACAATTTAGTATGTTCCAATAATACTAAAACCATAGATAAATACCATAACCGAATGATTTGCAATAAATCAAGGAGGGTTATGTAAGATGAAAAAAACAATACAATTATAAATAATGATAATACTGGGAATTTTTTAAGAGTACAAAAAGATTCTTGGGGTAATACAGGTAGAGGTATTGAGATATGAAAAATTGTGAATTTGTAATTTTAATTTCTATTTAACAATAAATTTTAAAAATTCATAGATTTTTATAAGAAAAAATGTTATAATATTAATGTAAATCTATTTTGGAGGTAAAGAATATGTCTACAGAAAAACAAAAATTGTATAATGAAATTGAAACACTACCAGAAGAACTTACAAATCAAGTTATTAATTTTGTTGAATATTTAAAATTATCATATATAGATAAAGAAGCACCAGATAGTATTACTATAAAAAGTAAGAAAGATTTAAAAGAAAAATTACAAAAAGGACTTGAAGATATAAAAGAAAATAAAGTATATTCTCTTGATGATGTTTTTAGCAAAATAGAGAATATATAAAGATGGGAGCATAGGCTGTGAAAAAATATATAGTAGAAATGTCAGAAACTGCTGAACGAGACTTAGAAAATATTATTTCATATCTGAGATATGATTTAGCAGGAGATATTATAGCAGATAAATATAAACTTTTATTTAAACAAGAATTAAAGAAATTAGCAGATGTTGCTGGAAGTATGCCTGTTTTAGAAGAAAAATTAACAGGACATAAAAACATTAGAAAAATTAATGTAAGAAATTATATAATTTTTTACATTATTGATGAGAATGTGGATAAAGTTTTTGTAGTAAGAATAGGACATGCTTTTATGGATTGGGAAAAATATTTAAAAGATGAATAATTAGTTTAACATATCATTTTCAATATGGATATAATAGGAATATTATATCCATATTTGTAAATAGAACGAGTGGTTCTCTGACTTTACCAGAAGAACCTTTAGAAATAATATTTTATAAAAAATTAATGTATTTCTAATATAGCATATTGTGTGTATTATAACGGAAAAATTATAGGAGTTGCTGGAACAGATAAAAGAAATTTTGTAAAATAAAAATAATGTACAAACAATAGAAACTTCCACAGAAAAAAAATATTGCAATGTCAAGAGTTAATCAAGATGTACAAATAGTTTTAGATAAAGATAATACAAAAGAAGGAGAAGAATTATAAATGGAAGACAATTATTCAAAAGCATATAAAGAAGTAATTGAAATATTAAATTTTGTACCACAGGAAAGTGTAGATAAAATACCTCAAACAATGCTAGATACATTTAAAGCAAAGATGGATAACAACTATGATTTTAAAGTAGATATAAGTAAAAGTTTTGAAGAGCAAAATCTTTTAGATGAAACTAAGGCTATTTTTGCTAACATTTTTAGAGATTATTGGGCAACACCTTATCAAAAAGAGAGAATTGAAGCAAAAGAAAAATATGACAGACAAAAAATGGAAGAAGAAAAGAAGGCTAAATATAATCCTGATGATATATTTAATAAAAGAAATAAAGTAAATATTGAACAGAAAATAGAAGAAACTGCTACTAATTTACTTATAGAAGTAAAAAAAGAGAAATTTTATGAAAAAATCATTAGCTTTTTCAAGAAGATATTTCATATAAATTAAGGAGAATATTTCTATGGATAAAGATGAAAAAATAAAAGAACTAAAAAAACAATGTTTACAATGCAATGGTTTAAATGAAATAAGAAAAATCTTATTTGAAATTACTAAATTAAAAGATAATGCAAAAAATGTAACTGGTATTGCACAAAATGCAGTAGATGAATTTACTAGAAATGAAATTATAAAAATATGTCAAAATATTAATCCAAATGAAAAAACAGAATTAATAAAAACTCTAAATTTATCAAAAATCACATTTGAAGAAGTTTTATCTATATTTGATAAAGCTAATTTGTTACAAGCTATAAAAGAATTTAATGTGCGAGTCACTAAAGAAAATTTGCAAGATATAGAAGAAAAATCGAGTAGTAATGAAGATAGAAAATTTATAGAACTCTTAATAGATTCTAATATTTCTGAACCACAGACTATAACGGAAATAGTATTAAAAAATTTTAAAGAAGATAAACTAATTGAAATTATTAAAGATTATAATTTAAAATTAGATTCAGAACAATTACAAAAGGTAATTAATCAAAGTAAAAAATTGAAACCTCAGCAACAAGATTTTATTGAAAAAGTTTCATTTTTGGCTAAAAAAAATGATGAAATATCAAATACTATAAATTATAAAATACTAAATGAAAAATTTAAAGGACTTGAAAAGTATTTACCAATAATAACTTGTCATCCATCTATTCAAGAATCAATAATCAATTTAAATGATAAACAATATCAAGTATTTCAAACATGTTTAGATTACTATTCAGATATAACACCAGATTGGACACCAGTAGCTGCTGGAATGTTAAAAAACCTTTCTCAATACACAAAATTAATTAATACATTAGATGAAAAAAGTTTTACAACTCCTGAAAAAATAGCTTTATTAACAAAAGTAGTATCTGAACCAAATTATTTTTCAATTGAAAATATTGAAGATTATTTAGAAAAAAGAAATCAAGTATGTAGTGAAATTTTAGAAAATCCAAATAGTGAAAGTCTACAAGTAAATGAATATTTAAAAAATTTATCTGAAATTGATAAGGTAAAATTTGCAATGTTAGAGCAAAATTATGGTATAAGCTTGTATCAAGCACAAGAACTAGTAAAAAAATTTGCATATGATATACATACATTAACAAATACACCAAAATCAGAAAAATATAATAGATTAATACAAAATTTAAAATTTATTTGCAATTGTCAAGATACAAAAGAATTAGCTATATATAAAAATAATCCATCTAATGTTGTTTTAAATGCAAATTTAATAGAAAGAGAGCTAAAAGATGAATATGACAGAGAATATAGAGAAAAATTATATAGACCAAATGATAGAGATTTATTATCACAAGAAGAAATGCAAAAATATTTATTAGGAGAAACAGAAGATGGAATTTCTTTTTATTTAGCAGGAAAATCAAATAACGGAAATTTTTTTATGGAGTCACATGCTCCAGGTGCAGTATATGGAGATGATTTAATAGCTAAGCAACAATACCAAACAGCATGGAATAAACCTAAAATGCAATCGCAAGCATTTTGTACTCATTTAACAAGTAATCAAATGTTACTTTCTAATATAAAAAATGTTGAATATGGATTTTATAATTATGAAAATGGTTCATTAAGAGCTGCTGGATATGAAGATATATCTTCTGACTATACACATTTTACAGGATTTACTGATAATGATGAAAAAATTTCATCAATGCAACAAAGAATAGACCATACAAGAAATAATGATGAAAGCGATAGGGCTAGAATATTGCCAGATGGAACCAAAAGACAACCAGATTATGTAAGATTACTAAAAAGTAGACATTTAGAACATTTACCTAAAGACAATTTAGCACATCCAAAAAACAAATTAAAAAATGCAAAAATAGTAGCTAAACAATTTGGAATACCAATAGTAATTATTGATCAAGATAAATGTACAAAGCAAGAAAATGATATAATAAGAAATATGCTAAAAGAGTTTGAAAAAACAAAAAATCCAGAATTAATATCTACTATAATAACAAGATTTGAAAATAACAGAATAGGAAATTTGTGGAATAATATAGATTTTTCTATTGATTCAAATTCTAAAACAGATGAGTTTGGAAAATCAATAATTACTAGAAACGAAATGTTAATCGAATTAATAAACACTATTGAAAAATCTTCTAATAGACAACAATTACAAAATTTATATAAAAGTTTAAATGATGCTATTGTGAATGAAGTTAGTAAATTTAAGCACCCAGGATATAAAATATTAAATGATGAAGGAATTCCTATAGTACAAAAAGAACCAATAAAAATTGAAGAATATTTTGGAATGAAACGAAATAAAGAAAATGGAAAGTTTATTCCAGAAACTGCTATTTCTTCTTATGAAAAATTTATGCAACTGAGAAGTAAATGTAACGAATTTTTATTTTCGGAACAAGAAATAGGCACTATTAATATGCCTACAAAGAATAAAGATAGTGCAAAAAAACAAGTATATAATGATGAATTTACATTACAACAAGCACAAGTAAAAGATAATCAATTAGAGTAATATAAAAAAATATAATAAAAAATAACATAAAGAAAAAATTTATGAAATGACCCTGATAGCAAGGTATCTAACCTTGCGTTTTTTATGAAAAAATGCTAAAATATTAAATAGTTTTAAATAATTTTAAATATAAAGTTTGTGACCGAATTCGTGTAACTGCTATTTATGTTTACTAAAATAATAAAAAAAGCGAACAAATTACACGAATTTTTGGTTAATAGTTGTCGTTTTTATCGGTCACAAAGGGAGGA
This sequence comes from uncultured Clostridia bacterium, assembly GCA_947589015.1. Taxonomy (GTDB): domain Bacteria; phylum Bacillota; class Clostridia; order TANB77; family CAG-508; genus CAG-269. Next base: position 59,945 of record CANPZF010000008.1, read on the forward strand.
AAAATGTTCAAATTAGTATCAAATTATAAGCCAACTGGTGACCAGCCAGAAGCAATTGAATATTTATCCAATGGAATAAAAGAAGGTAAGAAATTCCAGACACTTCTAGGAGTTACAGGCTCACGGAAAAACATTCACTATGGCAAATATCATTCAAAAAGTACAAAAACCAACACTTGTTTTAGCACACAATAAAACACTAGCTGGACAACTTTATAGTGAATTCAAAGAGTTTTTCCCTCGGCAATAACGTGGAATACTTTGTGTCATATTATGACTATTATCAACCAGAAAGTTATATTCCTTCAACAGATACATATATAGAAAAAGATTCTTCAGTTAATGATGAAATAGATAAACTAAGACATTCGGCAACATTATCATTATTTGAAACTAGAGATGTAATAATTGTAGCATCTGTTTCATGTATATATGGTTTAGGAGATCCAATAGATTATCAGGAAATGATGCTATCTTTAAGACCAGGAATGAATAAATCTAGAGATACAATATTAAGAAAGCTAATATCAATGCAATATACAAGAAATGAAATAGATTTTAAAAGAGGAACATTTAGAGCAAAAGGAGATATAGTTGAAATATATCCTTCAGACCAATCTGAATCGGCAGTAAGAGTAGAATTCTGGGGAGACGAAATTGAAAAAATAACAGAAATAAATCCATTAACAGGTAAACCAATAGGAAATAGAAGACATATATTAATTTCTCCAGCATCACATTATGTAACAACTAAGGACAAGATGGAAAGAGCAATAGTTACAATAGAAAAAGAAATGGAGGAAAGAGTAAAATATTTTAAAGATAATAACAAATTAATTGAAGCACAAAGAATAGAAGAAAGAACAAACTTTGATATTGAAATGATGAAGGAAACAGGATTTTGTTCTGGAATTGAAAATTATTCAAGACATATTAGTGGAAGAGAAGAAGGAAGCCCACCATATACATTATTTGATTATTTTCCAGATGATTTTTTATTGTTAATAGATGAATCACATGCTACAATACCTCAAGTAAAAGCAATGTATAATGGAGATAGAGCCAGAAAAGAATCTTTAGTAAATTATGGATTTAGATTACCATCAGCATTTGACAATAGACCTTTAAAATTTGAAGAATTTGAGCAAAGAATAAATCAAGTTATTTTTGTAAGTGCAACACCAGCAGAATACGAAAAAGAACATTCACAAGAAAACGTAGTGGAACAGATAATAAGACCAACAGGATTGTTAGATCCCAAAATAGAAGTAAAACCTGTAACAAATCAAATAGATGATTTACTAGAACAAATTAGAATAAGAGTTGAAAAAAAACAAAGAGTTTTAGTAACAACCTTAACAAAAAAAATGGCAGAGGATTTAACGGAATATTTAAAAAGCTTAGATATAAAAGTAAATTATATACATTCAGATACAAAAGCACTTGAAAGAATGGAAATAATTAGAAATTTGCGTATGGGGGAATTTGATGTACTAGTAGGAATTAATCTGTTAAGAGAAGGATTAGACATTCCAGAAGTATCTCTAGTAGCAATTTTAGATGCAGATAAAGAAGGATTTCTTCGTTCTGAAAGATCATTAATACAAACTATAGGAAGAGCTGCAAGAAATACTGAAGGAACAGTTATTATGTATGCAGATGAATTAACTGAAAGTATGGAAAAGGCAATCTCTGAAACAAATAGAAGAAGAAAAATACAAGAACAATATAATATAGAACATGGAATTACGCCAAAAACTATAAATAAATCTATACGAGATTCAATAAAGGCTACAACTGTAGAAGATATAAGTGTAGAATATAAACTAGAAAAAGAGCAAGACGTTAAAGAAACTATATCTAATTTAACTGATGAAATGTTAAAATATGCAGCTGAAATGGAATTTGAAAAGGCAGCAGAATTACGTGATAAAATTAGAGAACTTGAAAAACTAATAGAAAAAGATTAAATAAAAAAGAAAGTTAGTATTTATATTAACTTTCTTTTTCATATATTAAGCATTTGTTGTATTTTTAGCAGCTGGTCCAACATATGTTGCACTACCAAAACCAAGAATCATAGTAAAGATTGGTTGTAAGAAGATAAGTCCAACTGTAAATCCTGTGCCTTTTCCAAATGATTTTGCTAAATAAATTGCTTGGAATATTGATAATACTAAAACAGCTATCCAACCTATAAAAGGAATTATTGCTGCGAAGTAAACAAGCAAAAGCCAAGGAGAAAGACCACAAATTTTGAATAATATTACTACATTGTAAATAGGAATAATAGACTTCCAACCTTTTTCACCAGCTTTAGAAAACATTTTCCACAATCCAATTATTTCAAGAATAGCAACAACAAGAACGATTATTGAATATGTGGCTAATGCAGACATTATAGCTGCTACTGCTAAATCATCAGAAACACCATATGCTGCAGAATCCATACCTCTAGCGTATGATGAAATATCATAAGTACTGTAGTTCATAAAAACCCCTCCTTTTATCTTAACAAGTATATTTTTACATTATTAAGAGAAATTGTCAAGACATAAAACGACAAAATTCTAAAAAAAACGTTGTATAAAAAAAAATGGTTTGATATAATTAAATTAGTTTGTAATATATATTATTAAAAGGAGGAATTTTTATGCAAGAAGATAATGTAAATAATGAATCATGTACTTGTAACTGCAATAAAAAAGATGAATTTTTAGAAGGACTTTTAAATACTTATAAGCCAATAAAAGATAATTTAATACAAATGTTAAATGAAGTTCAAGAACATTATGGATATGTACCTCAATATGTACAAAAAGAACTATCAGAATTTTTGAATATTCCATTAGCAGAGATTTATGGAGTAATTACATTTTACTCAAGATTCACATTAAAGCCAAAAGGAAAATATGCAATTTCAGTTTGTCTAGGCACAGCATGTTTTGTAAAAGGCTCAAGAAAAATAATGGATAGATTAACAGAGAAATTAGGAATAGGACCAGGTGAAACAACAGCAGATGGAAAATTTTCTATAGATGAAACCAGATGTGTAGGAGCTTGTGGTTTAGCACCAGTTTTTACTGTAAATGGAGAAGTTTATGGAAAAGCCACGGTTCAAAAACTAGATGAAGTACTAGATGAACTAATGAATAAATAAAATAAGAAAGGAGGATATGTTAGCTTTTAAAGACTAACATAAAAACTGTTAATATGAAAACTATTGATGAAATTCATGAAATTAGAATTCAAAAAAGAAAAGAATTAGAATTAAGAATAAATACAAATGCAGACACAAGAGAAAAGCATATTTTGGTGTGTCATGGAACAGGATGTACATCTTCTAAATCACCTCAAATTCTAGAAAATTTTAGAAGAATAATAGAGGAAAAAGGATTGGAAAATGTAAGAGTTATAAAAACAGGATGTTTTGGATTATGTGCTAAAGGACCAATTGTTATAATAAGACCAGAAGACACATTTTATGCGATGGTAACTCCAGAAGATTGTGAAGAAATAATTCAAACACATATTATTGAAGGAAATAGAGTAGAAAGACTATTATGCAAAGATATAGATGGAACAAAAGTAAATAGTTTAGATGAACTTACTTTTTATAAAAAACAAAAAAGGATTGCATTGAAAAACTGTGGAGTTATAAATCCAGAAAATATAGATGAATATTTGGCATTTGATGGATATTTAGCATTAGAAAAAGTATTAAAAGAGATGACAGCAGAACAAGTAATTGAAACAATAACAAAATCAGGACTTCGTGGACGTGGAGGAGCAGGATTCCCTACAGGTAAAAAATGGGAACTAACAAAAGCATCTCAAGATAGTCAAAAATATGTAGTATGTAATGCAGACGAGGGAGATCCAGGAGCTTTTATGGACAGAAGTATACTAGAAGGAGATCCACATAGTGTTTTAGAAGCAATGGAAATTGCAGGATATACAATAGGTGCAAATAAAGGATTTATATATGTAAGAGCAGAATATCCAATTGCTGTAAAAAGACTTCAGACAGCAATAAATCAAGCAAGAGATTATGGAATTTTAGGAGAAAATATATTTGGCACAGGATTTAATTTTGATATAGAAATACGTTTAGGTGCAGGAGCATTTGTATGTGGAGAAGAAACAGCATTATTGGAATCTATAGAAGGTAAAAGAGGTCAACCAAGAGTAAAACCACCATATCCTGCCCAAAGTGGATTATGGGGAAAACCAACATTAATAAATAATGTTGAAACATATGCAAACATAGCACAGATTATTTTAAAAGGAGCAGATTGGTATTCTTCTATTGGTACAGAAAACTCAAAAGGAACAAAAGTATTTGCTTTAGGTGGAAATGTAAATAATATTGGACTTGTAGAAGTGCCAATGGGAACAACATTAAGAGAAATAGTTTATGATATTGGTGGAGGAATTCCTAATGGAAGAGATTTTAAAGCAGCACAAACAGGAGGACCATCTGGAGGATGTATTCCAAAAGAACATTTAGATACACCTATAGATTATGAGTCATTAAAGGAAATTGGTTCTATGATGGGATCTGGTGGATTAATTGTTATGGATGATACAAAATGTATGGTATCTTTAGCAAAATTCTATTTGGAATTTACTGTAAGCGAAAGTTGTGGTAAATGTACTCCTTGTAGAATAGGAACAAAAAGAATGTTAGAATTGCTAGAAAAATTATGTGCTGGAAAAGGTTCAGAAGAAGATATTGATAAATTAGAAAAATTAGCTTCTAATATTCGAAAAGCAAGTGTTTGTGGATTAGGACAAAGTGCACCAAATCCTGTAATTAGTACTTTAAAGTACTTTAGAAAGGAATTTGAAGAACATGCTATTGATAAACAATGTAGAGCACTAGAATGTAAGGCAATGGCTAAAATAAAAATTGATCCAGAGAAATGTAAAGGATGCGGATTGTGTCAAAAGCATTGTCCAGTAAATGCAATTGAAGGTGAAGCAAGAGAAAAAAGAATAATTAATCAAGAAAAATGTATCAAATGTGGTACTTGCTTGACTAATTGTCCATTCCATGCAATTGGAAATTAAAGAATTTAATACTTAAAATAGATATGATACTGTTAAATCTAAGTATTTATATATATAAAAATGAAGTGATGCGCAGTTTGGCAAAACGGTGAATTATACAGATAAGACAGATTAACTTTTATATATTTGAAATATTTTATAACTTTTTTATATGATTAGTTTTGCCAGTAAAGAACGTAATTTTTATATATATAAATACTTAGATTGAAACAGTAATTAGTATAATATTTAGGAGGAAAATATGGAAAACGATATTATTAATTTAACAATTGATGGTCAAAATATACAAGTACAAAAAGGCACAACCATTCTACAAGCAGCTAAACAGGCTGGAATAGATATTCCAACATTATGTTTCCTAAAAGATATAAATGAAGTGGGGGACTGTAGAATGTGTATTGTAGAAATAGAGGGAAGAAGAGGATTTGCAACTTCTTGTATTCAAAAAGCAGAAGAAGGAATGATTGTACACACCAATACACCAAGTGTCTTAGAAGCAAGACATGTTGTATTAGATCTTATTATTTCTAATCATAAAATAGACTGCTTAAAATGTACACGTTCTGGAAATTGTGAATTACAAGAACTAGCTAGAAAGTTTAACATAACACAAGTAGAATTTGAAGGAGAAATGAAGGAATATAAAATAGACGATTTATCTCCATCAATTGTAAGAGATGCAAATAAATGTATTTTATGTAGAAGATGCATATCAGCTTGTAAAAAAGTACAAGGAATAGGTGCAATAGATTGTATTAATAGAGGTTTTGAATCATGTATATCAACAGTAGGAAATAATAGTTTGAATAATGTAAATTGTACTTTTTGTGGTCAATGTATTCAAAGCTGTCCAACGGGAGCTTTACATGAAAAAGAAACTATAAATGAAGTTTGGAAAAAATTAAAAGATCCAGATGCATATGTAGTTGTTCAAACAGCACCAGCTGTTAGAGTTGCACTTGGAGAAGAATTTGAAATACCAATAGGAACAAATGTAACAGGGAAGATGGTAACAGCATTAAAAAGATTAGGATTTGATAAAGTATTTGATACAAATACAGGTGCTGATTTTACAATTATGGAGGAAGCACATGAATTTATAGAAAGATTCACAAATAATCAAACTTTACCAATGATAACATCTTGTAGTCCAGGATGGATAAGATATATAGAAATGAATTATCCAGAATTATTAGGACATTTATCAACATGTAAATCACCACATCAAATGTTTGGTGCATTAATAAAATCATACTATGCACAAAAAGAAGGAATAGATCCTAGTAAAATATATGTAGTATCAGTAATGCCTTGTATAGCTAAAAAATTTGAAAGACAACGTGAAGAAATGAAAAATGAAGGCAATTATGATGTAGATAATGTAATTACTACTAGAGAGCTTGCAAGAATGATTAAACAAGCAAATATAGAATTTCAAAATTTAGAAGAAGATGTATTTGACAATCCAATGGGAGAAGCAACAGGTGCAGCTGCAATTTTCGGAACAACAGGTGGAGTTATGGAAGCAGCACTAAGAACAGCACAAGATGTTTTAGTAGGAGAAGATTTAGAAAAAATTGATTTTCAAGAAGTGCGTGGTGGAAAAGGTATAAAAAGAGCTACTATAAATATTGCAGGAAAAGACGTAAAAGTTGTTGCAGCAAGTGGATTAGCTAATGCACAAAAAATTTTAGAAGAAATCAAAAATGGAACAGCTGATTATCAATTTGTAGAAATTATGGCATGCCCAGGTGGATGCATAATGGGTGGAGGTCAACCAATAAAGAGTTCAAAAATTCGCTCAGAATTTGATGTAAGAGCTTTAAGAGCCAATGCATTATATTCTATAGATGAAAAAAGTACTATAAGAAAATCACATGAAAATCCAGTTTTGAAAAAAATTTATGAAGAATATTTGGGAGAACCTGGTGGACATAAAGCACACGAGTTATTACATACACATTATGTAAAAAGAGAAAAGTATAATATTTAAAATAAGTAAAAGTTCTACATATGTTCATGTAAATATGAATGTAGAACTTTTTATAATTTTAAATTTTCTATAGGAAACTATCTGTTGTTGTTGTTGTTTTGATTTTCATTGTTATTATTGTTTTTGTTGTTATTTTTGTTTTGGTTATTTTTGTTGTTATTTTGATTGTTTTTCTCTGACATAAAAAGCACCTCCATATATCAAAATCTAATTATATTATAACCTACTATAATATAAATATTCATGTAATTTTAAGTTTCGGTATTTTTGTAATTTTGGCATTTCTTACCTTTTATTCTACAACATGGCAGTATATAGTATATATTTAGTTGATAAATCAATGCTTGATTGGAATGAAAAATAGAAATTCTTATATACAAAATTGAGGG